>NZ_FLRH01000004.1:55000-401064 GCF_900089585.1 Micromonospora sediminicola | reverse complement strand
GCACCTTGTCCTCGACGAAGAGGGGGTGCGAGGTGTGCAGCGGCATCTCGCCGCTCTTGCCCCGGTGTTCGGGCGCGTCGCCGTAGAGCAGGGTGCCCAGGGTGCGCAGGTCCTGCGGCACGTAGCAGAGGTTCGGGTAGCGCTCCCGGTGGTGGCGGACGACGGCGGCCATCGAGGCGACGTACGGGGAGATGGTCAGCGCGACCCGGTCGTCGGTGCTCAGCTCGGCCCGGGGCTTGTCCAGCCGGAACGCGTCGCCGTGCAGGAACATCGACGGGCAGCCGATCTGCTCCACCGCGGAGAAGCCGAGCGTCCGCAGGTAGCTCTCGGTCACCTCGCCGCGTACGCCGATGCTGTGCGACCGGTCGAGCACGGCCCGGCAGAACGCGCTGACCGGCTCGTCGATCTGCCGCAGGTACTCCCGGTCGCCGTCGACGTTCGTCTGCACGCCGACCCCGAGGACCACCACCGGGATCTTCAGGCGCTCGATCAGCCGGGTCATCGGGGTGAGGCGGTGCACGAAGCTGCGGCGGAAGGCGTTGGCCAGCGGGACCACGAACACGTCGTACCGTTCGTTGATCTCGTCGGCGAGGCGCGGGTCGGCCGGGCTGCGGGTCGCGGTGATCTCCGCCGTGGAGGTGGCCAGCAGCTTGTGCGCGGCGTGGCTGAAGACCAGGTTGCCCGTGTTGTCGCCGATCCAGTTGCCGGCGAACGTCTCCTCCGGCGTGAGGACGTCGAACGGGCCCTTGCGGGCGCGGAGCAGGATCCGCTGGTGCATCCGGTTGGTCACCTTCCGTACTGGCACGGCGTGTCCGGCGGGCCGGGTGGGCGTCCGCTCGGGCAGGAACGGAAATCCTATCCGCCGCCCGCCGGGGCCCGGCCGGGCCTCGGCACCCCGCTCCTCCCGGCGGGTAGGGTGCCCGGAATGACCAGTGCGCCGACCACCACCCGCGCTCCGCGCCTGCCGTCGCTGACCGGGTTGCGCTGGGTCGCCGCTCTGCTGGTCTTCGGCTTCCACGCGGGCACCATGCGGATCGTCGCCGAGCCGGATCTCAAGGCGGTGGTCGACAAGGCGTTCAGCCTGGGCCTGTCCGGGGTCGAGTTCTTCTTCATCCTCAGTGGATTCGTGCTGGTCTGGTCGTACCGCGACGGCGAGCCGGGGCGGACGTTCCTGTGGCGCCGGGTCGCCAAGATCTACCCGAACCACGTGGTCACCTTCCTGGCGGCGCTGGCCGTGGCGGCCTGGTTCGCCGACCCGGTGCCGCGGCTGGCCGCCCTCGGCAACCTCCTCCTGGTCCAGGCGTGGATCCCGTTCGGCGGCTACTTCTACAGCGTCAACAACGTGAGCTGGTCGCTCTCCTGCGAGCTGGCCTTCTACCTGTGCCTGCCGCTCGCGGTGCCGTGGCTGCGTCGGGCCCGTACCCGGGCGCTGCGGGTCGTGCTGGTCGCCGCGCCGCTGCTCATCCTCGCCCTGTGGCCCGGGCAGCAGTTGGTGCCCGAGGAGCAGCGGTGGTGGTTCACCCAGATCTTCCCGGTCACCCGGTCCTTCGAGTTCTGGATGGGCGCGGCCGCCGCCGAGCTGATGCGCCGCAACCGCTGGCGCGGCCCCGACCTGACCGTGGCCAGCCTGCTCTTCGTCGGCACCTGGGTGGTCGCCGCGTTCTGGGTCCGGGCCGAGTTCTGGGCGGCGCTGCTCGCGGTGGCGTACCTGCTGGTGATCACCGCGGCGGCGCAGGCCGACGTGCGGGGCCGGTGGACCCCCTGGCGGTCCCGCACGATGGTCTGGCTGGGCGAGGTCTCCTTCGCCTTCTACCTGGTCCACGTGCTGGTCATGGTGACCGTGCTGCGGCTCACCGGCGACTGGGGCACCGGGCTGCCCGGGTGGCGGGGCCCGCTCGCGGTGCTCGGCTTCCTGCTGCTCAACCTGGCGCTCGCCGCCGCCCTGCACCGCTGGGTGGAGGTGCCGATGATGCGGCGTCTCGGCCCGCGCCGGCCCCGCCCCACGCCGGCCGCCGCCGCGCCGGCGCGGTCCGTGCCGGCGCCGAGGTCACCCGCCGACGCCGGCGCCCCCACCCCGATCGAGTACGCCGGGCGGCGTGGCCCCGACTGAGGCGCGTCCACCCTGGTCGGTGGTGTCACGACACGCCGACCGAGAGTGCGCGGCGGTGGGATCGGCGGTAATTTGTACCCGTGCTTCCGATCGCGCTCACCTGTCCCGTGTGGTGGGTGGCGCGCTGGGCGGCACGCATGTTGGCCAGCCTGGCCGTGGTCGTCGCCTGCTCGCTCGGCGCTACGACACTGCCCGCCGGGGTCGCCACGGCCGTCCCGACGCCGGCCGGCCCGGCCGTCGGCCTGACGTCGCGTACCCCGACTGACACGCCGGTCGCCGCGCGGCCGGGCCGTGTCGACGTCGCCGAGCGGCCGGCCCCCTCCACCGGCGTCCCGGAGCCCGCGCCCCGGGACGCGGTCGCGCGGCCCGGCCACCGGGAGCCGGTCCCGGCCGGTCGGCACCCGGCGCCGGTCGGCCCCCGGGCCCCGCCCGCCCGCTGACCGCACGGGCGGTCCCCGGCCCGTCCCCGCACCCACCGAACCTCACCCCGCACCCGCCTCGGCGGCCCGGCGGCGCCCGTTCCGCGGCCGCGCCCCGCCCCGACCGGCGTGCGACCTTCCCGCCACGTCTTCTCCGTGAGGTGCCGACCATGTCGCAGACCGTTCTCTACCACTTCCTCACCGCCGTCCCCGAGGCCGCCGCGATCTGGTCGGCCCTGCTCGTGTCCGCCTTCGGCCTGCTCGCCGTGCTCGTCGCCCGCCCCGACCGCGACGGCGCGGCGGACCTCGAACCCGATCCGGTCGACGCGGAGGCGCTGCACCGGGCGGACCTCGCCCGCTACGCCGACGAGGTGGCGGTGGCCGCCGCCGGAGCCGCCCAGACCGCCCGCCGGCGACGCGAGCGGTGGCTGGCCGTCCAGGACGAGGCGGAGCGGGCCTGGGTGGCCTTCGACGAGGCGGAGGCGGCCGCCCGCCGCCTGGCCGGCGCCGCCGCGCTGCCCGCGCCGCGCACGCCACACACCCCGTCCGAGTACGCGGCGCGGGAGCGCTGGCTGCACCACGCCGCCATGGCGGCGCACTGGCGGGGCGACCTGACCGCCCGGCAGCTCGCGGACGTGCTGGCCCACCGCAACGGGTGGGACCCGCGTCGCCATCCGGCTGAGCAGGAGATCGTGCTGGCCCGGACGATCCGTGACGGCCGACGGGCGGCCTGGGAGGCGGCCGCCGAGCGGGAGCGACAGGCCTGGCGGGACGCGGAGCTCGCCGCCGACGCGGCGCGGACGCTGGCCGCCGAGACCTACGCGGCGGCCGCCGCGGTGCGGCCGTCGCCCGCCCCCCGCGTCGCGTCGGCCAGCCGAGTCCCGGTGCCCACCGTCGTCCGCGGCGCCCGCTGGCGGCCGGCCCGGGTCGGCTGAGTGGCGTCTCCGCCGAATCGTTACCCGAATGCGGTGAGCCCGCTCACGTGCGGCCCGGAAACGGGCGCTCGGCGCACAACCGGTCAGCGGACCCGACAATTGCGGGGCGTCGGCCGGTCGAATGCCCGCTTTTCGCCTTCCGATGCCGGCTCGAACCCTTGCCCCCATTGAGTGAAGTCAGTAACCGGCTGTTCCGATATCCGTAGTCGCGGACGATGTTTACGCAGGTGGGAGCGCTTGGCTTGAGGCGTACCCACCGGTAGTGTCGGCGCGTCCGGTGCGGTTTTCGATCGCAGACGGCGACGCCGCACCGACCCGCCTAATCGTGCATACGAACCGGGGACCCACAGCAACACCGGGGTGAATCCGCGAGCCACGGCCCGCGGTAGGGCGTACTTCCCGCCCGAATCCGTCAGCTAACCCGGTCGGCGGCCACGGAAGGAGTTCCATTCCTCGTGCGAACCACCCCCCGATCGTCCCCCCACCTCCACGGCCCGGTGGTGCCGGCGCTCGCCTGACGGCGACGCCCACCCGACCCCCCGTGTGCGCCCGGCTGTCCGGGTGCCCCGTCCCGCGGCCGTCCCGCCCCGTCGAACGCGCGTGAAGTCCTCCGCGCGGGGGCCGGCGTGTGCCGCTCACGCCCTGGAGGAACCCGTGAAGCACCACCTGAAGCGTCAGCTGCGGCGTCTCGCCACCGAGCGCCCGTACCAGATCATCGCCGGTTCGGCCGCCGCCCTCGTGTTGGCCGGCGGCACCGGTGTCGCCCTCGCCGCCACCGACGACACCGCGTCCCGGTCGGAGAACACCGTCGCGGTCGCCGAACTCGGCTCCCGCCTCGGCGAGGCCGCCAGCCGCGGTGAGGCCCGCATCGCCGTCCCCTCGCCGAGCGCCTCACCCAGCGCCGCACCCACCGCCTCGCCCTCGGCGAAGCCGGCGGCCAAGGCCACCACCGACCCGGACACCAAGCCGAAGCCCAAGCCGAAGCCGCCGGCGAGCAAGGTGCTCGACTACGACTACCAGGCGCAGACCACCTACTACTACTGCGGCCCGGCCGCGGTGCGCAACGCGCTCAGCGCCAACGGCATCGAGCGGAGCCAGGACACGCTCGCCGTCGCCCTCGGCACCACCGAGATGGGCACCAACTCGGCCGAGGACACCACGCGCGTGCTCAACCAGCAGGTCAAGGGCAACCCGTACCGGACCCGCATGATCCCGGGCGCGGCCACCCCGGCCCAGATGGACCGGCTCCAGGCCGACGTGGTCACGGCGGTCAGCAACGGCCGCGCGGTCGTCGCCAACGTCGCCGGCGACGCCACCGACACCAACGGCGGCTGGCACTCGTTCCCGGGCGGTCACTACATCGCGGTGGTCGGCTACAAGAACGACGGCCGGACCGTCCGGATCGCCGACTCGGCTGACCCGTCGCTGCCCTCGTACTGGGTCACCACCATCGATCTGGCGAACTGGATGGCGACGCGCGGCTACTCCGCCTGACGCCTTTTACGACGCGCGAAAGGCCGGCACCCTGTTGGGGGTGCCGGCCTTCGCGTGGGTCTTACTTGGTCCAGTGCTGGTTCACGATGTCGGTGGCCTGCTTCTCCCACTGGGCGTAGGCGTCGGGGTAGGCGGAGACCTGGACGGTCTGGGCGGCGTCGGTCAGGGGCATCTTGTCCCAGCCGTCGACCTGCTTCAGGCCCTTGAGGAAGGCCAGGGTGGAGTACTCGGGGTCGGTGATCTGCTCCGGCGTGCCCCAACCGGAGGAGGGGCGCTGCTGGAACAGGCCCAGCGAGTCGTGGTCATTCTTGTCGCCGAGGTGCCCGAGGTTCTCCAGCTTCGACTCCTGCAGGGCGGTGGCGATCGAGATGACCGCGGCCCGCTCGGGCAGGCCGGCCTTCTTCGTGGCGGCGATGATCGCCTTGGCGTTGGCGGTCTGCTCGTCGTTCAGGGTGATGCGGGACTGCTCACCCTGCACGGACGCGACCGCGACGGGCTTGGCGGCGGCGTGGGCGGGGGTGTCGGCGTGGGCGGCGACCGGACCGGCGAACACGCCACCGGTGAAGGCCAGACCAGCGATACCCAGGATGCTCTTGCGCAGGATCGTGTTCATGAGAGGGCTCCATTCGGGGGTCAACACACCGGGGGGGTGTGGGCACCGTCAGGCGCTCGAAAAGTCTTGAAGGGATCCGGCACGCTCGTGGAGCCGGGGGGCCAGCTCACGGGGCCGGGGATGTCCGGCTGGCTCGCGGAGCGGGGGGCCTCGTCGCGGCGCCGGGATGATGTGTAACGACCGTCCGCCCACCGTCATTCCCGTGGGCGGGGCGGCGGCTCGGGGGCTCGCTGCCTGCTCGGTCGTTCACCCGTCTACAACGCCGCCGACCCGGCGCCGATTCCACGCCCGGGGTGCCGCCCACCACCACCGAACCGGACACCCACCCGCACCCCACGCGCCCGGGTGAAAGCCCACGGGTGCATCCGGACACCCGCAGACACCCGTGACGCTCCACCCAGCGCCCGCCAACCCGGCCGGTGGAACGTCATGGGTGTATCCCGGCCGCGGAGACACCCATGGCGTTCCACCCAGCGGCCGCCAGCCCCGTCGGTGGAACGTCATGGGTGTATCCCGGCCGCGGAGACACCCATGGCGTTCCACCCAGCGGCCGCCAGCCCCGTCGGTGGAACGTCATGGGTGCATCCCGGCCGCGGAGACACCCATGACGTTCCACCCAGCGCCCGCCAGCCCCGTCGGTGGAACGTCATGGGTGCATCCCGGTCCGGTAGACACGCACCCCGTTCCACCCACCGTGAGCCGACGCCGCGAGTGGAACGCCATCGGTATGTCACGCCGTACCAGACGTCCGTTCCGTCCGAGGCCGGGCAACGCCCACGAAGCACGGCCCGCGTCCGTGGCCGTCTCCCGGCGGCGGGCCCGAGGCGAGGGCGCGATCGTCGACGAATCTCCGGAAGGCGTCCCGTGGTGACGGACGCGCCGGCGGCGGGTGCCACGGTTGCGGGAGGCGTCGGCTCTCGCGCGTCGTGTCCGTCCGGTGGCAGACTGCGCCGTATGGGCGATACGACGGGGACCCGTCACCTGGTGCTCCTGCACGGCATGGGTGCCACCGGCGAGGTGTGGCTGCCCTGGGCGCCGCTGCTGGAGCGGCGCTGGCCCGGCCGATGGCTCGCCCCCGACCTGGCCGGCCACGGCTGGTCGCCACCGCTGTCCGGCTACTCCTTCGCGGGCCTGGCGCAGCGCCTGGTGGAGGGGCTGGGGCCGGTCACCGAGCGATTCGGTCCGCGGGACCGGCTGGTGCTGCTCGGGCACTCGCTCGGGGGCGTGGTGGCGCTGGCGCTGGCCGCCCGGCAGCGGGGCCTGCCCGTCGACGCGGTGGTCGGCCTCGGCATCAAGGTGGTCTGGTCGCCGGCGGAGCTGGCGAAGTCGGCCGAGTTGGCCGCGCGGCCGGTGACCTGGTTCGCCAGCCGGGACGAGGCGGCCCGCCGCTACCTGCGCGTCTCCGGGCTCGCCGGACTGTTCGCCCCCGACCATCCGGTGGTCGACGCGGGGCTGCGCCGGGAGGACGGCCGCTGGCGGCTGGCGATGGACCCGGCCGCGTTCGCGGTGGGGGAGCCGCGGCTGCCCGCGTTGCTGGCCGCCACCGACGTACCGGTGCTGCTGGCCCGCGGCGAGCTGGACCCGATGGTGAGCGACGCGCAGCTCAAGGAGCTGGGTGTGCCGGTGGCGACACTGCCCGGGCTGGGCCACAATGCGCACGTGGAGGACCCGGCGGCGGTGCTCGCCCTGCTGGACGCCTACCTGTGAACCAGGGCGTCGCCGTCATCGACGACCGGCGGTACGCCTGGTTGGCGGCGCGCGACGGGCGTGGATGTGTGAACCGTCCGGGTCGTGGGTGTCGAGCCGGCGACGTCCGCCCGGGCCGACGCCGTCCTGGCTAGACTCGCCGGCCATGGGAGCGCTCATCTTCAGCCTCAACCTCACCCTGGACGGTTGCGTCGACCACCGGGAGGGGATCGCCGACGACGAGACGCACGCCTTCTTCACCCGTCTCATGGACGAGGCCGGGGCAATGCTGTGGGGGCGCGTCACCTACGAGATGATGGAGAGCTACTGGCCGGCCGTGGCCCGCGACGAGCAGGCGCCGCCCGCCGAGCGCGAGTGGGCGGTCAGGCTGGAGGCCAAACCCAAGTACGTGGTGTCGTCGACGCGCCGGGACTTCCCGTGGACCAACAGCCACCACATCGCCGGTGATCTGCGCGACGGGGTGCAGAGGCTCAAGGACCAGACCCCGGCCGGGGTCCTCCTCGGAAGCGGCAGGCTCGCGACCGAGCTCGACCGGCTGGACCTGATCGACGAGTATCAGATGCTCGTCCATCCCAGGATCGCCGGCCACGGCCCGACGCTGCACCAGGGCGGGCTGCCCGGCACGCGCCGGCTCGAGCTGCTCTCGGCGGAGCCGCTCCGTAACGGCGTGGTCGCCCTGCGCTACCGCCGCGCGCGCTGAATCACGGGCGGCCGTCGCCGGCGATCACCTGAGCGGGAACACCCCTCAGACGGCGGCGCGGGGGACCGGCACGGCCCAGTCGGGCTCCAGCTCGCGGCGGGCGGCGGCGAGGAACGTCTCGGCGTACCGGTCGGCCGGGAAGTCGCCGAGGTAGCGGGTGCGGGCCGCCCACCGCTCCGCGGCCTTCGGGTCGGTGTCGAGCAGCGCGCCCAGCACCTCGTCCACGTTGGACATGTCGCGACGCAGCACGTAGCCGGAGGCGGCCAGCGGGAACCGCTCGACGAAGTGCTCCCCGTCGGCGCCGGTGTCGGTGACCGCGTACGGCTTGCCGGAGTAGAGCCAGTCGGAGATGACCCCGGAGACGTCCGAGACCAGCGCGTCGGCGCGGTTGACGCACTCGGTCAGCGTCAGCTCCCGGGCCGCCGCCGCGCCCCACAGGTGGGACCGGCCGGTCCGCGCCCGGTCGGCGGCGAGCAGTTCGGTGAGCCGGGCGAGCTGCCGCGCCGAGGCGGGGTTCTTGTCGGTGTACGGGTGGGCGCGCAGGATCACCGTCGCCCCCCGGTCGAGCAGCCGGCGGATCAGCGTCTCGGCCACCGGCAGCGAGCAGTAGTTCGCGTCGGCGTGGTGTCCGGTCCAGGTGGGGGTGTAGAGGACGGTCGGGTGCGCGGAGGCGAGGACCGGCTCCCGGCGTACCTCGATGGCCTCGACCTGGGGGCGGCCGACCACGACGAACTTGTCGGCGGGGATGTCCACCCCGGCCCGGGCGTACCGGTCGATCGCCGCCTGCCCGGCCACGAAGATCTTGTCGAAGATCGCCGACACCGGGTTGGCGCTGGGGGCCTTGTCGCTGTCGCCGTGGTGCAGCTGCACATGGGTGAGCTGGTTGAACCGGATCACGTGGGCGTTCTTCGCGCCGTGGTTGACGTAGAACGCCACCCGCAGGCTGGGCACCAGCGCCTCGTCCAGCGCCTCCAGCGTGGGGCAGAGGACCACCGGGGCGCGGGTCGCGGCGGCCACCGTGGGCAGGAGCTCCGGTTCGCGCAGCACCACCAGGAACGGGCGGCCGATCCGTTCCAGGTACGGCAGCCACATGGTGACCTGGTACTCCGAGCCGGGCGGCGCGGAGAAGTGCAGCACGAACTCGGGTTGGTGGCGGCGCAACGCCCGGCCGACCGGCCCACCGCCGGCAGGCGGGCGGAACCGGCGCCGGGCGAGGTCCAACGCGACCGCTCCGCAGCCGGCGCCGACCAGCAGCGCGGCGGCCAACGCCGTCCAGGCCGGCATCGTCAGGGCGGCGGCGAGCGCCACCACGGCGAGCAGCACCAGCAGCGCGTCGCCGAGCCGGGCGGCGACCACTGGCGTCCAGGTGCGGACCGGGAGGTTCGCCGCCCGGATCTCCAGCGCGCCGGCCTGGCGCAGCGGTCCGACCAGCAGCACCAGGCCGAGCAGCACCAGCGCGGCGGCGGCCAGCGCGGGGTCGAAGCCGTCGTCGAGGCGCCGGGCGTAGCCGACCAGGATGCCGGCGGCGACGAGCACCGTCTCGGCGAGGCCGTCGGCGGACGGCCGCACCCGGCGCTCCCAGGCGGTGGCGGCGAGTGCCGCGCCGGCCAGGGCCAGACCCCAGCCGGTGGCGCCGGTGAGCGCCACGACGAGGAAGGCCAGCACCGCCAGCCCGGTGGTCAGCACCCGGGCGAGCAGCTTGCGAACCAGGTCACCACGCATCTGGCACGTCCTGTCGGGTTCAGGCGTCGGCGGACAGTTCGGACCGGTGCGGGCCCGGCTGGGCCGGTACGGCGGCGGCCACCTGCTCGCCGGGGGCCCGGCGCACGTCGACCACCTGGCCGGTCAGCTCGGAGATCAGCACGTCCAGGGAGGCCTGGGCGACCGCCTCGGAGGAGAGCAGCGTGTGCTCCGGCTCCTCGCCGAACGCCCGGGTCCGCATCGGGGTGGCGGTGCGCTCCGGGTTGACGCAGTTGACCCGTACGCCGAACTCCGCCCACTCGTCGGCGAGCGCCTGGGTCAGGTTGACCAGCGCGGCCTTGGTGGCCGAGTAGAGCGCGTAGCGCGCCCGGCCCCGGGTGTAGGAGCTGGACGTGTAGAGCAGCAGCTGGCCCTTGGTCTGCTGGAGGTAGGGCAGCGACTGGCGGGCGATGGTGACCGGACCGACGAAGTTGACGTGCAGGAGTCGGTCCATCGTCTCGTCGTCCATCTCGGCGAGCGCGCCCTTCTCCAGGATGCCGGCGGTGACCACCACGTAGTCGATCCGGCCGGTCGCCTCGAACGCGGTCTTCAGCGCGGCGGCCACGTCCTCGGCGCGCTCGACGTGGGTGCCGGTGGTGGAGCGGCTGAACGGGAACACCTGGGCGCCGTAGCGGCGGGCCAGCTCGGCCAGGTCGTGGCCGATGCCGTAGCTGCCGCCGAAGACCACGATGGTCCGGCCGGTCAGCTCCTCGGCGTAGCCGCCGTGGGTCAGCCGGGGGGCCTGGGCGGCGGCGAGCTGGAAGAGCTTGTCGGCCAGGTGCACGTCGACCGGGTGGGTGACCTTGATGTTCTCGTCCGAGCCGTCGATCACCTTGATCGGCGTGCCCGGCAGGTAGCGCAGCACCACGCCGCAGTCGTCGGTGGCGGCGAAGTCGGGGTCGCCCTCGGCGCGGCGGTACGCCTCCCGGATGGTGCCGGAGCGGAACGCCTGCGGGGTCTGGCCGCGGCGCAGGCGGGAGCGGACCGGGATGTCGGTGATGCAGTCGTCCGCGTCGACCTGGATGATCGTGTCGGCGGAGGGGATCGCCACGTCGACCGCGGCGTAGGACCAGAGCGCGTTCACGCACTCTCGCACGATGCGGGCGCTCACCAGCGGGCGGACCGCGTCGTGGAAGAGGATGTTGACGTCGCCCTCGCCGACCGCGTCGAGCGCGATCCGGGTGGTGTCGTTGCGGGTCTCGCCGCCCTCGATCACCTTGGTGACCTTGCGGAAGCCGGCGTCGGCCACGATCCGCTCCGCGTCGCCCACGTGGCCGGTGGCCATCAGCACGATGATCTCGTCGATCTCCGGCGCGGCCTCGAAGACGGCGAGGGTGTGCTCGATGATCGGTTTACCGGCGATCTTCAGCAGCTGCTTGGGGATGCCCAGGCCGAGGCGGGTCCCGGTGCCCCCGGCGAGGATCACGGCCACCGTACGCGTGGGGCGCCAGGGTGCCGGGTTCGCCGGCGCGGCGTCCGGTGCGGTGGTGTGGTCCTGCGTCATTGCCGTACCTCACTCTGGGTGAAAAGCGGATGGATCCGAAAACCTTAACGCGTACGGCGGAGCGCACCGCTCGGGCGGGAACCCGGGGCGGTGCGCTCCGTCCGGCTACTTCTGGTTCTCGTACGCGTCGCAGACCTCCTTGGTGGGGCCGTCCATCTTGAGGACGCCGCTCTCCAGCCAGATGGTCCGCTCGCAGGTGTCCCGGATCGAGCCGATGGAGTGGCTGACCAGGAAGACCGTGCCGGCGCTGTCGCGCAGCTCGCGGACCCGCTGCTCGCTGCGGGCGCGGAACTTGCGGTCGCCGGTGGCCAGGGCCTCGTCGATGAGCAGCACGTCGTGCTTCTTCGCCGAGGAGATGGCGAAGCGCAGCCGGGCGCCCATGCCGGAGGAGTAGGTGCGCATCGGCAGCGAGGCGAAGTCGCCGCGCTCGTTGATCCCGGAGAACTCGATGATCTCCGGGGCGATCCGCTTGACCTCCTCCGGCTGCATGCCCATGGCCAGGCAGCCGAGCACCACGTTGCGCTCACCGGACAGGTCGTTGAGCAGCGCGGCGTTCACGCCGAGCAGGGACGGCTGGCCCTGGGTGTAGACCGCGCCGCGGGCCGGCGGGAGCAGGCCGGCGATGGCCCGCAGCAGGGTCGACTTGCCGGAGCCGTTGCTGCCGATCAGGCCGATCGCCTCACCCTCGTACGCGGTGAAGCTCACCCCCTTGACGGCATGCACCTCGCGGATGTTCGGCACCTTGCTGCGGGAGACGATCCGCTTGAGCGCGGAGACCGGGGTGGTGCCGCCGGTCGCGCCCTTGTGGATCCGGTAGATCACGTGCACGTCGTCCACCACCACGGTGGGGACGCGGCCCGAGTCGGTCACGGTGCCGGCGTTCACCGGCAGGGTCTGCTCAGCCACGGCCGTACTCCTTCTCTCCGCGCCAGAAGTAGACGAACCCGCCGACGCCCATCACGACCGCCCAGAACAGACCGAGCGCCCAGAGCTTCAGGGGGCTGCTCACCAGGTTGGCCTGGTGCGAGTCGAGCAGCGCGTAGCGGGCCAGTTCGATGAAGACCAGCGGCGGGTTCCACTCCAGGATGTTGGCCGCCCACGGCGGCAGGTGCTCGCGGATGAGCGCCACCGGGTAGAGCACGCCGGAGGCGTACAGCCAGGTCCGCATCACGAACGGCATGATCTGCTTCAGGTCGGTGACCTTCGAGCCGAGGCGGGCCATGACCATGCTCAGCCCGACGTTGAAGATCGTCTGGAGCAGCAGCATCAGGGGGAGCAGCAGCCAGCGGAAGGTGATCGGCTCGCCGGTGATCAGCACGATGGCGGCCAGCACGACCATCGACATGAGCAGCTGCTGGAGCTGCACCAGCGTCACCGTGATCGGCAGCGCGGCCCGCGGGAACTGCAGCGCCCGGATCAGGCCCAGGTTGCCGGTGATCGCGCTGACGCCGTTCGTCGCCGCGGTCTGGGTGAAGATGAAGATGAACACACCGGTGCACAGGTACGCGATGAAGTTCGGCACGTTCTTGTGCTGGGCCAGGATCAGGCCGAAGATCAGGAAGTAGACCGCCGCGTTGGTCAGCGGCGTCAGCACCTGCCAGAGCTGACCGAGCTGGGTGTTGCTCAGCGAGGAGGCGACCTTCGCCCGCGAGTACGCGGTCATGAAGTGCCGGTACGCCCACAACCGTCGGGCGTACTCGCCCAGGGCTGGTCGTTCCCCGGCCACCCGCAGCCCGTACCGCCCGGCCAGTTCGGCCCGGGTCAGTCCGGATTCGGGGTCGGCCACCGCGGTGTTGGCCATGATCAGGCGCTCCGATCTTTCGTGCGTGATGGGGAGCAGTGCGGTGAAGACATCCAGCGTGGCCGGGCGGGGAGGAGCCGCCTCGCTGCTGCATGGAAGGTAGTCCACCGAACGTCGGGACGCAACCGTACCGTCGTTGCGCTACATTGTCCCACGTGACGACCGAGAAGAGGCGTGCCCCGGCCGGCGCGGCGGTGCTGCGTGGGGAGATCACCAGTGCCATCCGCGCCGCCGTGATGCAGGAGTTGGCCGAGGTCGGCTACGGCCGCCTCTCCATCGAGGCGGTGGCCCGGCGGGCGGGGGTGAGCAAGACCGCCATCTACCGTCGCTGGCGTTCCAAGCTCGACCTGGTGCTGGACATGGTCTCGGCGGTGGCGGGCCGGAACATCCCGCTGCTGGACACCGGCAGCCTCCTCGGTGACCTGGAGATCCTGCTGCACGTGATGGCGCGTGCGTTGCGTCACCGACTGGCCGCGCAGATCATCCCGGACCTGCTGGCCGAGGCGGCCCGCAACCCGCAGATCGCCGAGAAGTTGCAGGCCGCGCTGGACGACTACCAGCAGGCCGTGGGCCGGATCCTGATCGGTCGGGCGGTGGAGCGCGGCGAGCTCTCCCCGGACACCGACCGGCGGGTCGCGGTCGACCTGATCGTCGGGCCGGTCTACTGGCGGATGGCGATCTCCCGGGCCCCGCTGGAGCCCACGGAGGTGCCGCGCATGGCCGCCGCGATCGTCGCCGCGCTCCGGGTAGCATGCGTGGGGCCTGTCCGCGACGGGGTGGAAGTGTGACCCCGGCGCCCGCCGACGGGAGCGCCCGTCGATCATGAACAGCGCACGACATCCGGCCGGACAATGGCCGCGATCAACCGGTTTTCATCCCAAACCGCTACCATCCCCCAACGTCCCCCACATGAGTCACGCGTCGACAGGAGGAAGCCCCATGGTCGGGCCGCATCCAGAGTTCATTCCCCCAGCACGACCGATCATCGGCGAGGCCGAGATCGAGGCGGCTGTCCGGGTGCTGCGGAGCGGCCGGGTCGTCCAGGGCCCGGAGGTCGCGGCGTTCGAGGAGGAGTTCGGTGACCTGGTCGCCGGCCGGCACTGCGTCGCCGTCAACTCCGGCACCTCGGCCCTGCAGCTGACCCTGATGGCGCTCGGCTTCGGCCCGGGCGACGAGGTCATCGTGCCCTCGTTCTCCTTCGCCGCCAGCGGCAACGCGGTCCGGCTGGTCGGCGCCGAGCCGGTCTTCGTCGACATCGAGCCGGGCAGCTTCTGCGTCGACCCGGAGGCGGTCGCCGCGGCGATCACCCCGAAGACCGTCGCGATCATGCCGGTGCACCTCTACGGGCACCCCGCCGCGATGGACCGGATCATGGCGATCGCGCAGCAGCACGGCCTGGCCGTCGTCGAGGACGCCGCCCAGGCGCACGGCGCCGAGCTGAACGGCACCCCGGTCGGCGCCTTCGGCACCGCCGGCTGCTTCAGCTTCTACCCGACCAAGAACATGCACTCCCTCGAGGGCGGCATGATCACCACCGCCGACGCGGATCTCGCCCGCACCCTGCGGCTGCTGCGCAACCAGGGCATGGAGCAGCGGTACGCCAACGAGATCGTCGGCGCCAACATGCGGATGACCGACGTGGCCGCCGCCATCGGCCGGGTGCAGCTCGGCCAGCTCGACGGGTGGACCGAGCAGCGTCGCGCCAACGCCAAGTTCCTCGACTCCGCCATCACCGGCATGGTCACCCCGCCGGTCGCCGACGGCGCGAAGCACGTCTACCACCAGTACACGGTGCGGGTGCGGGGCGACCGGGACGCCGCCCAGGCCCGCCTCACCGAGCTGGGCATCGGCAACGCGGTCTACTACCCGACCCCGATCCACCGGCTCAAGCCGTACCTCGTCGACGGCAAGCCGGGCGCGTGGGACCTGCCGGAGACCGAGCGGGCCGCCGCCGAGGTGGTCTCGCTGCCGGTGCACCCGTCGCTGACCCAGGCCGAGCTGGAGCGGATCGCCGAGGGCGCGAACCTGGCCGGAGGTGCCCGATGAGTGGGCGCAAGCTGCGGGCCGGGCTGATCGGCCTCGGCGCCATGGGCCGCAACCACGCCCGGGTGCTGTCCAACCTCGACGGTGTCGAGCTGGTCGGCGTGGTCGACCCGGCCGGCGACGTGACCGGCACGCTGCGCGCGCCGGTCGTGCCCGAGCTGAGCGACCTGCTGGCGCTGGGCGTCGACTACGCGGTGGTCGCCTGCCCGACCGCGCTGCACGAGTCGATCGGCCTGGAACTGGCCGCCAACGGCGTCTGCGCGCTGATCGAGAAGCCCCTTGCCCAGTCGGTCGAGGCGGCCACGAAGCTGGTCGACGCGTTCGAGACCGCCGGCCTGGTCGCCGGCGTCGGTCACATCGAGCGCTACAACCCGGCGCTGCAGAGCCTGCGGACCCGGCTGGAGGCCGGCGAACTGGGCGAGGTCTTCCAGGTGGTCACCCGCCGCCAGGGCCCGTTCCCGCACCGCATCGCCGACGTCGGCGTGGTGATGGACCTGGCCACCCACGACATCGACCTGACCGCCTGGGTGACCGGCCGGGAATACACCTCGGTCTCCGCCCGCACCGTCTCGCGCAGCGGCCGGCTGCACGAGGACATGGTCGCCGTGGTCGGCCAGCTCTCCGACGGCACGATGGTGAACCACCTGGTCAACTGGCTGAGCCCGCTCAAGGAGCGGTCCACCGTGGTCACCGGCGACAAGGGCTGCTTCATCGCCGACACGCTCACCGCGGACCTCACCTTCTACGCCAACGCCGCCATCGACACCGAGTGGGAGGCGCTGCGCGCGTTCCGCGGCGTGGCCGAGGGCGACATGGTCCGCTACGCCATCCCGAAGCGCGAGCCGCTGCTGGTCGAGCACGAGCGCTTCCGGGACGCGGTGGAGGGCAAGCAGAGCGACATCGTCACCCTGCGACAGGGCCTGCGTACCGTGCAGGTCGCGGCGGCGCTGCTCGAGTCGGCCTCCGACGGCAAGGTCGTGTCCGTCGCGACCAGCGGCAGCGACGCGGAGCCGGCACTGCGATGAGCCCCGCGCCGGTGCGGCGGACGGTCTCGGCGGTGCGGCGGCGGATTCCCCGGCGGTGGCGCATCGCGCTCCGCCGGGCCGCCGCCGGCGCCCGGCCCTTCCAGACCCCTTCGGTACGTGAGCTGTGCGAGCTCCCCGCCGGCACACCCCTGCTGGTGCACGCCGGCGGGGTAACCGGCGACCGGGCGTTGGCCGGCGTGGTCCGCGCCCTGGCCCGGCTGCCCGAGTTCCACCTCGCGCTGGTCCGCGACGAGGCGGAGCGGGCGGCCACCCAGGACCTGATCCGCGGGGCCGGCAAGGCCCGGCGGCGGATCCACGAGGTACCGCGCCCGCGTACGGTGACCGCGGCGTTCCTCGCCTCGGCCGACGTGGGCGTGTTCGGGTTCGAGCCGGACGCCGGTCTCGCGCTGCTCGACACCTACCTCGCCGCCGGGCTGCGGGTCGTCGCGGCGGACAGCCGGGTGGTCCGCGAACACCTCGCTCCGCACCGGGCCGGTGACTTCTTCGCGCCCGGCTCGCTGCCCTCCTTCACCAGGGCGGTGGAGCGGGCCCGGCAGCGCGGCGACGAGCCGCCCACGCCGGAGGATCCCCCGGTCGCGCCGATCGAGGCCGGCACCCCGGGCCCCTGGCGGGCGCTCGGCGCCGGACCGGTCCGGTTGGGGCTGGGCACCGCGAACTACGCCGGGCAGCTCTCCGCCCTGGCGGTGGCCCTCACCGCCGCCCGCGCCGACGTCGGCGTCGAGCTGGTGATGGCCAAGCCGCCGGCCACCTACCGCTACCCGGCCGACCGCTACCTGAACTACCCCGGCGAGCACCGGCTCGACGTGCAGGTGGAGCAGGCCCGCCGGGTGCTCGGCTGGTACACGCACCTGATCGTGGACGCGTTCCGCCCGGTGCTCGGCCGGGGCAACGGCGACGACATCTCCGCCGACCTGCCCGCGCTGCGCCGGGCCCGGATCAAGGTCGCGCTGCTGGCGCACGGCAGCGAGATCCGCCACCCGGGCGCGCACCTGGAGCGGCACGCCGAGTCGGCGTTCCGGGACGCGGACGAGGACCTGCGCGAGCGGCTCACCACGGTGGCCGAACGGAACCGGCGCACCGCCGAGGAGAGCGGCCTGCCCTTCTTCGTGACCACCCCCGACCTGCTGGACGACGTGCCGTTCGCCACCTGGGCGCCGCTGATCGTCGACGTGGACGACTGGGCCTGCGACCGCCCGGTGCTGGAGCGCGCCCGGCCGGTGGTGCTGCACGCGCCGTCGAAGCGGTGGACCAAGGGCACCGACCGGCTCCTGCCGCGCTTGCAGGAGCTGGACGAGCGACGGATCATCGAACTGCGCCTGGTGGAGGGTCTGCCGCACCACGAGATGCGCCGCCTGGTGCAGGACTGCGACATCGTGGTCGACCAGCTGGTGATGGGCAGTTACGGCACGTTCTCCTGCGAGGGGATGGCAGCCGGCAAGGTCGTGGTGGCGTACGTCAGCGAGGGCCCGCACCGGGCGGCCGGCGTCGAGCCGCCGATCGCCAACGCCACGCCCAGCACCCTGGTGAAGACGATCGAGTCGCTGCTCGACGACAGAACCGCCGCCGTCGCCCTCGCCGCGGAGGGCGCGCGGTACGTCCGTGACCACCACGACGGGCGACGGACCGCCGAGGCCTTCGACGCCTTCCTCCGCTGACCCGCACCACCCCGCCGACGAGGAGAAGCACCCCATGCAAGCTGGCTCGAAGAGCGATGCCCGACCGACCCGGGGACGGGTGGTGATGCTGGTCGACAACGGGGTCCACGGCGACTCCCGGGTGCAGAAGGCCGCGCGTTCGGCGGCGGACGCCGGCTGGGACGTCGTCCTTCTCGGCATCCGCAACGCCCGCTCCGAGACGGACAACTGGCGGATCGGCGGCGCCGAGGTGCGACTGCTGCGCGTGCCCAAGCCGCTGCACCGGCTGCCCCGGGACTACCGTCGATCCCTGCGCCGGCCGCTGGCGTACGCGTCGACCACCGAGGCCGCCTACCGGGTCCAGGAGATCAAGGCCTGGCAGGCCGACCTCTACGAGCGCCGGGTCCGCGCCCGGGCCCTCGGCGGCGGGCTGCCCACCGCCGTGGGACAGGTGGCCCAGCTGCCGTCCCGGGCCACCGCTACGGCGCTGGCCCGGTGGGTCCGGTTCCGCAGTGGGGAGACCCGACGCCTGCGCAGGTCCCAGGCCGACCCGGAGGCGCTGTTCACCCGGCTGCCCGTCCGCATCTGGCAGGGCCTGCTGGGCAACCGCTCCTGGCGTCGGCTCGACCCCGGCCTGTGGGACTTCGAGCTGGCCTTCCGGAGCGCGCTCGACGAGCTGAAGCCGGACATCATCCACGCCAACGACTTCCGGATGCTCGGCATCGGCGCCCGGGCGGCGCTGCGGGCGCGGGCCGCCGGCCGGAACACCAAGCTGGTCTGGGACGCCCACGAGTTCGTCGGTGGCATCACCGGCCGGGCCGACAACCCGCGCTGGCTGCCGGCCCAGATCGCCTACACGGCCGAGTACGCGGCCTACCCGGACGCGGTGGTGACGGTCTCCGACACCCTCGCCGACCTGCTCCAGGAGACCCACGCCCTGCCCGAGCGGCCAGCCGTGGTGCTCAACGCGCCGATGGCCCCGCCGGCCGAGGCCGACGGCGACGTGCCCGACCTGCGCGCGCTGTGCGGTGTGGACGCCGCGACGCCGCTGCTCGTCTACTCGGGCGCGGTGAATCCGAGCCGGGGCTGCCAGATCATGGTGGAGGCGCTGCCGGAACTGCCCGGCGTGCACGTCGCGTTCGTGACGATGAACCCGAACGGCGACAACCAGTTCTCCGAGGCGTTGCGGGAGCGGGCCGTCGAGCTGGGTGTCGCGGACCGGGTGCACCTGCTGCCGTACGTCATGCACTGGCAGGTGGTGCCGTTCCTGTCCGGCGCGGACGCCGGGGTCATCCCGATCCACCACAAGCCCAACCACGAGCTGGCGCTGATCACGAAGTTCCTGGAATATTCGCACGCCCGCCTGCCCATCGTGGTCAGCGACGTGAAGACCATGGCGCAGACGGCGCGGGCCACCGGTCAGGGTGAGGTGTTCACCGCGGAGGACCTGGCCGACTACGCCCGGGCCGTGCGGGCCGTGCTCGGCGACCCGGAGCGCTACCGGGCCGCCTACGACAAGCCCGGTCTGCTGGAGGCCTGGACGTGGGAGGCTCAGGCCCGGATCCTCGACGAGGTGTACCGCTCGCTGCTGGGCACGGCCACCGCCGGCGGGGCCCGTCCTCCGTCGGCTCGCCGCGCCGAGGACGACGACCGGGCGTTCGCGGGCACCTCGGGCTGACCCGCGGACAGACGACTCGGCCGGCTCCCCCGAGGGGGAGCCGGCCGAATCGTTTCCGTCGGTGCGCCGGTCAGTCGGTGGTGGCCGGCGGCTCCAGCAGCAGCCGGTCGAAGTCCTTCTGCGTGACCGACCAGTCCCAGGTGCTCAGCACGTGCGCCGACGCCGCCGCGCCCGCCTCGCGCCAGACGTCCTCCGACGCGGTGAGGGCCAGGATCCGCTCGGCGGCCTCCTCCGGCGTGCCGACCACCCAGTCGCTGGGGAAGAGGCTCCGGGCGCTGTGCGGCCGGCCGGCGAAGAACGGCCAGTCGCGCACCACCGGCACGGCGCCACTGGCCGCGCCCTCGACGAGCGCGCAGTGGAAGCTCTCCCGCAGCGAGGTGCTGAGGATGACCCCGACGTCGGTGAGCGCGCCGGGGACGTCGTCGGTGCGGCCGGCCCGCACCACGGCGCCGGCGGACTCCAGCTCGGCCAGTTCGGCGTCGAGTTCCCGGACGTACGCCTTGATCGCCGGGCTGAGCTCCGGGTTGAGCGGGTCGCCGATCAGCTTGAGGCGGTATCGGTCGTCCCGCCGGCGCAGCTCCCGCAGCACGGCCAGGGCCCAGCGGGGGTCCTTGGCCAGCGAGCTCAGACCGACCAGCCCGAGGGTGAACCGGCTGTCGGCGTCGACCTTCGGCGCCACGTACCGGTGCAGCTCCATCGCGTTGCTGATCATGTGCGTGCGCGGCCCCTGCGGGGCGCGCAGCCGGGGCACCGCGGCCAGCGCCAGGTCGCGGAGATGCTCGGAGACGAAGACCACGTCGTCCACCCGGGACCAGTCGGTCAGGTGCGGCCACCAGCTGAACGCCTCGAAGCTGTGCAGGCGGACGATCACCCGGGTGGTGCCCGGGTCGATCATCGTCAGCATCGCGGCCCCCAGGTTGCACCAGTCCACGAAGACGGTGTCCGCCCACTCGAGGTGGGGCCCCCACGCCTCCTGGACCTCCCCGGCCCGCTTGGACGTGCCGGCGAGCATGTGCAGCGCCACGTTCGTGCGGCCGTTGCTGAGCACCGGGAGGATCGACTCCTCCATCAGGTTGAGCCGGCGGACCTCCACCCCGGGCATCGCCTCGTAGCGTTCGAGGATCGGGCCGAGGAAGTTGTCGTTCAGCCCGGTGAAGAAGAGCATCCGGTGCGGCCGGCCGGCCGGCGGGAACGCCGCCGGGCTCTGCCGGCCGCGCGGCGTCGCCATCGCCTGGCCGGCCTCGCTGGTGTGCAGCGGCGCGAGGAACTTCTCCGGATCCTCGGCCAGCGGCGAGGTGGTGCCGTCGAACTGCACGATCCGGTGGAACATCAGGTTGAACGCGCGCAGCACGTGGGGCGCGGCCTTGCCCGGGTTCCGGCGCTTGAGGAAGCCGTCGGCGAGCTTGAGCTGGCCCCGCACCACGGTCATCAGGTGCTCGGGAACCCTGCCCTGGCTCAGCTCCGCGTCGACGATCGGGCCGAGGAGCTGCCCCCGGGTCGTCGGGCTCTTCAGGCGACCCTGGGCCGCCAGTGCCAGCCGCTTCGCGCTGGCGCCGTGCCCGGACTTGAGCATGGTGCCCGTGACCCGCCGGGCGATCGTGCCCCGGTGCCGTTCCGGCAGGCCGGGCGCCGTGACGGCGCCCTGCCAGAACCAGCGCACCGGCCCGAGCTTCATGGCCCGCTTCCCGGTGCTGATCTCGAACACCCGCTTCGCCAGGTCGGCGGTCTGGCTGCGGGTGGCGCTGGCCAGCACGGCCGGGTTCGGGCCGACGGTGGTGAGCCGGGGACGCCGGTAGCGGGCCGGGTCGGCCGACCGCTTCTCCACCGCCCGCAGCGCCGGGGCGATGCCGTAGACGGCGTCGGCCCGCCGGTGTCGCTGGGCGAGCTGCCAGACGGTGTGCAGGGCCTGCGCGTCCAGGGCGACCAGGACGTCCGCCCGCTTGGCGTGCCGGCGGACCCACGGGTCGCGCTGTGCCCGCAGCCAGGGGCGGCGGGCCGGGCTCGCCCGCTTGACCATCCGGCCGAACTTGGGGCCCAGCTCGGCGGAGGTGGGCAGCAGGTGCACCTCGGCCAGCTCGGTCGCCGCCGGGATCTTCTCCACCGGGTCGAAGGTCGTGGCCACCCGGACGGTGACGCCCCGGGCGCGGAACTGCTCGAGCGCGTCGGTCAGGACCGCCACCCGTCCGGGGACGGCGCCCATAACCATCAGGACCTCGATCATGACCTACCTTCTCGGGCCAGGACGCGTGCGCCGGCGGGGGAGGGCTGCGGGGGGACCGGTCCGCCGGCGCCCAGCACCAGGTCGGTGACCTCCCGGACGGCGGGGATGAGCTGCTCCTCGCGGGCGTACTGCCGCGCCTCGGCGCGCGCCTGCTCCCGCTCCGTCGCGTCGGCGGTGCGGGCCATCGCGGCGGCCCGCCGGAACGCGCTCGCCAGCTCGGCCGGGTCCAGCCCGACCGCGCCGGTCCAGAGCGGGTACGTGGACAGCACGGTGGAGGCGTCGTGGTCGGCCTCGTGGGCGGAGACCACCGGCAGGCCGGTAGCCATGTACTCGTAGACCTTCCCGGAGGTCATGTAGCGGCCGCCGGTCACCATCAGCACCACCGCGTCCCAGCGGGAGTAGAGGTCGACCACCTCGGCCTTGGGCACCGAGCCGCCGACCAGCACGCCGTCGACGGCGGCGGCCCGGAGCAGCTCGGCGTGCGCGTTGTCGCCGCGCGCCCACGCGGCGCCGATGTGGCCCCGCACCTCGAAGCGGGCGTCGGCCAGCGCCGGGTCCTCCGCGCGTGCCGTCCGCCAGCCCTGCAGCACGGCGTCCAGCAGCGGCACGGGCAGGTTCAGCGCGCCGAGGTAGCCGAAGGTCAGCGGCCGGTCCGGCGGGGCGGGGCGCACCTGGGTCGGGATGCTGGCCGCGTCGTAGCCGTTGCGCACGATCCGCATCTTGTGCGCCAGCTCGGGGTAGCGCTCCCGGTACCAGCGGGAGATCGGCTCGTTCACGTTCCAGATGGCCACGGCGTCGGTGAGCAGCTTGATCTCCCACTGCCCGGAGACCGACTCCCGGGGGAACGCCTCACCGTTGTTGATCACGTCGACGGACCAGCCGTCGCGGAAGTCCACCACGTAGGGCACCCGGTGGGTCTCCCAGAGCTTCCAGGTCGCGGCCAGGTTGACGTACGGGGCGCAGGTGGTCACCAGCAGGTCGACGTGCCGCTCCCGGTGGATCTGGAGCAGCGCCTTCTCCAGCGCGGGACGCCAACCGCCGAAGACCGGCTCGGGGAAGACCTTGAGGTTCTGCTTGCGCAGGTCGGCCAGGTAGTCCTTGTGAGCCAGGGCACGCTGCTCGGTGAACGAGCGGATGTCGGTCTCCAGGTCGTCCCGGAACAGCGGCAGCTTGACCACCCGGACGTGGGGGTCGACCCCCTCGGAGAGCGTGTGGTCGAGGCCGTACTCGCGCTCCCAGGCCTCGTCCGCGATGGTGACCGCGGTCACGTCCCAGCCCGCGGCGGCGAACTGGTTCGCCGTCTCGCGCATGCGGTAGGCGCAGCTCTTGGCCGCCGGCGGGAAGCCGATCGCGAGGTAGATCATGTGCGGTCGGGACCCGGCCCGTCGGGGCCGGGGGAGCTTCAACGAGCCCCAGAGAGATCGCCCGTTGTTCATCGATTCCGATCCTGGGAAGGTGGGGAGAGCGGAACGGCCCTCGGACAGCGTGCGGACCCTACAATAACGTCGCCGCGCGCCTCGGACGTGCCGCCGCCCGGCGGGCCCGGGCCTCACCGTGCCCCGGGTCACGGTGTCCCAGCTCACGGCCGCTCGGCGCGACACCCGGTGATCCCCGCTCGACCGGTCCTCCTCCGCGGGCCACGGCTTTCGTAGACTCCTACGCCATGACCGCGCCCGCGCCCGACACCCGCGACCGTGAGCCCGTTCCCGCCGGGGACGCCGAGGCGACCGACGGCACCACGCCCGACCCCTCGGCCGCCGCCCCGGCGCGCGGGACGGCACCGGAGGATCCGGCCGGCCGGCCGGCGACCGGGGAGGTGGCGGAGCCGGGCCCGGAGCCGGCCGTCGAGGGCGGTCGCGCCCGCCGGTGGCGCCGTGCCGACGCGCTGGTCGCGCTGATCTACCTGGCGGGCGCGTTCTGGGTCACCGCCCGGGGCTGGCGGGACTTCGACGGGCGACTGCTCGGCAGTCGCCCCAACGACCAGGGCTTCAACGAGTGGATGCTGGCGTACGCGGCGCACGCGGTCACCCACCTGGAGAACCCGTTCTTCACCACGTTGCAGAACGCCCCGGCCGGGGTGAACCTGATGACCAACGTCGGGATGCAGCTTCCCGGCCTGGTGCTCACCCCGGTCACCCTGCTCTTCGGCGCGTCCTTCTCCTACCTGCTGTTCATCACGCTGAACCTGGTCGGCACCGGCTACGCCTGGTACCACGTGCTCTCCCGGCACGTGGTCGACTCCCGGGCGGCGGCCTTCGTCGGCGGCCTGTTCTGCGCCTTCGCTCCCGCGCTGATCTCGCACAGCAACGGCCACCCGCACATCACCGCGCAGTGGCTGGTGCCGTTCATCGTGTGGCGGGTGGTCGCGCTGTCCCGGGGCGGGCGCGTGGTGCGCGACGGCCTGGTGCTGGGCGCTCTGGTGGTGGCCCAGTTCTTCGTCAGCCTGGAGATCCTCTTCCTGACGGCGCTCGGCTGCCTGATGCTCGCCCTGGCCTATCTCGTCTTCCGGCCCCGCGACGCGGTGCGCCGGCTGCGGCCCCTGCTGTCCGGCCTGGCGATCACCGCCGTACTCGTGTCGGCCGCGGCGGCGTACCCGCTCTGGATGCAGTTCGCCGGGCCGCAGCACCGGGTCGGTCATCCGGGCACCCCGGACATCTACGCCCTCAAGCTCGGCTCGTTCGTCGAGTTCGCCACCAAGTCGGTCGCCGGCGGCCCGACCAGCGCGGTCGGATGGGCGCCGAACACCACCGAACAGGCCAGCTTCTACGGCTGGTCCCTGGTGGTGCTCGCGGCCGGAGCGCTCTGGTGGCTGCGCCGGGAGACCACGGTCCGGGTGCTCGGGGCGGTCGGCCTGGTGTCGGCGCTGTTCTCCATCGGCACCACCTGGACCGTCGGGACCCGTCGCACCGACATCCCGGCGCCGTTCGCGTTGGTGCAGAGCCTGCCGGTGTTCGACTCCGTGGTGGTGTCCCGGTTCGCGCTGATCACCACCGTGGCGCTCGGTGTGCTGCTCGCCGTCGCCGGTGACCGGCTCGCCGCCCGCCGGACGGAACCCGCCGGCCGGCTGGCCGCCCGCCTCGGGGCCGTCGCGGTGGCCGCCGCGCTGCTGCCGATCCTGCCGATGCCGCTGGACGCGAAGGGCCGCACCCCGGTGCCGGACTTCGTCACCGCGGGAGCCTGGCGGGACCACGTGGCCCCCGGCCGCACGCTGGTGCCGGTGCCGGTGAACGGCATGACGTCGCTGTACTGGAGTTCCGCCGCGGTGGCCGGCTTCGCCGTCCCCGAGGGCTACTTCCTCGCGCCGGTCTCCGCCACCGACAACACCGGCCGCTGGGGCGTCGACCCGCAGCCCACGGCGAAGCTGCTCACCGCCGTCTCGCTCGGGGAGCGGGACACCACCGTCGGCGAGGCGGACGTCGACCAGGCGCGGGCCGACGTGCGCCACTGGAAGGCCGACGCGGTGGTGCTGCCCGACCGTGGCGCCCGCCGCCACGACGACCTGAAGACCGTGCTGGACGCGCTGTACGGCCCGGGGGAGCGGGTCGAGGACGTCTGGGTGTGGGACGTCCGGCCGTTCACCCGCTGACCGGTTACGGCGACTTCGTCCAGATCAGCAGCAGGTAGCCGCCGAAGTAGGCGGAGAAGGCGACCAGGGTCACCAGCACCGTGACGGCCCGGGCCCATCCGGCCCGGGCCAGGCCCACGGCGGCGGGCAGCAGCAGCGGGAACGCCGGGAGCAGGAACCGTGCCTTGGAGTGGTAGTAGCCGGCGGCGCCGAGCGTGGTGACCAGAAGCAGGCCGCTGTAGAGCAACAGTTGCCACGGCTGCCGGTCGATCACGCTCAACACGAAGAACATGATCGACAGCAGCGCCACGACGGTGACCACCAACAGCGGCAACGCCGCCACCTGGACCAGGACCTGCTTCCCCCGGTCGACCGTGTAGACCCCGAAGTCGAAGGTGGTGCCCCAGCCCGCGGACTGGATGTGGAACCAGCCGTCCAGCCGCCCGGTCCGGTTGCCCACCCAGGCCAGGTAGCCCAGCCAACCGGCCGGGGCGAGCAGCAGCGCCGCCCACGGCCGCCAACCGTCCCGCCGCCGGACGACTGCCAGCAGCGCGGCCAGCCCCACCACCGGGATCAGGGACGAGGCGGTGGGCCGGGTCAGCCCGGCGAACAGGCACACCACCCCCGCGGTGACCCAGTGCCGGCGCAGCAGCGCGTACAGCGTCCAGGCGGCCAGGGCGGTGAACAGGCTCTCGCTGTAGCCCATCGACTCCACCACGGCGTGCGGCACCACGGCCCACAGCGCGGCGAGCAGGACGCCGGTGCGCCGGTCGTGCAGGTGCCGGCCGATCGCGAACAGGCCCCAGGCGGCGGCCAGCGCGGCCAGCCACGCCACGACCAGGGCCGACTCGCGCGGGCTGAACGGGGAGAGCCGCTCCACGGCCGCGGTCAGGCCCGGGTAGAGCGGGAAGAACGCCATGTTGCTCTGCGTCTTCTCGTACCCGTCGTAGCCGTGCTGGACGATGCCGAGATACCAGTTGCCGTCGGCCCGGGTGAGCCGCTCGGCCGGCGACACGTCCAGGCTGCGCGCCCACAGGTAGACGACGAGCACGCCGACCAGCCGGATCGCCGCGAACACCGCGAGCGCGGGCGCCGCGTCCCGGGCGGCGTCGCGCAGCCGCCGGGCGAGGCCGGGCCGGGCGGGGTCGGCGGTGGCCGGTCCGGTCGGCGGAGCTGGCGCGGGCCGGCTGGGTTCCTCGGTGGTCACCACGTCCATTGTGCGGTCCCGTTCACGCTGAGCTGCGGTTGTCCGGGGCCCGCGTGGCGCGGCCGGCGACCCGGCGAACGACCCGCAGCGGGCGCCGGTCGTTGAACAGGATGGAGGGTAGCAAGCGTCACAGCAGGTCGTGGGGCACCGGCGGCGGCGGGCGTTCCGGCCCGATCCGCTGTCGTAGACTCGCTCGGGTCCGCGGGCGCGGTGCTGGCGACGACGAAACGGGCAGGAATGGGATCTGACGGCACGACCGCAGCGGCGGCCACCCGGGGACGGGTCGTCATGCTGGTGGACAACGGGGTCATCGGTGACTCCCGGGTGCAGAAGGCGGCGCGCTCCGCCGCCGCGGCCGGCTGGGACGTCGTGCTGCTCGGCCGCGCGCCGGTCGGCCAGCCGCAGAGCTGGCGGCTCGGCGACGCCGAGGTGCGCCTGATCCCCATGCCCGAGCCGTTGGCCCGCCGCCGGCACGAGTTCCGCCGGGCCTGGCTGCGCCACCCGCTGGCCTATCCGCCCAGCGGCGTCGCGGCGCACCGTACCCAGGCGGTCAAGGCCTGGCGGGCGGACCTGGCGGTACGCCGGGCGGCGCTGACCACCGCGGCCCGGGGCGCCGGCGGCGGCCGGCCGGGCGGGCTGCCCTGGGTCGCGCTGCGGGCCGAGGAGAAGCTGTCCGGCCTGACCCGCAAGTGGGTCGGCTTCCGCAACCGCGAGCTGACCCGCGCCCGCAAGGGCCGCAAGCTGGACGGCCCCTGGGACCGGGCGTACACGCTGTTCTGGCAGCGGCTGCGCGGCGACGGCGCGTGGCGCCGGCTGGAGCCGGGCCTGTGGGACTACGAGCTGGCCTACGGTCCGGTCGTCGACGAGCTGGCGCCGGACCTGATCCACGCCAACGACTTCCGGATGCTCGGCGTCGGCGCCCGGGCGAAGATCCGGGCCGCCGCCGCGGGCCGGCGGATCGCGCTGGTGTGGGACGCCCACGAGTACCTGCCCGGCGTGCAGCCGTGGCGCGACAATGCCCGCTGGCTGCCCGGCAACGTGGCGCACGAACGGGAGTACGTGCCGTACGCGGACGCCACCACCACCGTCTCCGGCGGCCTGGCCGACCTGCTGCGCGACGAGCACGGCCTGACCGAGCGCCCGGCGGTCGTGCTCAACGCCCCCGCGGTCGACGAGCTGCCGACCGACCCGGAGGAGCCGGTGCCGGACATCCGGGCCCGGTGCGGTCTCGGACCGGACACGCCGCTGCTGGTCTACAGCGGGGTGGCCGCCGCCAAGCGCGGTCTCGGGGTGCTGGTCGAGGCGCTCCCCCGGCTGCCCGACGCGCACGTCGCCCTGGTGGTCAACAAGCCCGCCTCGGCGTACGTCCGCGGCCTGGTCACCCGCGCCGACGAGCTGGGCGTGGCGGACCGGCTGCACGTGCTGCCGTACGTGCCGCACCACCAGGTGGTCCGGTTCCTCGGCGGAGCGCAGGTCGGGGTCATCCCGATCCAGCACTGGCCGAACCACGAGATCGCGCTGATCACCAAGTTCTTCGAGTATTCACACGCCCGCCTGCCGCTGGTCGTCTCCGACGTGCGCACGATGGCCGAGACTGTCCGGGAGACCGGCCAGGGTGAGGTGTTCCGCGCCGAGGACGTGGCCGACTTCGTCCGGGCGGTGACCGCGGTGCTCGCCGATCCGGCGCGCTACCGTGCCGCGTACGACCGGCCCGGTCTGCTGGCCGGCTGGACCTGGGAGGCGCAGGCGCGCGTGCTCGACGACGTCTACTCCCGGCTGCTGCCCGACGCCCCGGCCCGCCCGACGGCGCCGGCGCCGACCCCGGTGGAGGTGGGCGCGTGAGCACGCCGGACGTGACCGTGGTGGTGGCGGTCTACAACACCATGCCCTACCTCACCACCTGCCTGGACTCGCTGCTCGCGCAGACCATCGGCCGGGACCGGCTCGAGGTGGTGGCCGTCGACGACGGCTCCACCGACGGCAGCGGCGCCGAGCTGGACCGCTACGCCGCGCGGCACCCGGAGACGGTCCGGGTGCTCCACCAGGCCAACTCCGGCGGCCCGGCGGCGCCGAGCAACCTGGCCCTCGACCACGCCCGCGGCCGTTACGTCTTCTTCATCGGCTCCGACGACCACCTCGGCCCGGAGGCCCTGGAACGTCTGGTCACCGCCGCCGACCGGTGGAACTCCGACGTGGTGCTCGGCCGGATGGTCGGCACCAACAAGCGCTACGTGCACCAGGCCGTCTACGCCAGCACCCAGGAGCGGCTCGACCTGTTCGACAGCGCCCTGCCGTGGTCGCTGTCGAACACCAAGCTGTTCCGCCGGGACCTGATCGAGCGCCACGGCCTGCGCTACCGCACCGACATGCCGATGGGCAGCGACCAGCCGTTCACGCTGGAGGCCTGCTTCCGGGCGACGAAGGTCTCGGTCCTGGCCGACTACGAGTTCTACTACGCGGTCAAGCGGGACAACGCCCAGAACATCACCTACGCCAGCCGGTTCGAGGAGCGGCTGCGCTGCGCCGAGGAGCTGGTCGGCTTCGTGGCCGGGCTGATCGAGCCCGGCCCACGCCGGGACGCGGTCCTGGTGCGCCACTTCACCTGGGAGGTGGCGAAGCTGCTCCGCACGGAGTTCCTCGCCCTCGCCCCGGACGTGCAGCAGCACGTCCACGACCGCGTCCGCAAGCTGACCGAGGCGTACCTGACCGAGGGCGTGCTCGCCCGGATGGCGTCCGAGGAGCGGCTGCGGCTGGCCGTGGCGCGCGACGGCGACCTGGCGGCGCTGCGCGAGCTGATCGAGCAGCAGGCGGACCGGACCATGCCCGAGGTCACCGTCGTCGACGACCGCTGGTACGCCCACCACGTCGGGTTCCGCGACCCCGCGTTCGGCTACCCCGACGAGTGGTACGACGTCACCGACCGGGCCGCCACCCTGCTGGCCAAGCTGACCGCGACCGGGCTGGCCTGGGGTCGGGACGCCGCCGGCGCCCGGGCGCTGGTGGTCACCGCCCGCAGCCGCTGGGCCGAGCTGGCCGAGCTGAGCGCCGAGGCGCTGCGGGTCAGCGTGGGCGACCTGACGGGTGTGACGTCGGCGACGCCGGACGCTCCCGGTACCGTCGTACGGACGGACTTCGCGGTGGACCGGCTGCTGGCGGTCGTCGCGGCGAACGGGGAACGGCGGACCGTGCGCGCCGAGGTGTCGACCCTGGGTGGGGCCGGCTCGGCGCCACTGCGCACCGACCGCCCGGTCGCCGCGCCCCGACGGCTGGCCCGGCGCGGCGTCCGGCTGCACCTCGTCACGCCCACCACGAACCACAAGGGCCAGGTGATCGTCGCGATCACGCCGGTGACACCCGGTCGGTTCCTTGCCCGCCTGCGCCGAATCTGGCCCTCTGGAGGAAAGTAGTTCATGAACATCTGCGTCGTCGCGCTCGGAAAGATCGGCCTGCCGCTCGCCGTGCAGTTCGCCTCGAAGGGGCACCGGGTGATCGGTGCCGACGTCTCCGAGCGGGTCGTCCAGCTGGTCAACGACGGTGCCGTGCCCTTCCCGGGCGAGGCCGACCTGGACGTCAAGCTGAAGGAGGCGGTGGCCGCCGGGCTGCTGTCGGCCACCACCGACACCGCCGCCGCGGTCGCCGAGTCGGAGGCGGTCGTGGTGGTCGTGCCGCTGTTCGTGGACGCCGAGGGCGTGCCGGACTTCGGCTGGATGGACGACGCCACCCGGGCCATCGCCCGTGGCCTGAAGCCGGGCACGCTGGTCAGCTACGAGACCACCCTGCCGGTCGGCACCACCCGCAGCCGGTGGGCGCCGATGCTCTCCGAGGGCTCCGGCCTCACCGCGGGCACCGACTTCCACCTGGTGTTCAGCCCGGAGCGGGTGCTCACCGGCCGGGTCTTCGCCGACCTGCGCCGCTACCCGAAGCTGGTCGGCGGCATCGACGAGGCGTCCGCCGCGCACGGCGTGCGGTTCTACGAGGCGGTGCTCGACTTCGACGAGCGCGCCGACCTGGACCGGCCCAACGGGGTGTGGGACCTGGGCTCGGCCGAGGCGTCCGAGCTGGCCAAGCTCGCCGAGACGACCTACCGGGACGTGAACATCGGCCTGGCGAACCAGTTCGCCCGCTTCGCCGACACGGTCGGCGTGGACGTCACCAAGGTCATCGAGGCCTGCAACACCCAGCCGTACAGCCACATCCACTCGCCGGGCATCGCGGTCGGTGGGCACTGCATCCCGATCTACCCGCGGATGTACCTGTGGAACGACCCGGCCGCCACCGTGGTCCGCTCGGCGCGCGAGGCCAACGCCGCCATGCCGGACTACGCGGTGGACCTGCTCGCCGCCGCGTACGGCGACCTGACCGGGGTGGGCGTGCTGGTGCTCGGCGCCGCCTACCGGGGTGGCGTCAAGGAGACCGCGTTCTCCGGCGTCTTCCCGACCGTGGAGGCGCTGCGCCGGCGGGGTGCGACCCCCTACGTCTCCGACCCGATGTACACCAACGAGGAACTGGCCGCGCACGGCCTGCCCGGCTACGACGGCGAGCCGGTCGGCGCCGCGGTGATCCAGGCCGACCACGCCGAGTACCGCAGCCTCGCCCCGGCCGACCTGCCGGGCGTGACGGTGCTGGTCGACGGCCGCCGGGTCACCGACCCGGCGCGCTGGACCGGCGTCCGCCGGGTGGTCATCGGCGGCTGATCCCGTCCGCGCAGCGGGCCCCGGCCGGTGACCGGCCGGGGCCCGCTGCGTGTCGTGGCCCGGCGCGCACCGATGGTGAAAGCCGTCGTCCGTCGTTCACCTGCCGGACACCCCGGCAATACTTGTGTCACTTGGCCCGTTTAGGGTCGCAGCCGTCCGGTATCGGGCCCCTTCGACACCGGCGGGCAGACAGGGAGCGTGTCGTTGTTCAGCAGAGTACGCAGCCAGCAGGGTCTCGCCGCGGTCGGCGCGACGCTCCTCGGCTACGCGGTCATGATCCTCTCCGGGGTCCTCGGCCTGGTGGTCCCGTACGCGGTGGCCGCCGTGGTCGCCCTGGCCGGTGAGGCGGCCCTGGCCACCCGGTACGCCGGGACCGCCGAGCTGCTCGACAAGGCCGGCCTCGGCGAGGTCTTCCGCCGCCTGGTCCGGGACCTGTCGGTGGTCCTGCTGGTGGTCGCCGCGGTCCGTCCCGGGGTGGCCGGCGACGTCGCGGTGCTGCTGCTGCCGGCCGCGCTCTGGACCGTGGCGGTGGCCACGTCGGCGGTGACCAAGGTGATCGACGGGCGGGTCGACCCGCCGGCCTACACCCGCAACATCGACCTCGGCGCGCTGCGCCGGGTGCCGGTGCCGCCGGCCTGGGCGCGCTGGCTGGCCGGGCTGCGGCTGCCGCTGCTCAACGTGCTGCTGGTGCCGGCCGCCGTGGTGGCCGCCGCCGTCGACCGGGTCGCCCCGGTCGTGGTCACCGCCACCGTCACGCTGCTCGCCGGCCTGGTCACCGCCGCGGTGCTGGCGCTGACCGCGCTGCGCGGCCGGGGCCGGGCCCCGGGGGTGCTGCCCGCCGTGCACGACTGGCTGGCCCGGGAGCGGCCCGAGGTGGCCCTCTACTTCGCCGGCCCGGCCAAGGACGTCTACCAGGCCAACATGTGGCTCGCGCCGGTGGAGGCGACCGGACGGCGGGCGGTGGTGCTGCTGCGGGCCGCGGACGCGTTCGGCGAGCTGGCCGACACCCGGCTGCCGGTGATCTGCGTGCCGGCCGGCGTCGACTTCATGAACCTCGACCTCGGCTCGCTGCGGGTCGCCCTCTACGCGGCCAACGTCGGGGCCAACATCCACCTGCTGCGCGAGCCGGGCGTGAAGCACGTCTTCGTCGGGCACGGCGACAGCGACAAGCAGGCCAGCGTCAACCCGTACAGCAAGGTGTACGACGAGGTGTGGGTGGCCGGTCCGGCCGGCCGGGAACGGTACGCCCGGGCCGCGGTGGGCGTGCTGGACCGCGACATCGTGGAGGTCGGCCGCCCGCAGCTGGCCGGCGTGCACACCTTCGGCTCCGGCGCCGCCGACCACCTCTTCACCGTGCTCTACGCCCCCACCTGGGAGGGCTGGCTGGACGACGACCCCTACCACACCTCACTGGTGCTGATGGGGGAGCGGATCGTGTCCGGGCTGCTGGCCGCCGGGAACCTGCGGGTGCTCTACAAGCCGCACCCGCTCACCGGCACCCGCTCGGCGAAGGCGCGGGCGGTCCACGAGCGGATCGTCGCCCGGATCCGGGCCGCCGGCGGTCAGACCGACCCCACCTCGCTCGACGGCACCGCGCACCTGGTGGTCACCGGTCGCACGCCGGCGCTGTTCGACTGCTTCAACGCCACCGACCTGCTGGTCAGCGACGTGTCGAGTGTGGTCTCGGACTTCGTGCAGAGTGAGCGGCCGTACGTGGTGGCCAACCCGGCCGGCCTGCCGGAGGACGAGTTCCGCCGGCAGTTCCCCACCGCCCGGGCGGCGTACCTGCTCTCGGCGGACTGCGGCGAGCTGCCGAAGATCCTCACCGTGACCCGGACCGGGGACGACCCGATGGCCGAGGCGCGGCGGGAGCTGAAGGAGTATCTGCTCGGCCCGGCCGGGTCCAACCCGATGGACCGGTTCCGGGACGAGATCGGCCGGCTCTGCGGCTGACCGACGCGCCGACGCGCGGGGGCGACGACCGATCGGCCGTCGCCCCCGCTGCGCGTTCAGCCCTGGTGCGGCGGGTTGTCGACGTCGCGGGAGACGACCTCGCCCTTCTCGTCGACCCAGCCCTTCGGCCGGGCCGGGTTGCCCGCCACCAGCTGGTACGGCTTGACGTCCTTGGTCACCACCGAGCCGGCCGCGATCATCGCGTACTCACCGACCTCGATGCCGCAGACCAGCGTCGCGTTGGCGCCGATCGAGGCGCCCCGGCGGACCAGCGTCGGCGTGATCGTCCAGTCCGGATTCTGGGCGCGCGGCCGGAAGTCGTTGGTGAACACCGCGCACGGGCCGACGAAGACCTCGTCCTCGATGGTCACGCCCTGGTAGACCGAGACGTTGTTCTGGATCTTCACCCGGTCGCCGACGGTGACCCCCGCGTCGACGTAGACGTTGCGGCCGATCACGCAGCCGGCGCCGACCTGGGCGCTCGACCGGATGTGCGCCAGGTGCCAGACCTTGGTGCCGTCACCGACCCGGGCGCCGTCCTCCACGTCGGCCGTCGGGTGGACGAAGACGGAGGCGGACCGGTCGTTGCTGTCAGTCATCTCAACTCGCATCGTGGCAGGGCGCTGCGTCGCGCCGTCGGGCGGGTTCGACGCAGCATAACGAGCCCCTAGTCGAGCAGTTCGGCCACCACGTCGGCGGCCGGCCGGTCCGCCGGCAGCGGGTGCGCCGCGACCACCGCGTCCACCGGCAGCGCCGCGTACAGGTGCGGGAACGCCGCGCCGCCGCGCGACACCTCCCACCGCAGCCCTTCGCCGAGCCGGCTCTCGTCCACCGCGAGCAGTGTCAGGCCGGTCACCCCGGCGAAATGCCGGCGTACGGTCTCCACCACCTGGTCGGCCGCGGACAGGTGGAGGTAGCCGTCCTGCCGGTCCAGCGCGGTGCCGGTGAACCGCCCGGCCGCCCGCGCCTGCCGCCACTCGTCGTCGGAGAGAATCTTGTAGATCACGACCGCAGCCTAGAGCGGCCTCGCGCCCCGGCGGCGCGTCTGCCACCATTTCGCGGGACGACGCGTCGAACGAGAGGGGGCACGGGTGCGAATCCTCCTGGTCGAGGACGACCGTCGGGTCGCCGCGGCCCTGTCGTCCGCGCTGACCCGGCGCGGCTACCAGGTGGAACACGCCGCCACCGTCGCCGCCGCGCTCTCCGCCGCCCCCTGCGACCTGGTCCTGCTCGACCTCACGCTGCCCGACGGCGACGGCACCGACCTGTGCCGGGAGCTGCGCCGGCGCAGCAGCCAGCTCGGCATCATCGCGGTCACCGCCCGGGGCGAGGAACGCGACCGGGTGCTCGGCCTGCGGCTGGGCGCCGACGACTACGTGGTCAAGCCGTTCTCGATGGTGGAGTTGCAGGCCCGGATCGAGGCGGTGCTGCGCCGGGCCGCGCACACCGTCCCGGAGCGTAACCTGATCGAGGCGGGCGAGGTCCGCATCGACGTGGGCGGCCGGACGGTCACCGTGTCCGGCCGGGCGGTGGCGTTGACCCGCAAGGAGTTCGACATCCTGCTCTCCCTGGCCCGGCAGCCCGGGGTGGCCGTGCCACGCGACCGCATCCTGCTCGACGTCTGGGGCACCACCTGGGCCGACCGGCACACCGTCGAGGTGCACGTCGGGTCGCTGCGCGGCAAGCTCGGCGACCCGACCCTGGTGGAGACCGTGCGCGGGGTCGGCTACCGGCTCCGCGGCGCGTGAGGAGGCCCCGGTGCGCCGCCGGCTGGTGATCAGCTACCTGCTGCTGATGGTGCTGGTGCTGTTCGCGCTGGAGACCCCGCTGGCGGTCACCCTGGCCTCCCGGGAGACCGACCGGGTACGCGCCGACCGGCTCGCCGACGCCACCCGCTTCGCGTCGCTGGCCGGTCCGGCGCTGCGCGGCGGCGGGCCCGGCCCGCTCGGTGGGGAGCTGGCCGCCTACGACGACCTCTACGGCATCGGCGCGGCGGTGGTGGACCGCGACCGGCGTACCGTCGCCGCCTCGCCCCGGTGGGAGCTGGGTGCGGGCACCGGCCCGGCGCTCGACACGGCGCTGTCCGGGCAGCAGTTCAGCGGCCCGGAGTCGGTCTGGCCCTGGGTGGACGGCCCGCTGGTGACGGCGGTCCCGATCAACGACGGCGGCGAGGTGCTCGGCGCCGTGGTCACCACCACCCCGGCGGACCCGGTGCGCCGCACCGTCACCGCGTGGTGGCTGCTGCTCGCCGGCATCGGCCTGCTCGCGGTGCTGGCCTGCGTCTCCACCGCGTTCGGGCTGGCCGGATGGGTGCTGCGCCCGGTCACCGAGCTGGACTCGGTGACCCACGAGATCGCCGAGGGCCGCCGCACCGCCCGGGTCCGGCCCCGGCTCGGCCCGCCGGAGCTGCGCCGGCTGGCGGCCAGCTTCAACCACATGGCCGACGCGGTCTCCGACGTGATGGACCGCCAGCGGGCCTTCGTCGCGCACGCCAGCCACCAGCTGCGCAACCCGCTGACCGCGTTGCGGCTGCGGGTGGAGGAGCTGGGACCCAGCCTCACCGACCCGGACGGCCGGGCCGAGCACCAACTGGCGCTGGAGGAGACCGACCGGCTGGCCACCGTCCTCGACGCGCTGCTCACCCTGGCCCGGGCCGAACGGGAGGAGAACCAGCGGGTCACCGTGGACGCCTCCGCGGCGGCCGCGTCCCGGGTGACGGCCTGGCTGCCACTGGCTCGACACCGGTCGGTCACCCTCCGCCTCGACCCGGGCGAGGCGCCGGCGTACGCCCGGACCGTGCCGACCGCGATCGACCAGGCACTCGACGCCCTGATCGACAACGCGGTCAAGTTCAGCGGCGCCGAGGGAGAGGTGACGGTGACCGTCCGACCGGCCGACGGCGGGACGGCGCTGACCGTGCGCGACACCGGTCCGGGCATGACGGCCAGCCAGCTGGACCAGGCCACGGAGCGGTTCTGGCGGGCGCCGGACGCGCAGAACGTGGACGGCGCCGGGCTCGGGCTGACCATCGCCGCGGTGCTCGTCGACGCGTCCGACGGCCGGCTCACCATGCGCCAGGGCGAGCCGCGCGGGCTGGTCGCCGAGCTGTGGTTCCCGGCGCCGCCCGACGACCCGGGCGGCGCGGTCGAACCGCCCGCCCCGCGGCGCGCCGAGGAACCGGTCGGCACCTGAGCCCGGTCAGGGCTTGGCCGCGCGGTACCACTGCGCCGCGCCCGGGTGCAGCGGCAACGGCGTGGTGACGATCGCCGACCGGGGGCTCATCCGCCCGGCGGCCGGGTGCGCGGCGGCCAGCTCCTCCCGCCGCTCCATCAGCAGCCGGGTCACCTCACGCACCAGCGTGGCGGGCAGCTCGGCGCTGACGATCAGGTAGTTCGGGTTCGCCACCGTGCTGACCGGATCCGCCTGGTAGACCGAGCGGGGGATGTCCCGGGTCACGTAGACCTCCCCGTACGCGCGCCGCAACGGCTCGGTCCAGTCGCCCAGGTCGACCATCCGCAGGGAGGTCTGTCGGGCCAGCTCCGCGACGCCGCGCACGGGCAGGCCGCCGGAGAAGAAGAAGGCGTCGATCCGGCCCTCGCGCAGGGCGGTCACCGAGTCGTCCAGCCCCAGGTGCTCCTGCCGGACCCGGTCGCCGTCGAGCTGCGCCACGTCCAGCAGCCGGGTGGCGGTCACCTCGGTGCCCGAGCCGTCGGCGCCCACCGACACCCGCCGGCCGCGCAGGTCGGCGAGCGTGCGCACCGGACCACCGGCGGTGGTCACCAGGTGCAGGAGGTCGTCGTAGACCCGCGCCACGGCGAGCACGCGGGGGTGCTCCGGCTCGCGGGGCGGCAGCACGTCGGCCTGGGTGAAGCCCAGCTCCGCCTCGCCGGAGCCGACCAGCCGGACGTTCTGCGCGGAGGCCGCGGTGACCACGACGTCCGCCCGCACCCCGGGCAGCTCCCGGTTGAGCAGGGCGGCCAGCGACTGGCCGAACGCGTGGTAGACCGCGGTCGGGCTGCCGGTGGCGATCCGGATCCGCACCGGCTCGGTGGGCTCGTCGCGGCAGCCGGCGACGGCGGTGACGAGCAGCAGCAACAGGGCCAGCGGGGCCGCGGTCCGGCGCCGGCCGCGCACAGACCAGTGTCGGCTCACGGGCTGCACTCTGCGCCGTGCACCCGCCGCCGCGCAAGCCCGCCCGCGCGGGCGCTGTCCTCAGCCCAGTTCGGCGCTCTCGGTGATCCGGGCCCGGTGCTTGCCGTTGGGCACGCTCACCAGGAAGCACCCCGAGCCGGGCCGCAGCGCCGCCGGCACCTCCAGCAGGGCCGCGCCGCGCACCAGCACCGCCGCCAGGTCGCGGTCGGCCAGCCGGATGCCGAGGCAGTGCCGGCGTACGTGCCGGCCGCCGGCGAGCAGCGCCGCCCGCCACGCCGCCGCCGCCAGGCGCGGACGCCAGATCCGGCGTGCCGTCGAGGCGCCGGGGGCCGGCCCGCCGAGCAGCTCGCGTCGGCCCTGCCGCCAGCCGGCCGCCAGCACGGCCGCGTACGCCGGCCGGTGCTCGACGGGCACCGACAGCCGGTGCAGCTCGAACCGCCGGCGCAGGCCGCCCGTGGTCAGCTCGTGCTCCACCGGCACGTCGAGGCGGCCCAGCAGCTGCCGCATCCGCTGCGCCGCGTCCTCCCGGTTGAACTCCGCGACCCCGCCCCGGTAGGGGTCGACGTCGAACCGGCGGACGTCCGCGGCCGGGGGTGGCGTGCACCGCACCATGCAGGCGACCTCGAACGCGTCGGCCAGGGTCAGCCAGTCCAGCGGTGGTGGCGGCGACGACGGGCGGGGCCGGTCGAGCAGCGTGGTGGGCTCGGAGAGCATCGGCACAGCTCCTTGGTCGGCGTCGGGGCCCCTCTACCGTGGCCTGCCCCGCCGGGTCGGGGAACCGCTGCGCCCGAGCCTTGAGCAAAATTTGCGCGAACGCCGGCCCTCAGAGATCGGCGACGACGAGGTCGAGCTGCCGGGGCCGGCCGATGGCCCGGGGACCCTCCTCGACCGTGTACTTCAGCTCGCGCAGCGCGCCCACCAGCGCGTCGGCGGTACGCGGGCGGGTGCCGGCGAGGAGCAGGTCCCGGACCAGCCGGCCCTTGGTCGCCTTGTTGAAGTGGCTCACCACCGAGCGCGTCGGCGTCCCGTCCACCACCCGCTCGTGCAGCACCCGCACCGTCACCGTGCGCTCGGCGAGCGGCCCGCGCGGGGTCCAGGTGGCCGCGTACGCGCCGGAGCGCAGGTCGAGCACCGGACCGGTGCCCGCGGCCGCCGTCATGACCGGCCCCATCGCGGACCGCCAGTACGCCGACAGCGCCCCGACGCCCGGCAGGCGCGCCCCGATCGGGCACCGGTACGGCGGGATCCGGTCGGCGAGGCGGACCGCGCCCCACAGGCCGGAGCTGATCAGCACCGACCGGCGGGCGGCCCGCTCCGCCGCCGGGGGCAGCGTGGCCAGGTCGAGCGCCTCGTAGAGCACCCCGGTGTACAGCCGGGCGGCCGGCGCGGTGGCCGCCGCCCGCAGCCGGGCGTTGCGCCGCAGCTCGCCGCGCTGGCCCTCACTCAGGCCCAGCGCGTCCCGGGCCGCCGCCTCGTCCGGGCCGGCGCAGAGGTCGACCAGTGCGGTCAGTACCGCCTCCCGGGCCGGGTTCAGCTCCGACAGGGACAGCCGCGACAGGTCCAGCCGCCGGCCGGTGCCGGCCTCGGCCTTGCCCTCGGACGGGGGGAGCAGGATGAGCACCGGCACAGCGTACGGGCCGGGCTCAGCGCCACGGTCGCACGGCGCGGTCCGGGTGGTAGACGCGACTGTCGCCGACCTCGGCCACCAGCGCCGCGTCGGCCCGGTCGCCGAGCAGCCGCCGCAGCCCGCGTTCCGCCGACGAGCCGACCGCCACCACGTACCCGGGCCGGTCCGCCCGCCCCACCCGCTGCCAGTACGCCGGGTAGCGGTTCTGCCCCGGCGTCAGGTTGCCGTCCAGCACCCCGCACGCCACCGCCTCGCCGGTGTTGAAGATCAGCCGGTTGCAGGTCCAGTAGTCGCCGTACACCTCGTGCAGGCTGGACCGCAGCACCGTGTCGGCCAGCCGGCGGGCGGACATCTCCTCGGCCCGTACCCCGGGGGCGTGGGCCAGGAACGCCGCCGTGCCGGCGACCGCCGCGGCGGTCAGCCCGGCCAGCACCGCGGCGGCCGTGACACCGCCCAGCCGGGCCACCCGGCCGGCGGTGGCGCGCAGCGCGTGCGCGGCGGCCAGCCAGAGCGGCCAGAGCACGGCCGGCAACGAGATCTGCAGCACCGAGAGGTAGCGGGCGTTGCCCAGCGGGTCGGTCGCGGCGAGCGGGCTGCGCACGTACACCAGCAGGGTCAACGCCGCGCCGACGACCAGCGCGAGGACCGCCGCGGCCCGGACCCGCGCGGCGTGGTCTCCGGCCCGGCGGTACGCGACCAGCCCGAGCCCGGCGGCGGCCACCAGCAGCACCGGGTAGAGCACGCCGAACCACTGTGCCCAGCGCGCGCAGCCGTCCATCGGGCACAGCCCGGAGGCCAACGGCACCCCCTCCAGCAGCCCGCCGCGCACCCGGTCGACGATCGTCGGCGCCACGCCCTCCTTCGTGCTGACCTCCCGCAGCACCGACAGCGAGTCCTGCCCCGGCGGCGCCACCAGGTTGTCCTTCACCACCGGCGCGATGCCGACCAGGAAACCCGCCACCAGCAGCACGCCGGGCCAGCCGACCAGCTCGCGGGGGACCGCCAGCACCAGCACCACGGCCGCCACCAGCAGGTAGGGCGCGATCAGCCAGTCCGACCACAGCGCCAGCCCGACGAGCAGCCCGAACCCGCCGGTGGCCAGCCAGCGGTGCCGGATCCGGTCCTCGCCGAGCGCGACCGCGATCAGCAGCAACGCCAGCACCGCCGGCTTGACCTCGGGCCGGCCGCCGACCACGGTGAGCTGGTCGCGGACCACCCGTTCCGACCCGAGTGCCAGCAGGCCCACCACGACCACGGCCAGCCAGGGGGAGAAGAGGTGGCGGGTCAGCCGGTACGCCAGCCACAGGAAGATCGCGTAGAGCGCCAGCAGCGGCAGCCGCAGCAGCGGCCAACTCGGTCCGGCCCAGCCCACCAGCGGCGCGGCCAGATACGACTCCAGCACGCCCATGTAGCGCTGCCCGTAGAGGAAGACCGGCCGTTCGTGGCCGCCGGCGATGTGCAGGGCGGCCAGGCCGAACGTGGCCTCGTCGCTGTTCGAGGCGGGCACCGTGAGCACCGTCAGCACCAGCCGGTAGCCGACCCCGACCGCGCCGAGCAGCAGCGCCACCAGCGCCGGCGCGTCCGGCCGGCCCATCGCGTCCCGCTTCACCTGCGACACGACGCAGTCTGGCACGCTGCCGGCCGGCGCCCGGGGCGGATCGGCGTAGATCACTCGCGTGGCCGGCCCCCGTCGGTTGTGGCAGTGTTGCTACGTGCCACCCACACCACCGGACCAGCTGGCCGTGCCGCAACTGCACCGCGCCGCCCGCATCGAGGACGCCCTGCACGGGCTCGTGGAACGCCGGCTGAAGCGCACCGGGTGGCAGCCCAACATCATCGCGTACGCGGGCTACGGCGCCCCCGGCTGGGCGCGGGTGCTCTGCCGCGTGCTGCTCGGCCGCCCGGACACCCGCCGGCGGGGCCGGCTGGACAAGGTGCGGGGCTGGCGCAGCTTCGCCACCCTGCCGGCCAAGCACGCCCGGGTGATGATCGAGGTCAACGGCGTGCGCCAGGAGGTGACCGCCGACCGCAGCGGCTTCGTCGACACCGTCGTCGAGGGCGACTTCACCCCCGGCTGGGGCTGCGTACGCCTCAGCGTCGCCGACGCCGAGCCGGTGGAGGCGCTGGTACGCATCCTCGACCCGAACGTCCGGTTCGGCATCCTCTCCGACATCGACGACACGGTCATGGTGACCGCGCTGCCCCGACCGCTGCTCGCCGCGTGGAACACGTTCGTCCTCGACGAGCACGCCCGCACCGCGGTCCCCGGCATGGCGGTGCTCTACGAGCGCCTGGCCACCGCCCACCCCGGCGCGCCGGTCTTCTACCTCTCCACCGGCGCCTGGAACGTCGCGCCGACGCTGACCCGGTTCCTCTCCCGCCACCTCTACCCGGCCGGCCCGCTGCTGCTCACCGACTGGGGGCCGACGGCCGACCGCTGGTTCCGCAGCGGGCGGGAGCACAAGCGGGCCACGCTGGCCCGGCTGGCCCGCGAGTTCCCCGAGGTGCGCTGGCTGCTCATCGGCGACGACGGCCAGCACGACCCGGAGATCTACCGGGAGTTCGCCGCCGCCCACCCGGACAACGTGGCCGGCGTGGCGATCCGGCGGCTGTCGCCGACCCAGTCGGTGCTGGCCGGCAGCCTGCCCGCGCCCGCGGGTCGCTCCTCGTCCGGCCCGGTGGGTCAGAAGTGGCTGAGCGCCCCCGACGGCGCCGGCCTGTGGAAACTCCTCCGCGAAGCCGACCTGGTCTGATCCGCCCCTTCCCTTGGCTGGTCGGCGGTGGCCGGACGGTCCGGGGCGGGGGTGGGGGTCGTCGGTGTGCCTCGGCGGGTCCGGGACCCGCGGTGGTCCTCCACGGGCTCGGGGTCCGCGGTGGTCCGCGGTGGTCCGCAGTGGTCCTCGGTGGTCCGCGGTGGTCCGCGTTGGTCCTCGGTGGCTCTCGCTGGGACGGGTGAGGCTCGCTGCGGTGGTGAGGCCCGGACCGCGCTCTCCGCGAGCCGGCCACTGCTCGTCCGACCCCACTGCACCCACCTATCGAGACCACCGATCCAAAATCTGAGAAGCCCCGAGATCTTGGTACGAAATGGCCCCCAGAGGGACCATTTCGTACCAAGATCGCAACCTCCGCCGCGTCGATCATGAGGTTGACGGCCTTGTGGATCTTCTAGAGTGCCGCCAACCTCATGATCGACGTCAGGGGTCAGCGGGTCAGCGGGTCGGCGGGGCGGATGCGGGGGTGACGGCGTCCGATCCGGGGTCGCCGGGGGCACAGCCGGGGACGCGTGGGTCGGCCACCTGATACACCTGGCCAGCCTGTCCCTGACCTGCCTGTCCTTGTTTCTGGCCTGCCTGGTCCTGGCCGCCCTCGTCTTGGCCGCCCTCGTCTTGGCCGCCCTGGTCCTGGCCGCCCTGGTCCTGGCCGCCCTGGTCCTGGCCGCCCTGGTCCTGGCCGCCCTGGTCCGCCGGGCTCTTGTCCGCCTGGCTCTGCTCGGCGCTCTGGTCCTGGCCCGGGGCGAGGCCGGCATCGGCGCCCGGCTGCCCGCCCGCCGCGTTCCCGTCCTGGTCTCCGGCTGCGCCTGCCGCGTCGCCCGGGTTCTGGTCCGCGCTTTGGTCCGCGCCCTGGTTCGGGTCTGCGCCCTGGTTCGGGCCCGCGCCCTGATCGCGGGCGGCCTGGCGGGCAGCGCGGATCTGCTGGATCAGAGCCCGTAGCTGCTGGATCCGCGCCCGGATCTGCTGGATCCGCTGCGCCACCCGGTCCCCGGCGTCGCCCGCCTGCTCACCGGCCGCGCCCTGCTGTCCGTCGTCACCGGCCGCGCCGGCCTGCTCACCCGCGCCGGCCTGCTCACCCGCGCCGGCCTGCTCACCCGCGCCGGCCTGCTCACCCGCGCCGGCCTGCTCACCCGCGCCGGCCTGCTCACCCGCGCCGGCCTGCTCACCCGCGTCGGCCTGCTCACCCGCGCCGGCCTGCTCACCCGCGCCGGCTTGGTCGTTCGCGCCGGCTTGGTCGTTCGCGCCGGCTTGGTCGTTCGCGCCGGCTTGGTCGTTCGCGCCGGCTTGGTCGTTCGCGCCGGTCTGGGGGTCGTCCTGGGCCGCGCCGCCCTGTTGCGCGCCGGCCTGGGCCGCGCCGCCCTGTTGACCGTCCTGTCCGGCGGCCTGCTGCTTCTGCTGGCGGGCGGCCCGGGCGGCCTGCACGATCCCGGCGATCTGGCCGATGAGGCCCCCGACGGCGTTGATGATGCCGGCGGCCCGTCCCGCACCACCCACCGCGCCAGCACCCGGGCCGGCCGCACCGGCACCGGCCGCACCGCCTCCGGTCGCGCCGGCGCCACCACCAGCGTCGGGACCGGCGGCGCCGGCGCCGGCCTGCGCCTGCTGGGCACCCCGCGCGATGCCCCGGATGCCGCCGAAGATGCCACCGAGCCGCTGGACCCGGGCCTGGGTCAGCTGCGGGTCGACCAGCTGCCCGGAGCGTTCGCCGCGCATCTGCTCGGTGACCGCCCAGGCCCGGTCGAGTTCGACCGCCATGGCCTGCTCCCAGGGCACGCCCGGGCAGGTGGCGCCGGCCACCTCGATCGTGCCGGCGCAGCCGGCCGCGGCACGCCGTTGCCGGATCAGGTCGACCACCGCCAGCCGGTTGGCGATCCGGTCGGCCGAGTTGGCGTCCGGGTCGCGGCGCTGGTCGGCGATGAAGGTGAGGTTGATGCGCAGCGCGCCGTCCAGGCCGGCGCAGCTCTCGGCCGCCTGGCCGGTGCCGGTGGCGACCGCGAACGCCGCCCCCGCCGTCAGCGCCAACGCCACCCCGCCGGCGATCTTCCGGTTGCGGGACGGGCCCGCCGTCGCCCTGCGCCGCCTGGTTGTGCCCCTGCTCCACGCCATCGAAGCTCCTCCGCCTCGTCGTCACGGGTGTCCGGCATCCGTACGGGGATACGGGGAGCCGGCCGGTGCCGGTTCAGGCGGGCGGATGGGGGAGCGTCCGATCTCGACCCGGAGTGATGCTGCGGCGCGGATTACGTCACTCATCGTGATGGACATCGACGAGGGATCACCTGGATCGGATATGACACTGAGTCATAATTATGACCCAGCGTCATATCGCGAAAAACGGGAGTCAGTCCCGCCGGAGCCAGAGCACGCCCAGCGGCGGCACCCGCAGCGCCGCCGACGCCGGCATCCCGTGCCACGGCACGTTCTCCGCGTGCACCGCGCCCAGGTTGCCCACCCCGGACCCGCCGTAGTGGTGCGCGTCGGTGTTGAGCGCCTCGGTCCACGTCCCACCGGCGGGCAGGCCGATCCGGTAGTCGTCCAGCGGCAGGGCGGAGAAGTTGGCCACGCAGACCAGGGTCTGGCCGTCCGGGGCGATCCGGATGAACGAGACCGCGTTGTTGGCCACGTCGTCGCCGGCGATCCAGCGGAAGCCGGCCGGGTCGGTGTCCTGCGCCCACAGCGCCGGCGTGGCCCGGTAGGCGCGGTTCAGGTCCGCGACCAGGCGCTGCACCCCGGCGCGTGCCGGGTCGTGCAGCAGGTACCAGTCGAGGCCGCGCTCCTCGCTCCACTCGCGGTCGTCGGCGAGTTCGCAGCCCATGAAGAGCAACTGCTTGCCGGGGTGCGCCCACATGTACGCCAGCAGCGCCCGCACGTTCGCCAGCCGCTGCCAGGTGTCGCCGGGCATCTTGCCGGTCAGCGACCCCTTGCCGTGCACCACCTCGTCGTGGCTGATCGGCAGCACGTAGTTCTCGCTCCAGGCGTAGGCGAGGGAGAACGTGAGCTGGTGGTGGTGGTGCTGCCGGTAGATCGGGTCCTTCGAGGTGTAGAGCAGGGTGTCGTGCATCCAGCCCATGTTCCACTTGAACCCGAACCCGAGCCCGCCGTCGGAGGTCGGCCTGGTGACGCCCGGCCACGCGGTGGACTCCTCGGCGATCATGAGCACGCCCGGGTGGTGCCGGTAGACCGTGGCGTTGACCTCCTGGAGGAACGCGATGGCCTCCAGGTTCTCCCGGCCCCCGTGCACGTTCGGGGCCCACTGCCCCTCCTCGCGGGAATAGTCGAGGTAGAGCATCGAGGCGACCGCGTCGACCCGGAGCCCGTCGACGTGGAACTCGTCGAGCCAGTAGAGCGCGTTGGCGACCAGGAAGTTGCGGACCTCGTTGCGACCGAAGTCGAAGACGTACGTACCCCAGTCGGGGTGTTCGCCGCGGCGCGGGTCGGGGTGCTCGTAGAGCGGGGTGCCGTCGAAGCGGGCCAGGGCCCACTCGTCCTTGGGGAAGTGCGCCGGCACCCAGTCGAGGATCACGCCGATGCCGGCGGCGTGCAGCCGGTCGACCAGGTGGCGGAAGTCGTCCGGGTCGCCGAACCGGGCGGTGGGCGCGTAGTAGCCGGTGACCTGGTAGCCCCACGAGCCGCCGAACGGGTGTTCCATCACCGGCAGGAACTCCACGTGGGTGAAGCCCGTCTCGAGCACGTACGCGGTGAGCTGCTCGGCCAGCTCCCGGTAGCTCAGGCCGGGGCGCCAGGAGCCCAGGTGCACCTCGTACACGCTCATCGGCTCCTGGTGCGGCTGCCGCCTCGCCCGCCGCTCCAGCCAGTCGGCGTCGTTCCACTCGTACCGTGACTCGTGGACCACCGACGCGGTGGCCGGCGGCACCTCGGTGCGGGCGGCCATCGGGTCGGCCTTGTCCCGCCACCGGCCGTCGGCGCCGAGCACGCGGTACTTGTACCGGCTGCCGGCCGGCATGCCGGGCACGAAGATCTCCCACACGCCGCTGGAGCCGAGCGAGCGCATCGGCCAGCCGTCGTCCGCGCCCCAGCCGGTGACGTCGCCGACGAGCCGCACGCCGCGGGCGTTGGGCGCCCAGACGGTGAACGCCACGCCCTCGTCGAAGACCCGGGCGCCGAGCGCCGCCCAGAGTCGCTCGTGCCGCCCCTCGCCGATCAGGTGCAGGTCCAGCTCGCCGAGCGTGGGCGGATACCGGTACGGGTCGTCGTGCGTGGTGCCGTCCACCTCGACCCGGTAGTCGAGCACCTCGCCGGGGAGCACCGCCTCGAAGACGCCGACGTCGTGCACCCGCTTCGTCGGGTGCCGCTCGCCGTCGACGAGCACCGTCACCTCGCCCGCGCCCCGGCGCAGCGTCCGGATCGTGGTGTTCCCGTCGGCCGGGTGCGCGCCGAGCACGGCGTGCGGGTCGTGTACCTCGCCGGCGATCAGCTGGTCCATCGTGCGTCGTCCTTCCCGGCCGGTGCGGTCGGTGCGGTGCCGCCGGAGAGGTCGGCGGGTACGTCTTCGACGGTCAGGTCCGGCGCGGCCGGGTGCTCCGGCTCGGCGGCGGCCGGTGGCGCCGGGCGGCGCACGGTGAGCACGTGTGCCGGTTGCAGGTACGGGTCGAGGCGCACCGCGTTGCGCTGCCCCCAGTCGTACCCGGCGCCGGTCAGCTCGTCGTGCACGGTGAACCGCTCGTGCCAGTCGAAGCCGAGCGCCGGCATGTCGAGCGTGGTGTTGCCCCACTGCACGGTGCGGGAGTCGAACGAGCAGACCACGATCACCGTGTTGCCGCTCTCCGGGTCGTGCTTGGACCAGCAGAGCAGCGCCGGGTTGTCGATGTCGTGGAAGCGCAGGTTGCGCAGCTGGTGCAGGGCGGGGTTGTCCCGGCGGACCCGGTTGAGCGTGCCGATGAACGGCGCCAGCGACCGCCCCTGCGCCAGCGCGCCGTCCCAGTCCCGGGGCCGCAGCTCGTACTTCTCGTTGTCCAGGTACTCCTCGGCGCCCGGGCGGGCGACGTGCTCGAACAGCTCGAAGCCGGCGTACATGCCCCAGGAGGGGGAGAGCAGTGCCGCCAGCACCGCCCGGATCTTGAACATCGGCGGCCCGCCGTGCTGCAACGACGAGTGCAGGATGTCCGGTGTGTTGGGCCAGAAGTTCGGGCGCATCCAGTCGGCGGAGGCGACCAGCTCCTCGCAGTACTCCCGCATCTCGGCCGCCGTCGTGCGCCAGGTGAAGTAGGTGTACGACTGGGTGAAGCCGATCTTGCCGAGCCCGTGCATGATCGCGGGCCGGGTGAACGCCTCGGCGAGGAAGAGCACGTCCGGGTCCACGCTCTTGACCTCGGCGATGAGCCAGTGCCAGAAGTCGAACGGCTTGGTGTGCGGGTTGTCGACCCGGAAGATCTTCACGCCCTCACCGACCCAGTGCAGCACCACCCGCAGCACCTCGGCCCGGATGCCCTCGGGGTCGTTGTCGAAGTTCAGCGGATAGATGTCCTGGTATTTCTTCGGCGGGTTCTCCGCGTAGGCGATGCTGCCGTCGGCCCGGGTGGTGAACCACTCCGGGTGTTCGGTGACCCACGGGTGGTCCGGCGCGCACTGCAACGCCAGGTCCATCGCCACCTCCAGGCCCTGCTCGGCGGCGGCCGCGACGAAGTCGCGGAAGTCCTCCGGCGTACCCAGGTCGGGGTGGATGGCGTCGTGGCCGCCCTCGGCCGCGCCGATCGCCCACGGCGAGCCGACGTCGTCCGGCCCGGCGGTGAGCGCGTTGTTGCGGCCCTTGCGGTTGACCCGGCCGATCGGGTGGATCGGCGGCAGGTAGAGCACGTCGAAGCCCATCGCCGCGACGCCGGGCAGGCGGTCGACGGCGGTGGCGAACGTGCCGGAGCGGGCGGGCGCGTCGGCGGTGGCCGGGATCGCGCCCTCGGAGCGGGGGAAGAACTCGTACCAGGCGGAGAAGAGCGCCCGGGGCCGGTCCACCCACAGGGTCCGCTCGTCGCCGGCGGTGACCAGCTCGCGGACCGGGTGCTCCCAGAGCAGGTCGGCCAGGTCGAGCGCCGGGCTCACCCGCCGCGGCAGCTCCAGGTCGTCGTCACCCAGCGTCGTCACGGCTTCGCGTACGCGGTCCCGGTCGGCCTTCGGCACCAGGTCGAGCGCGGCGGTCAGCACCCGGAGGCCCTCGGCCAGGTCGTTGGCCAGCTCGGCCGCGCCCTGGCCGGCGGCGAGCTTCTTGGTTACCGCGTTCTGCCAGGTCAGGTAGGGATCCTGGAACGCCTCCACGGTGAACCGCCACTCGCCGACCGCGTCCGGCCGGATGGTGGCGTGCCACCGGTCCTGGCCCGGCTCGCCGGGCCGCATCCGGGTGAACGGGCGGGCGTCGCCGTCCGGGCCGCGCCAGACCACGTTGCAGCCCAGCGCGTCGTGGCCCTCGCGGTAGGCCCGGGCCGACACCGGCACCAGCTCACCGACCACCGCCTTGGCCGGGTAGCGACCGCAGGAGACGACGGGGGAGACGTCTTCGATCGGGAACCGTCCAGTCACCCGCTCAACCTACTGCGCGAGATCCTCTCGCGCTCGGCTGCGCCCTGGATGCACCCCTTCCGCCGCCCTGTGCGTGGTGCTCGGCGGGTGCGACGGCACGGGTGTCAAACGGGCGCCGACCCACCCGTGGCGTTGCACCCGAGCGGCTGGTCCACACGGTGCGCGACGAACACGAACTCCCGGCCGGGGCGGTCGGGCGCCTCCCGCACGTCTGTCACCCGGTAGCCGGTCGAGGTCAGGCTCGCCTCGACCTCGTCGCGGTCGCGGAACCGCAGCGTGGAGTCCGACGTGAGGGTCACGCCGTCGGTCAGGAACCGGTACGTGTACCGGAAGGACACCAGCGGCAGGTCGACCACGGTGACCTCGAGGCGCTGTTCCACCGGCCCGACGCCCGGCACGTCCCGGGTGACGGGCGCGGTGTCCGCCCACTCCTCCCAGGCGCGGCGCCCCGGGCGGCGGGTCTCGAACACGAGGTGACCGCCGGGGCGCAGCGCGGCGTGCACGCCCCGCAGGGTCCGCTCCCAGTCGTCGTCGGTGCGGAAGACCTGCGCCACGTTCCCGGTCATCGTGGCCAGGTCGGCGCGCAGCGGCGGCAGCGTGGTGGCGTCGCCGCGGATCCAGCGGACCCGGTCCGCGCCGTCCTTCGCCCGCGCGACGTCCAGCGACGCCTCGGCCGGGTCGACGCCCACGACGGTACGGCCGTGCCGGGCGAGCAGGAGGGCCAGGTTCCCGGTGCCGCACCCGAGGTCGAGCACCACGCGGGCGTCCAGCTCGTCGGCGATGGCGAGGTACGCGTCCAGGTCGTCCCGGTCGCCGTCGAACGCGTCGTAGACCGGCGCGAGTCGAGGATGGGTGAAGATCGCATCCGACATCCCGGCGACTGTATCCGCCGCGGGCCGCGACCGGGCGACGTCCGCGGCGTGCCGCTGGCGGGCTGTTAAGAAGGGGCCCTTCCTCTACCGGAGGCGTTAAGAAGGGGCCCTTCCTTACGCCCCCACCGAGCGGTACACCTCGAGCGTCTGCCGGGCGACCGCGTCCCAGGAGAAGTGCTCGACCGCCCGCCGCCGCCCCGCCGCGCCGAACGCCGCGATCCGGTCCGGGTCGGCCAGCAGCTCGTTCATCCGCGCCGCCAGGTCGGCCACGAAGCGCTCCGGGTCCAGCGGGGTGCCCGAGCCGTCGCCGGCCTGCTCGATCGGCACCAGCAGCCCGGTCTCGCCGTCCGCGACCACCTCGGGGATGCCGCCGGTGGCGGTGGCCACCACGGCCGTCTCGCAGGCCATCGCCTCCAGGTTGACGATGCCCATCGGCTCGTAGACGGACGGGCAGACGAAGATCGTGGCGTGGGTGAGCACCTGGATCACCTCGTGCTTGGGCAGCATGGCCGCCACCCAGACCACCCCCGAGCGCGTCGCCCGCAGCTCGGCGGCCAGCTCCTCCACCTCGGCGCCGATCTCCGGCGTGTCCGGCGCGCCGGCCAGCAGCACCAGCTGCGTGTCGGCGGGCAGCTCCCGGGCCGCCCGCAGCAGGTACGGCAGGCCCTTCTGCCGGGTGATCCGCCCGACGTAGACCACGCTGGGCCTCCCCGGGTCGATGCCGAGCCGGTCGAGCACGTCCGTGCCGTGGTCCGGGGCGTACTGCGCGGTGTCGATGCCGTTGTAGACCACCCGCACCCGGTCCGGGTTCACCGCCGGGTACGCGGTGAGCACGTCCCGCCGCATCCCCGCGCTCACCGCGACGATCGCGTCGGCGGCCTCGAACGCGGTCCGCTCGCACCAGGACGACAGCGCGTACCCGCCGCCGAGCTGCTCGGCCTTCCACGGGCGCAGCGGCTCCAGGCTGTGCGCGGTCACCACGTGCGGCACCCCGTGCAGCAGCTTGGCGGTGTGCCCGGCCAGGTTGGCGTACCAGGTGTGGCTGTGCACCACGTCGGTGCCGGCGGCCCCGGCGGCCATCTCCAGGTCGACACCCATGACGCGCAGCGCCGCGTTCGCACCGGCCAGCGCGGCCGGCTCGGCGTACGCGGTGACGCCCGCCTCGTCCCGCGGCGCGCCGAAGCAGTGCACCCGCACGTCGGCGAGTCGGCGCAGCTCACGGGCCAGGTATTCCACGTGCACCCCGGCCCCGCCGTACACCTCCGGCGGGTATTCACGGGTGAGCAGGTCGACGCGCATCGGTGCCATGCCCGCACCCTAGTGCAGAGCGCCGGATCGCACCCGGTGCGCAAGTGTGGGCGTCCGAGTGGTGAAGTCGCGGCGGGGTGGATAGCGTCTGACCATGGCTGCCAAGGTGCTCGCGATCGTCCTGGCCGGCGGGGAGGGCAAGCGCCTGATGCCCCTGACCACCGACCGGGCGAAGCCGGCCGTCCCCTTCGGCGGGATGTACCGCATGGTCGACTTCGTCCTCTCCAACCTGGCGAACGCCGGCTTTCTCAAGATCGTCGTGCTGACCCAGTACAAGTCCCACTCGCTGGACCGTCACATCACCAAGACCTGGCGGATGTCGACGCTGCTCGGCAACTACGTCACCCCGGTGCCCGCCCAGCAGCGGCGCGGCCCGTGGTGGTTCGCCGGCTCGGCCGACGCCATCTACCAGAGTTTCAACCTGATCAACGACGAGCAGCCCGACCACGTGATCGTCTTCGGCGCCGACCACATCTACCGGATGGACCCCCGGCAGATGGTGGAGGACCACATCGCCTCCGGCGCCGGGGTGACAGTGGCCGGCATCCGCCAGCCGTTGTCGATGGCCGACCAGTTCGGCGTGATCGAGGTCGGCGAGGACGGCCGGCGGATCCGGGCGTTCCGCGAGAAGCCCACCGACGCGGTCGGGCTGCCCGACGCGCCGGACCAGATCTACGCCTCGATGGGCAACTACGTCTTCTCCACCCGGGCGCTCTGCGAGGCGGTCGAGCGCGACGCGGAGGACAAGACCAGCAAGCACGACATGGGCGGCAGCATCATCCCGATGCTGGTCGAGCGGGGCGAGGCCAACGTCTACGACTTCAAGGACAACGAGGTGCCGGGCAGCACCGACCGGGACCGCGGCTACTGGCGCGACGTCGGGACGCTCGACTCGTTCTACGACGCCCACATGGACCTGATCAACGTGCACCCGGTGTTCAACCTCTACAACTTCGACTGGCCGATCTACACCGAGCAGCCGCCGTACCCGCCGGCCAAGTTCGTGCACGCCTGGGGCGAGCGGGTCGGCCGGGCGGTCAGCTCGATGGTCTCGCCCGGCTCGGTGATCTCCGGCTCGCTGGTGGAGAACTCGATCGTGTCGCCGAAGGTGAAGGTCCACTCGTGGGCGCACGTGGACGGCGCCGTCCTGATGGAGGGTGTCGAGATCGGCCGGCACGCGGTCGTCCGCCGCGCGATCCTGGACAAGAACGTCTACGTTCCGGAAGGCGCCGAGATCGGCGTCGACCTGGAGAAGGACCGCCAGCGCTACACCGTGTCCGACAACGGCATCGTCGTCATCGGCAAGGGTCAGCGCGTCGAGCCCTGACCCGTCCCACCGGTCCCCGAGGAGGATCCCGTCGTGCCCCACCCCCGTGCCGGTAAGCCCGCCGAGCCCGCCGACCTGGTCGACGTGCCCCGGCTGGTCACCGCCTACTACGCCGAGCACCCCGACCCGAGCGACCCGGCGCAGCAGGTCTCCTTCGGCACGTCCGGGCACCGCGGGTCCAGCCTGCGCAACGCGTTCAACTCCGACCACATCCTCGCCGTGACCCAGGCGCTCTGCGACTACCGGCGGGAGCAGGGCCTCGACGGCCCGCTGTTCCTCGCCCGCGACACCCACGCGCTCTCCGCGCCCGCCGAGGCCGACGCGCTGGAGGTCCTCGCCGCCAACGAGGTCACCGTGCTGCGCGACAGCCGGGACGGCTACACGCCCACCCCGGCGCTGTCGCACGCCATCCTCACCCACAACCGGGGCCGCACCTCGGCCCTCGCCGACGGCATCGTCATCACCCCGTCGCACAACCCGCCGTCCGACGGCGGCTTCAAGTACAACCCCACCAACGGCGGCCCCGCCGACACCGACGTCACGAAGTGGATCCAGGACCGCGCGAACGCCATCCTCGCCGCCGGGCTCAAGGAGGTGAAGCGCATCCCGTACGCGCGGGCCCGCGCCGCCGACACCACCGGGGAGTACGACTTCCTCGCCCGCTACGTCGACGACCTGCCCGCCGCGCTGGACATCGACGCGATCCGGGACGCCGGGGTGCGCATCGGCGCCGACCCGATGGGCGGGGCGAGCGTCGCGTACTGGGGGGAGATCGCCGAGCGGCACCGCCTCGACCTCACCGTGATCAACCCGACCGTGGACCCCACCTGGCGGTTCATGACGTTGGACGGCGACGGCAAGATCCGGATGGACTGCTCGTCGCCGAACGCGATGGCCTCGCTGATCGCCGCCCGCGGCCGGTTCGCGGTCTCCACCGGCAACGACGCCGACGCCGACCGGCACGGCATCGTCACCCCGGACGGCGGGCTGATGAACCCCAACCACTACCTGGCGGTGGCGATCGGCCACCTGTTCCGTACCCGCGAGCAGTGGGGCCCGGCCGCGGCGGTGGGCAAGACGCTCGTCTCCTCCTCGATGATCGACCGGGTCGCGGCCGACCTGGGCCGGCCGCTGCTGGAGGTGCCGGTCGGCTTCAAGTGGTTCGTGCCCGGGCTGCTCGACGGCGCGGTCGGCTTCGGCGGCGAGGAGAGCGCCGGCGCGTCCTTCCTGCGCCGCGACGGCAGCACCTGGACCACCGACAAGGACGGCATCCTGCTCTGCCTGCTCGCCGCCGAGATCATCGCCACCACCGGGCGGACCCCGAGCGAGCACTGGGCCGACCTGGCCGACCGCTTCGGCGCCCCCGCGTACGCCCGGATCGACGCCCCGGCGGGCCGCGAGGAGAAGGCCGTCCTGGCCAAGCTCTCGCCGGAGCAGGTCACCGCCACCGAGCTGGCCGGCGAGCCGATCACCGCCGTCCTCACCACCGCGCCCGGCAACGGCGCCGCGATCGGCGGGCTGAAGGTGACCACCGAGTCGGGCTGGTTCGCCGCCCGGCCGTCGGGCACGGAGGACGTCTACAAGATCTACGCCGAGTCGTTCCAGGGCCCGGAGCACCTGGCCCGGATCCAGGAGGAGGCCAAGTCGCTGGTCGACGGCGTGCTCGGCGGCTGAGACGTCACCGGGGCGGGGGCAGCTCCCGGCGGTTGAGCTGCTCCCGCAACCCGTCCGGCAGCAGCTCGCGGAGCTGGTCGGGCAGCAGCGGCAGGTCCAGCAGGCTCAGTTTGAGCTGGTTACGCTCCTGATAGCGGCGCGGATCGAGGCGGACCACCCGACCGGCGTCCGGGACGTACCGGACGTGCACCGAACCCTCGGTCGCCGCCTCGCGGATCAGCAACCCGTCCATCTCCACCGCCACCGGCGCCGAGTCCGGCCGCAGCTCCAGGTGCACGCTCTCGTGCGGCGACAGCAGCACCGAGCGGGAGATCCCGGCCATCGGGGCCGACGGCGTCACCACCAGCGCCTCCGTCGCCGGCGAGATCAACGGCCCGCCGGCGGCGTAGCTGTACGCGGTCGAGCCGGTCGGCGTGCTCACCACCAGCGCGTCGCACCGGTAGTAGCCGTACCGCTGGCCGTCCACCGCCAGGGTGGCCGTGACGAAACCGGCGCCGGGCTGGCGGACCAGCGCGATGTCGTTGAACGCCACCACGTCGTCACCGCACACGTCGCAGGCCAGGCAGGCGTGCGACTCGATGGTGAAGTCGCGCGCGACCAGGCGTTCCAGCGCCCGGGGCAGGTCCGGCGGCTCCACCTCGACCAGGAAGCCCACCCGTCCCAGGTGCACCCCGAGCACCGGCTTCGGGTCGCGGACGGCCATCCGCAGCGCGCCCAGCATGGTGCCGTCGCCACCGATGCTGATCAGCGCGTCGCAGTGGTCGGCCAGGTCGCAGGCGGGCACCGCCTCCACCGAGGTCGGCACGCGGTGCCGGTCCTCGCAGCGGACGGCCAGGGTCTTGCCGTGCTGCGCCGCCCAGCGCGCGATCGTCCCCACCACCTCGGAGACGTCGCGGGTGGGGTGCAGCACCAGCCCGAACACATAGCCCGCCACCGGTACAGCTCACCACAGCGGCGCGTGGACCGTCGGGCTTACCGGACGGCACGACGCCGGGAAACGCCCCCCGAACAGGTGTTTTCCGTACCCAACCGTGGGCCAGGCTCGTTGGACGCGAGGTGGAGCGGGGGACGAGTGGAGAGTCGATGCATGTTGTGATCATGGCGGGCGGTGCGGGGGTTCGACTGCGTCCCTACACCTCCACGCTGCCGAAGCCACTCGTGCCGATCGGGGAGAGCTACGCGATCCTCGAGATCGTGCTGCGTCAGCTCGCCGACCGCGGCTTCAGCCACGTGACGCTGGCGATCAACCACCTCGGCGCGCTGATCCGGGCGTTCGTCGGCGACGGCTCCCGGTTCGGGCTGAACGTCGACTACGTCGAGGAGGACAAGCCGCTGTCGACCATCGGTCCGCTCTTCGGGATTCGGCACCGCCTGCCCGAGCACTTCCTGGTGATGAACGGCGACGTGCTCACCGATCTCGACTACGCCGACCTGCTGGCCACGCACGCCCGGTCGGGCGCGCCGCTGACGGTCGCCACCTACCGGCGCACCGTCAAGATCGACTTCGGGGTGCTGGAGCTGGCCGGCGACAAGATCACGTCGTTCGCCGAGAAGCCGGTCCTGCACTACCGGGTGAGCATGGGTGTCTACGGGCTCTCCCGGAGCACCATCGCCCACTACCCGGTGGGGCAGCCGTTCGGGTTCGACCAACTGGTGCTCGACCTGCTGGGCCGGGGGGAGCCGCCCGCCGGCTACGAGTTCGACGGCTACTGGCTCGACATCGGCCGCCCCGAGGACTACGACGAGGCCAACCGGTGCTTCGCCGACGTCCGGGACATGCTGCTGCCCGCCGGCGCGCCGACGCGGGCATGACCGGAGCACAGATGCCCGACCGCCGTTACCGGCCGGTGACGGGATCCCCGCACCCGGGCGGTGCGGCCGTGCCGGCCACGACGAGGCGGCAGCCGGCGGGCTCGGTCCCTGGTCGGACAACCGGCGTTGCCCGGAAGGAACGCGCGAGATGGTGATGATCGGCAGCCGTGGCCCGACGGCCGTGGGCGGGCCGGGCGGGCAGGAGCGGCCACGGCCCCAAGCCACCGTGGCCTCGGTCGTGGTGCGGGCCGTCGTCGTGGTGGCGCTTCTCAACTTCGACCTGTTTCCGCGGCTGGTCGGCCGCGGGCTCCTGATCACCGCGGTGGTCCTGGCGGTTCCGTTGCTCCTGCACGAGGTGCTCAGCCGGCCGTCCCGGGCGAGGGTGGTGCTGTTCTGGGTGTTGGCGACCTTCGGGATCCTGGCCCTGCCGCCGATCCTCGAGCCGCCTCAGACGGAGTACGGCCAGCAGAAGTTCGTCCTCCTGGTGACCCTGACGCTGTTCGCCGCGCTGGCGGTCGCGGTGCTGCGGGGGCGACGGGACGTCGACGCCTTCGCCGCGGTCTTCGTGGTGTCGGGTCTGGTGCTCGCGGTCGCCGCCCTGGTCGGTGATCCGGAGAACGGCCGGGCGACCGGGTTCGGTGCCAATCCGATCTGGGTCGCGCGGGCGATCGGTGGCGCCATCGTGGCGCTCACCTGGCTGTACCTGCAGAAACGTCTGTCCGTCTGGTGGGCCGCGGGCGCGGGGACGCTGCTCCTTCTCGGCCTGTTCGCGACCGGCTCCCGAGGGCCGCTGCTCGCGGCGGTGGTGGCCCTCTTCGTCCTCGTGCTCGCCGGGCTCCGGCTGAAGATCCGACGGACCCGACGCGAATGGGTCGGCCTGGCGCTGATGGGTGCTCTGGTGTTGACCGTGATCGCCCTGCCGTCGTTGCTGCCCCCGAGGGTGTACGCCTTCGTGGTCGACCCGAGCGAGGAGTTGCACGGCAGTGCGCGTGCTGCGATGCGCGACGTGACCCTACCGATGATCGCCGAGCACCCCGGCGGCGTCGGTTTCGGCAACTGGAGCTACTACGCCGACATGCCGGTGCACAACTACCCGCACAATCTGTGGCTCGAGCTACCGGCGGAGTCGGGTTGGTGGGTGGCCGGCGCCTTCGCCCTGGCCGTCGTGGTGGTGGCCGTCGGCCTCTGGCGGTCGAGCCGGCGGGACGCCGCGGCCGGGTTCGCCCTCGCCCTGGTGACGTTCTACGCGGTCGCGGTCTCGACGTCCGGCGACGTCAACGGCGACCGTCCCCTGTTCGCCGCGCTGGCCCTCGGAGTGCTCGTTCTGGCCGGAGCGACCCGGACGACCCCGTCCCGACGCGCCGGCGAGCAACCGGCCCGGCACTCGGCCACCGGTCGTGCCGACGCCTCGCGATTCCTCGTACCGACCTCGAGGGAGGCCGGGGCGCGTCCGCGGACCGGACCGTCGAAGGCCGCCGGGTGAGGTGGCGGACCTCCGCACGGCCGACGCTGTCGGCGGGCCGGCGCGGGGTCATCAGCGTCGCCGCCGGATCCGCGGGCGGGCAACTTCTCGCCCTGGCGGCTGCGCCGCTGCTGGCCCGGCTCTATCGCCCGGCTGACTTCGGCCACCTCACCGTCGTCACCGCGTTGGCGGTCACCGTCGGCACGGTGGCGGCGCTCCGGTTCGAGATGGCGATCCCGTTGGCCGAGCGGGATGGCGTCGCCCGCGCGCTGGTGACTCTCGGGCTCGTCGCGGTGTGCGCGACCGGGGGCCTGGGAGCGGTCCTGGTGCTGCTGGCGGGCGACGAGGTGGCCCGGTGGTTCGACCAGCCGGAGCTGGCGCCCTGGCTGTGGGTGGTCCCGCCCTCCGCCGCGGCGATGGGTGTGGTCCTCGTGCTCAACCAACTCGCCGTCCGGCATCGTCGGTACGGGGCGATCGGACGGCGCAACCTGTTCCAGTCAGCCGGGGTCGTGGTCACGCAGATCGTGGCCGGAGTGGCGGGTCTGCGTACCGGCGGACTGACACTCGGCTTCGGGTTCGGTCAGGTGGTGGCCGCCGTCGTCCTCCTCCGGGACGCCGGTCGGCGTGGCGCGGCGGCACCGGCGGACCACAGGCCGCGGCTGTTGGCGGTGGCCCGCCGGTATCGACGGTTTCCGCTTCTCATGGCTCCGTCCGGTCTGCTCAACATCCTCGGTACCCAGCTGCCCGTCCTGCTCATCGCGTTCTGGTACGGGAGCACCGTCGCCGGTTGGTTGGGGCTGACCCAGCGTGTGATCGCGATGCCCGCCGCCCTGGTGGCCTCTGCCGTCGCCCAGGTCTATCTGGCGGAGATCGCCCGGACCGCCCGCGAGGCACCCGCCGGGAGCCGGAGGGTCTTCGTGAGCGCGAGCCGGAAGCTGGCGCTGATCGCTGCCGTCAGCGCGCTCGCCGTCGTGGTCGGCGCGCCGATGGCGTTCTCCCTGATATTCGGGCCGCAGTGGCACAGCAGCGGCAGCTTCGCCCAGGCCATGGCCGTCTTCATGGCCGCTCAGTTCATCGCGTCCCCGCTCTCGCAGACGTTGGTCGTGTTCGAGCGTCAGGGGCTGCAACTCGCCTGGGACGTCGGTCGTCTGGTCGCGGTCGCGGGAACGGTTTCGTTGGTAGCGCTGCTCGGCGGCTCTCCGCTGACCGCGATCTGGGCGTTCGGCGTCGCCGGCGCCCTGGCGTACGGCGTCGGCTGGCTGATGTCGCTCCGGGTCGTGACGGTGGCCAGTCGGGCCGGGCGTGAGTCGCGTTCCGCGCCCCAGCTCGTGTCACAGGGTTGAGGTGTCTCGGCGCGGCAGCTTGACCTTCTTGCCATGTCTTCACCTGAGAAGGCTCGTTGATCCTTTGCACGACCAGAAAGGAGTGTGCCGAGATGCGGTGCTCTCACCATGACTTGTCGGAGTGCGGATCGTGACCGATACACACGCGGATTCCGGAACGACGCGGCGCCTGCTGATCGTGTCCTATCACTTTCCACCCGCGGAGACGGTCGGTGCCCGAAGGCCCGCGGCCCTGGCCGCCTTCGCTCACCAGCACGGTTGGGACGTGCGGGTGTTGACCGCCATCGGCGCGGACCAGGGTGGCGAACGGACCCCACTGCCCGAGGCGCAGGTGATCCGCGCTCTGCCCGCACCCCGGATTCCCCGACCCACCTCGACGGCGGCCGCACCGCCGGACGGCGGTTCCGCCGGACGCACGCCGCCACTGCGCCGGCTCCGGGCCGGAGTGAACCGCGCGCTCGTGCGGGCCGGTCTGGAGGTCCTCGTCCCCGACGCGCAGGTCAACTGGATCCGTCCGGCCGTGCGCGCGTTCCGTCAGGCCGCGGACGGGTGGCGGCCCGACGTCGTGCTGGTGTCGGGGCCGCCGTTCTCCGGCTTCCTGGTCGCGGCGTCGATCGCCCGGCGGTTGCGCGTGCCCTGGGTCGCCGACTACCGGGACCTCTGGTCCGTCGGGAACGAGTACTGGGTGCGGTCGGCGCCGCGCCGGGCGGTCGACGAGCGCCTGGAGCGACGCGTCCTGCGGTCGGTGACGACCTGCGTGACCGTGTCGGAGCCGCTGGCGGAGACGGTCCGGCGGACGTTCGGCGTGGACACCCGCGTGGTGATGAACGGCATCGACCGCAGGCCCGTGCCGGCGGAGTCCGCCCACGCCGGGGCGCTCGGTGACAGTCGGGGGCGCGCCACGTTGACGCTGGCGCACACCGGATACGTCTACCCGGGACGCCGTGACCCCGGTCCGCTGCTCGACGCGATCGCCCTGCTCGGGCCGGATGCCGCCCGGGTGCACGTGGTCTTCGCCGGGGTGGATCACGGGATCGTCCGCGCCGCCGTCGAGCGCGCCGGGGTGGCCGACTCGGTCACCCTCCTCGGGCAGGTCTCGCAGGAGAAGTCCTGGCGCGTCCAGGCGGACGCCGACGCGCTCGTCCTGCTCATGTGGAACGACCCCCGCGACGCAGGCACCGTCACCGGCAAGATCTTCGACTACCTCCAGGCCCGGCGTCCCATCCTGCTGCTCGGGTACGAGGGCGGGGTGGCGGCGAAGCTGCTGCGTGACCGGGGTGCCGGGGTCGTGCACAACGAACCGGCCATGATCGCGGCCCAGCTGCGGGAGTGGCTCGACGTCAAGGAGCGGACGGGCCGGTTGCCGGTCGTGCCGGCCACCGCGACCGACGGCCTGTTCCGCGAGGACCAGCTCGGCCCCTACCTGCAGATCCTCCGGGAGGCCGCGGACGGGAAGGCCCGCCGCCGGCAGCCCGTCTGATCCGCTGCGGCGCGAACGCTCCCCGCACCGCCACGGTGCGGGGAGCGTTCCTCTCGTCTTCCGGCGTCGTCGCGTCCGGGCGACCGTGGGCGGCGCGTTCGGGTCGCGCCCGGACGGTCAGCTCCGCGGGGCGCTCGGCAGGTTGTGTGCCGCCGGACCGACGGACCGGCCGGCGACCGCGAGCCAGGCCCGCCGTTCCGCGTCCAGGTCGACCGTCCGGGCCCGCGCGGTGGCCGAGGCGCCGGTGCCGACGAGCACCGCCCGGGCGGTGCGCAGGAGGATCCGCAGGTCCAGCCCGAGTGACCGCTCCCGGACGTAGCGGACGTCCAGCTCGAGCCGCTCATCCCAGGTCAGGCCGTTGCGCCCGCTGATCTGCACCAGACCGGTGAGGCCCGGACGGACCAGGAACCGCTGCCGTTCGCGCTCGGTGTACCAGGGGTCGTACTGGCGCACCAGGGGACGGGGGCCGACCAGGCTCAGGTCGCCGCGCAGCACGTTCCACAGCTGCGGCAGCTCGTCGATGCTGAGCCGTCGCAACAGCCGGCCCGTCGGTGGGCAGCGGACCGCGTCGGGCAGCAGCTCGCCGTCCGCGTCCCGGTCGTCGGTCATCGTGCGCAGCTTGTAGATCCGGAACGGTCGCCCGTGCCGCCCGGTGCGTTCCTGCACGAACAGGACCGGTGCGCCGATCCGGAGCAGCACCGCCAGCATGGCGGCCGCCAGGAGCGGCGCGGTCAGGACGAGCGCCAGGACGGCGACGGTCAGGTCGACGGCGCGCTTGGCCGCCTCGTCGCCGCGCGGACCGAGCAGGCGGGTGCGGCCCATGGCGCTCATCGTGTGACCCCCGTGCGTGTGGGCTCGCCGACCCGACCGCGTCGGGTGGCGGCGGCTCGCTCCAGGATGGAGACCACCTCACGGGCGGCCGGACGATGATCGAAGTGCCGGACGGCGAGTTCCCGGGCCCGGATGCCGCGGGACGCCAGCGTGCCGGCGCGGAACTCCGCGTACGCGGCGCTCAGGGCGGCGGCCAGCGCGGACGGGTCGTCGCGTGGCACCACCCAGCCCGAGTCTGCGGTCACCGTCTCCGGCAGTCCGCCCGCGTCGCTGACCACGCTCGGTACCGCCATCGCGCTCGCCTCCACCGAGGCGCCGTGTCCCTCCGACAGGGACGGACTGACGCTGAGGTCGGCCGCCTGGTAGTGCAGGCGGACGTCGTCGACGGAGTCGAACCAGGTGACGGTGGGGTCGTCGGCGACGCCGTACCGGTCGATCAGGTCTCGGCGCAGGCGCTGCGCCTCGTCGCCGAGGCCGCCCCCGACGAGCATGAGGTGGGCCTGGGGCGCGGCGGTCCGGAAGCGGCGCCAGGCCTCCAGCAGGACGTCGTGTCCCTTGATCGGTCGGCCGCGCGCCACCAGTCGCTTCACCGGATAGACGTAGGCGACCATGAGGACGAGCAGCACGTCCTCGGCGACGCCGAGGTCGGCCCGCGCCTTGGCGCGCTGCTCACGCCGCGCCCGCTCGACCGCCCGGGCGTTCACCACCGGTTCGTGGTCCTCGCCGGGCACCGGGCTGAGGCGGGAGGTGTCGATGCCGCAGGTGACCACGGGGCGGCGGGGCGTCGGTACGCCGAGGGCCGCGTAGCACCGCGAGGTGTAGGCGGTGCCGCAGACGATGACGTCGTCCAGCCGCCAGAGCCGGCGCTCGACCCGGCGGATCAGCGGGGACTCCAGGAACAGCGGGCCGACCACGGTGTGCACCCGGGTCAGCGGCAGGCCCAGACTGGCGAGTCGACCCGCCAGGGTGGCCGCGTACAGGTGGTAGTTGAGGACGTCCGGTCGCAGCCGACGGAGCAGTCGGCGCAGCTGCCACAGGCCGCGCAGGGTGGTGAGGTCGGGGCGGAACCGGAACGAGAACGGTGAGTCGACGGTCCGGATGCCGTGCTCGGCGAGGCGCCGGGTGAGCTTGCCGTCGCCGGGCGGGAGCACGACCACGACCTCGTGACCCCGCTCCGCCATGGCGCGGGCCGGCTGGACGATCCAGATCCCGCCCTCGTTCGTTTTGACCAGTATGACGATCCGCAGGGCAGGCGCGTCCTGCCTCGGGGAGGGCGGGTCGGCGTCAGGTCTGCTCACGTCACGGGCCTCCAGCCAGTCGATAAAACGGCCGATAACCGTTGTATCAGCATGTGTGGCGGCTATTCGGGATTTCCGGACTTTAACGGCCGGTCGACCCACGGGGGAGGAGACCGGACGGTCGTGACCGGGGAGGCGCGCGGCTATTTCGGCGAAAAACGCGCAACCGGACCATCTCGGCGGCGTTGACCTGGCGTACCGACTGTCGTCCGGCCACTCGACCGGACCGCTGTGAGCCGACCCGAGGGAGGCGCCCGTGGGCGAGTCGAACCGCGCCCCGATACTCCGCACGCCGTTGCCCCGCACGCCGCGGGTGCCGGCATGAGTACGGTCCTGCTGTTCGGAGCCAACGGATTCCTGGGTCGACACGTGCGGGCCGCGCTGGCGCCGCACGCGTCCCTCGTCTGTCCGGGCCGCGCCGACTGCGATCTGCTGACCACCGGAGTCGCGCCGCTCACCGACCTGGTCCGGGACGTGCGCCCGACCGTGGTGGTCAACTGCACCGGTCGTCTCGACGGCAGCGCGGAGCAGCTGCTCCAGGCGCACACCCTGGTCACGGCCCGGCTCGTCGACGCGGTGGCCCACGCCGCCCCCGGCGCCCGGCTGGTGCGACTCGGCTCCGCCGGCGAGTACGGGCAGGTGCCGGTCGGCCGGTCGGTGTCCGAGTCCGACCCGGCCCGACCGCTCGGCGCGTACGGACTCAGTCACCTCACCGCCACCCGGCTCATGGAGCTGGCGACCGACCGGCTCGATGCCGTGGTGCTGCGGGTGTTCAACCCGGTCGGCCCCGGCCTGCCGGCCACGGGTGTGCTCGGACGGGTGGCGCGGCTGCTCGCGGACGCGAGGCGGTCCGGAGCCCACCGGATCGAGGTGGGCCCGCTCGACGCGTACCGGGACTTCGTGGACGTGCGGGACGTCGCTCTCGCGGTCCGGGCCGCCGTGCTCGCCCCGACGCTGCCCCGGGTCGTCTACAACATCGGCAGCGGCGTCGCCGTGCCGGTCCGGGAGGTGGTGCACGCCCTCGCCGCCGAGGCGGGCTTCGCCGGCACGGTGTCGGAGACGTCACCTGCTACCGGCGCCGAGCGTTCGGCGGGCGTGCCCTGGATCCGGGCCGACGTCACCGCGGCCCGGCAGGACCTGGGCTGGTCGCCGCTGCTCGACCTCGCTGAGACCGTCCGTGGCGTCTGGACCGAGGCGTCGGACGACCTTTCTCTGACCTCCTCGAAGGGATGATCGTGTACCACAGAATCGGAATCGTCGGGCTTGGCTACGTCGGTGTGACGCTCGCCGCCGCGTTGGCGGACAAGGGTTACCGGGTGCACGGGGTGGACGCCCAGCCCCGGGTCCGGCAGGCGTTGCGCGCGGGGCGTCCGCATCTGTACGAGCCCGGCGTGGAGGAGGTGTTCGCCCGGCACGTGGGGCGGACCCTGCTGGTGGACGAGCACCTCCCGGCCGAGGTGGACGCCGTCGTGCTCTGTGTCTCCACCCCGGTCGACGAGGACACCCACGAGCCCCGGCTGGAGAACCTGGCCGAGGCGGCGGCGTACGTCGCACGGACCTGCCGGCCCGGCACCCTGGTCGTGGTGCGGAGCACCGTGCCGGTGGGCACCACCAGGCGGGTCGTGCTGCCCGTGCTGACCGAGGCGTGGGGTGCCGACGTCCGGCTGGTCATGGCGCCGGAGCGGACCATCCAGGGTCAGGCGTTGCGGGAACTGGTCGAGCTGCCGCAGGTGGTCGGTGGGCTGGACGACGCCAGCGCCGAGGCGGGACAGGCGTTCCTCGGCGGGCTCGTCCGCCAGCTCGTGCCGGTGTCCAGCCTCGAGGCGGCGGAGCTGGTGAAGCTCGCCAACAACTGCCACACGGATCTGATCTACTCGTTCGGCAACGAACTGGCGCTGATCGCCGGACGACACGGCCTCGATCCGCTGGAGGTGATCGCCGCCGCCAACGCCGACTACCCCCGACCCGACCTGGCCCGGCCGGGTTACGTCGGCGGCGGATGCCTGTCCAAGGACCCGTACCTGATGATCGCGAGCGCGCAGGCGGAGCCGCCGTTCCTGGTCGGCCCCGCGCGCCGGCTCAACGAGCACCTGCCGGCGCACGTCGCCGGCGAGGTCGTCGAGCTGGTCCGGCAGGCCCACGGCTCCACCCGGGACGTCAAGCTCGCCGTGCTGGGCTGGGCCTACAAGGGCTGGCCGCCCACCGACGACATGCGGGGCGCCCCGGTCGTCGCGATGCTCGGGACCTTCCGAGCGGCCGGAATGACCGTCCTCGGCCACGATCCGATGGTGGCGGCCGAGGTGATCCGCGATCTGGGCGCCGAGCCGATCAGCCTGGACAAGGCGTTCGCGGACGCGGACGCGGTGCTGGTCCTGACCGACCACCCGGACTACCGGGCCCTTCCGGTGGGGTCACTGCTCGCCGGCACGCCGGTGCGGCTGGTCTTCGACTCGTGGCGGATCCTCGACGAGGCGGCCGTCCGGACGGCCGGCGTCCGCTACGCCGGGATCGGCTACCGGGCGCCCGACTCGCCCGCCCGGCTGGAGCGGGAGGTGTCCGCCTGATGCGCGCACTGATTCTGGGCGGCGCCGGCTTCATCGGTCTGCACCTGGCGGAACGCCTGGTCGAGGACGGCCACCGCGTGGTCCTGGTCGACGACTTCTCCCGGGGCCGCGCCGACGAGCGGCTGTCCGCACTCGGCCGGAACCCGTCGGTCGAGGTCCGCTCGGCGGATCTGACCACCGAGTCGGCCTGGAAGACGCTGCCCCGGGACGTGGACCAGGTCTACCTGCTCGCCGCGGTGGTCGGGGTCCGCAACGTCGAGGCCGATCCCACCCGGGTGCTCCGGGTCAACACCCTGACCGCGCTTCACCTGGTCGACTGGGTGCGCCCCGGACACCAGATCTTCTTCAGTTCCACCAGCGAGGTGTACGCGGGCGGGGTGGACGCCGGCGTGGTCCCGGTTCCCACCGCCGAGGACGTGCCGCTGATGATCGCCGACGTGAAGTCACCCCGGTTGGCCTACGCGGTCAGCAAGCTCACCGGGGAGGCGTTGGTGCTGCACGGCGCCCGCGCCCGGGGCGCGACCGCCGTGGTCGGTCGATTCCACAACGTGTACGGGCCGCGGATGGGAAGCGACCACGTCATCCCCGAGATGGCCCTGCGGGCGCTCTCCGGCGAGGACCCCTTCCGGGTCTGGGGCGCCGACCAGTACCGCGCGTTCTGCCACGTGGACGACGCCGTCGAGGCGGTCGTCCGACTGATGGCGACCCCGGCGGCCGACGGCGAGATCGTGCATCTCGGCAACGACCGGGAGGAGACCAACATCGCCGACCTGGCCCGGCTCGTCCTCTCCATGGCCGACAGCACGGCGTCGATCCAGGTGCTGCCCGCGCCCGCGCGTTCCGTGCACCGGCGTCGGCCCGACCTCGGCAAACTGCGTCGACTCACCGGCTACGAACCCGCGGTGCCGCTCGTCGAGGGCGTCCGGCGGACCTTCGAGTGGTACCGGGACCAGCCGGCCACGACCGGCGCCGGCTCACCCCGCGCGGCCGCTCCGGCGAGCCGCTGACCGGCGACGCCCGGTTCAGGCGACGACGCCAGAACGGATGGTCCCCGTCGGTCCCTCGGGACCGACGGGGACCATCCGTCTGCGCGGCCCCCTGCCGCCGGCTCAGCGACGGTCGCCCAGCAGCGACCGCGGGCGCGTCCAGTCGGCGACCGACCGGTAGAACTCGGTTCGTCGGGCACCGAGGCGGTCCGCGCTGAACTCCCGCGCGCGGGTCAGGTTCCGACGGGAGTGCTCGGCCAGCCGATCCGGATCGGTCACCGTACGGCCGATCAGGGCGGCCAGGCCCGCCGCGTCCCCCGGCTGGAACATGGCGTCCGGGGCGAGAAGCTCGGGAATGCCGCCCGCGGTGGAGCCGATCGCCGGCAGGGCCCGGGCCATCGCCTCGATCAGCGCCCGCGGGAGCCCTTCCGTCCGCGAGGGCATGACGAACAGATCCGCCGAGTCCAGCTGATCACGCAGGGCGTCCACCCCGGGCAGCCACCCGACGAACCGGACCCGGTCGGCCACACCCGACCGCGCCGCGAGGTCCTCCAGGGCCGGACGGCTCCGGCCGACACCGACGTGCACCAGGTGAACCGGCGGTACGGTGGCGTCCAACCGCGCGATCGCCTCGATCAGGGTGTCGATGCCCTTGTAGAGCTGCTCCAACGAGCCCACCGACACCAGGGTCGGCCGCTGCGGGGCCGGCCCGGCCACCCGCGGGGAGGCGACGTAGGCGTCGTCCGGCAGGTCGACCGAGGAGATCCCCATCGCCGGCACGTCCGGCCGCGCGGGATAGCGGGCCTGGAGCGTACGGGTGGTCTCGTAGCTGACCGCGACCGCGCTGCGACACTGTCGGCGCATGGCGCCGGTGCACCAGCGGCGCAGCACGGGGCGCAGCGGATGGTCGACGACGCCGGGAGCGAACACGTCGTACGGGTCGCCGATCACCTCGAGGGCGTAGGGCCGGCCCCGCCGGTCCAGCCAGTTGCTGAGCATGGTGGCCATCGGCGACGGCACCCGGAGGATCACCGCGTCGGCGCCGTCGGTGGCGCCGATCACCGCCCGGCGGATGCCGGGCAGGTTGCGGACGTAGCCGGCCGGCCCGACGTAGTGCGGCAGGGCCCAGACGTGGACACCCGGGCCGTCGACCCGGTTGGCGCCGGCCGGGGCTTCGGGCACGTCGAGGACGCGGGCGACGACCCGCACCTCGTCGAACGCGGCGAGGTACCGCGTCCAGATCGCGTGGTCGGGGCCGATCTCGATCCACACCCGACCGTCCGGGGTGCGGAGGAACCGCGACTCCGCGGTGACCGTGACCCTCATCGGGTCATCTCCGCCAGCTGCCGAACCACTCCGGCGCCGGCGTCGGCCGGCCGGTGGGGCGCGCCGCAGACCCGCTCGACGTACTCGGCGGAGTCGGGCAGCTCGTCGAACTCCGACCGCAGGATCGCCACCCGGAGCAGGTCGCGCCATTCGCCACGGCGGAACACGGCCTGCCGCTCCCGGCCCTCGATGCGCCAGCCGCACCGGCGGACGTACGCGCCGAGGCTGGCCGCGTTGAAGTCCAGGATGGTGCTGTGCAGGCGTCGCAGGCCCACCTCGTAGAAGCTCCACGCCATCATCAACATGATCGAGTCGGTGCCCGCGCCCTTCGGGGCGCGTCCCGGCATCAGCTTGACGGCGCTGAGCGCCGAGCGGTTGTGCCAGTCGATCTCCCACAGGCCGGTCATCCCGATCGGCTCGTCGGTCGCCGCGTCGGTGACGGTGAGCCGACGGTTCCGCCCGTCGCGGTGGGTCTGGGCGAGCCACTCGCGTTGGGCGTCCGCCGCCACCGGCCAGTCCCAGCCGACGACGTGGGTGCGTACCGGGCCGGCATTGGTGAGGTCGGCCAGGAACTCGAGGTCGGCGGCGGCCATCGGCCTCAGCGCCACCAGTCGGCCAGTCAGCATTCCATCACCTCTCGCGAATCTGTCGGATCGGGCGTCGGTCCTGCTGTCCGCGGCCGCCCGGGATGTCACCGGCGTCGGCACGTCTCGGCCCCGTCGCCGGGGCCAGGACGTCGCGGATCCGGGCGGCGACCCGGAGCATGTCCTCCGCGCCCCAGCGGTGGTCGGTGTGCAGGTGCACCATGCGGCGGGAGTAGTCCAGGTGCCGCCTCGGCGCGTCCGGCGGCTGTGGCCACAGGACAGCCGGATAGACGCGGCGGGTGACCAGGGCCGCCCGCAGCGCGTCACGTCGCTCGGCGGAGTCGCACTCCACGACGACGCCGAACGGGTGGACATGTGCTCGCAACCCGACGACGTCGGCCAGCGCGTCACCGAGAACCACGGCGTTGGCCATCCGTTGCCGGCGCCACCGGTCCACCGGCATGGCCGGCAACACCTCGCGGGTGTAGTCGCTGGGCCCGCTGATCGCGGTCGACCCGTACGCCGCCTCGCCGGCGGCGAAGGCGGACAGGAAGGCGCTCTTCTCGACCGGGGCCCCGGACAGGTACGCCGCCTTCAGGCACATGGCGGCCAGGACCTGCCCGGCCGCCGCCCGGTGCCGGAGCGAGGGCGCGGGCTGCGCGGGCAGGCGGTGACCCGCCGGCGACCACAGCGCGCCCCCGTCGGGCAGGGGCAGGGTCTTGCGCAGGGCGGCCAGCACGTAGTCGGCGGCGGCCGAGGGCAGCCAGGGCGCGAACGGGTCGTGGGTGCTGTCGACGACCAGCGCGGCGCCCCGGGTGGCCGGCGCCGCCGGGGGATCACCGAAGTACGACACCGCGACGACCACCTCGGTCGGACCAGGGCGGGCGGGCTCCACGTGCCCTCGCGGACCGGCGTCGTACCGTCGCACCGGGAGCACGGTCGCGGCGGCGTCCGCCACCGGCGGGCAGTAGTAGGCGGGCAGGTGCACCGCGGTCCAGCCCAGATCCGTCCGCCCCATGCGCAGGAGGGCCAGCAGCGCCTGCCGGCCGGTGCCGTACAGCCGGAGCGGGCTCGGCAGCCGCGTCGTGCCGGGGCCGGACGCCGGCATGAGGGGGAACGACGACCCGACCTCCCACCGGTCGTCGGCGGCGATCCGTGGCCGTGCCGTCAGCCGTTGGTCGCTGCGGGGCACCTCAGGCCCCGCCGAACCGGTAGGCCGGGAAGTAGCCGCTCTGCCGCAGGTGCGCCGCCGGCAGGCCGACCCGGGCGGCGCGCTCCTCGGTGAGCCGCTCGTACCGCTCGGGATCGAGGACCACCGCGCCGGTCCAGAACGGTGTGCGCAGCCCACCGAACGCGCGCTTGAAGCGGAAGAGGTTGTCGTCCGCCTGCAACCCGCCCCCGAGGTGGACGACGTCCGCCCCGGTCTCCGCCGCCCACTCCAGGATCGTCCACACGAGCATGTTGTTGGCGCCCTCGCGAGCGGCCTCCGGTCGTGACCCGGCAAGGTGGTAGTGCACCCGGCCGCCGTGCCGCAGCACCAGGGCGGCCGCGACCACGGCGGAACTGCCGTCGCGCACCTCCGCAAGCGACAGTGACGGACCGAGCCCGGTCAGCAGGCGCTGGTAGTAGACCTCCGGGAAAAAGTAGCCGGCCGTGCTGCCGACGCGGGTCATGGTGGACTCGTACAGCCGGCGGAAGGGGGACCCGGCATCCACGTCCTCGGCTCCCGCCGGTCGCACGGTGCCGTGCATGCCGCCGCGCCGCGCCTTGCGGATCGCGGTTCGGGATCGACCCTCCATGCCGTCCCAGATGTCCGCCGACGCCGTCCGCACCGGCACGGTGACGGTGTCCGCGCGCCTGGTCAGGGACATCCCGTCCAGGTCGCGAACCGCGTCGACCGATGCCGGGTCGAGCGGCGAGAACCGGAGGAAGAGACTGACCACGCCCTCCGCGCGCCACCGGTCGCCCAGCGCCGACCAGAACGCGACCAGTTCGCTCGCGGGACACTCCGGGGCGACGTGGATGCCGCAGTAACCGTAGGGACTCACGGCGTCGGCCGCGTCGTCGGCCACCGGCCGGAGCAGGTACGGCAGCAGCACCAGGTCGTCGTCGTGGTGGGCCAGGCGCCACGAACCCGAGCCGTCGGCGGCTACCGCCTCGCCGTAGCCGCTGGTGAAGTACACGTCGGGGCGGCGGGCGTCGGTGGCCGGGTCGATCGGGCCGGCGTCGGTGACGTCGACGGTGACGGTCATCTGTTCTCCAGGAATCGGACGACGGCCCCCTCGACGCGGTCCACCTCGGCGTCGGTGAGAGCCGAACCGCTCGGCAGGTTGAGCCCGTGGGCGAAGAGGTGCTGGGCGGCTCCGGTGACGAACCGGGTGGCCCGGGCGAAGACCGGTTGCAGGTGCATCGGCTTCCAGACCGGACGGGTCTCGATGTCGACGGACGCGAGCCGGCGACTCAGGTCGGTGGCGGACCACCCGGCCCGCTCCGGATCCACCACCACCGTGGTCAGCCAGCAGTTCGAACCGGTGTCGGCCTCGTTGAGCAGCCGTACGCCGGGGACCGGCGCGAAGAGCTTGGCGTACCGCTCGCGCAGGCGACGGCGACGAGCGATCATGGCGTCGAGCCGACTCAGCTGGGCCCGCCCGAGCGCGGCGAGCAGGTTGCTGAGTCGGTAGTTGTAACCGATCTCGACGTGTTCGTAGTGCGGGACCGGCTCGCGCGCCTGAGTCGCCAGATGACGGCACCGGCCGATCAGACCGACGTCGTCGGAGACGATCATGCCGCCGCCGGAGGTGGTCATGATCTTGTTGCCGTTGAAGGAGAACGCGGCGACCCGGCCGAACGAACCGGCGGGCCGCTCGTGGTGGGTCGCGCCCAACGCCTCGGCGGCGTCCTCGACGACCGGCACGCCGGCGGCGGCGCACGCCGGCAGCAGGGCGGTGTAGTCGACGCAGCCTCCGAACAGGTCCACCGCCATGACGGCGCCGACCCGGCGGCCCTGCGCGCCCAACCGGTCGAGGGTGTCGAGGAGCAGCGGGACGTCGAGGTTCCCGGTCTCCGGGTCGCAGTCGACGAAGACGGGCTCGGCGCCGGTGTAGACGACCGCGTTGGCGGATGCGGCGAAGGTCAGGGTGGGAACGACGACCACCTGTCCCGGGCCGACGCCCAGCGCGAGCAGCGCCAGATGCAGGGCGGCCGTGCCGCTGCTCACCCCGACCGCCGCGGCCACACCGGCCCGCGCCGCGACCTCGCGCTCGAAGGCGTCCAGGTCCGGCCCGACCGGTGCCACCCAGCCGGAACGCAGCGCGTCGAGCAGGTAGGACTCCTCCAGCGTGCCGACGTCCGGGGAGGACAGGAAGATGCGGCCGGCCATGCGGCTCCAATCACACGCCTGCGGTGGACTCTAGCGTTTTACCAGAGATAGGCCGTTAGAGGCGCTTATGTCGGTATTTAGAGTTGCCGGTGTCATCGTCCTCAACGCACCGTTCCCCCTGCGGACACGCTCGCTCCGTGACGGCGGTCGGGAGCGACGACCCCCGGAGTAGAGTGCGTCGGCCACGTCCGAACGTCCCCGAGCCCAGGAGCCCCGATTGCTGCACCTCCGAGTGATCGCTCCCAGCGACCGGTCGTCGGCCGTCGTCGAACTGCTGGCGGCTGACCCAGGAGTGACCCACCTCGTGGTGCTCCCCGGGGCGGCACGCCAGCCGGCCGGCGACTACGTCACCTGTGACGTCGTCCGGGAAAGCGCGGACAACGTGCTGCGCGAGCTCCAGGACCTCGGCGTCGAGACGCACGGGGCGATCGCCGCCGACGACGTGGAGCTGACGCTCTCGGAGGCGGCCGACCGGGCCGCCGAGGAGGCGCCCGGGCACGGCGAGGACGCGGTGGTCTGGGACGAGATCGCCGCGAAGACCGGAGAGCAGACCGTGCTCACCGGCACGTTCCTCGCCCTGATCGTGGTCGCGACCATGATCGCCGGCATCGGTGTGTTGCTCGACCAGCCCATCCTGATCGTCGGCGCGATGGTGGTCGGCCCCGAGTTCGGGCCGCTCGCCGCGCTCTGCGTGGCGCTGCTGCGGCGTCAGCCGCCGGTCATCGGTCGGTCGGTGCAGGCCCTGACGGTCGGCTTCCTCACCGCCATGGTCGCCACCGTGCTCAGCACCTGGGCGCTCACCGCGGCCGGCCTGGTCAGCCGGGAGATGCTGCTGGACGAGCGGCCGCTGACCGACTTCATCTGGCGCCCGGACGCGCTCTCCTGGGTGGTCGGGCTGCTCGCCGGCGTCGCCGGCATGCTCTCGCTGACCTCGAAGAAGTCCGGTTCGCTGGTCGGCGTGCTGATCTCGGTGACCACCGTTCCGGCAGCCGCCAACGTGGCCGTCGCGACCGCGTACGGGGTGTGGCCCGAGGCGGCCGGCTCCGCCCTGCAACTGGTGATCAACCTGGCCGCCATCGTGCTGGCCGGCCTGCTCACCCTGGTCGTCCAGCTCTGCTGGTGGCGGCACGTCGCGCGGCGGGCCGCGCACGCGGTGCCGCGGCAGCGGGCCGACGGTGGCCCGTCCCCGGTCAGCGCCGGTCGTCGCCCGCCTCGAGACGCCGGCTGAGCAGCGTCGCCAGCGGTACCGACTCGCCGTCCCGGCCACCCCGACCGACGACCAGGGGCGGTGCGCTGGGCTGGGGCGCGGCGCCGAGCAGCCGGGACCGCAGGCTCGGCGGCACCGTCAGCAGATAGAACCGCCCCTCGGTGTCCACCGCCCGGCTGCCCGCCCGATCCACGTACCACCCGGTGAGCCGGGTGCGGTAACGACCGCGCCCGTCGTGGCCGGTCGCCGTCAACCGGTCGGTGGGCAACCCGCGCCGCAGTGCCTCGGCGGCGAACCGGGCCACCAGCTCCGCGGCCTCTGCCTGCTCCACCTCGCGTTCCCGGGCGGCCGCCTCCGCGTGCGCCCGCACCGCGTGACGTTGCCGCTCCCGCCACCGCACGTCGTCGTCCCCGCTCACACCGGCGAGGGTACGCCGACATCCGCGCCACCCAGACCCGCCCGGCCCGGCCCCACGCCCTGGTCCCACGCCGGACCTGCGCCCGGTCCCGCGCCGGACCTGGTCCCGCGCCAGACCCGGTCCCGCGCCAGACCCGGTCCCGCGCCAGACCCGGTCCCGCGCCAGACCCGGTCCCGCGCCAGACCCGGTCCCGCGCACCGGCGCGGGAGCGGGCATCCGTGTACCGCATTCGCGCCGCACCGGTTCGCCATCGACGGGCCGGCCGGCAGCTCCCCTCCGGCGACGCTGTCGGGCTGAGGCGTTCGTGATATCAGCTCGACAGGCCGCGACGAGGTCAGGCCAGGCCGGCCCGGCGCAGCGCCTCCGCCATGGCGTCGTTGACCGGTGCGGGCGCCCCGCCGCCGCGCCCCTGCCGCTGCTGCGGACCACCGCGCGAGCCGCCCCGGTCGCCACGCTGACCGCCACCCTGGCCGCCGCCACCCTGACTGCCGCCGCGCGGGCCGCCGCCACCCTGGCCGCCGCCGCTCTGACCGCCGCCGCTCTGACCGCCGCCGCTCTGACCGCCGCCGCGCGGGCCGCCGCTGCGCGGACCGCCGCCCTGGCCGCCCCGGCTCTGGCCGCCGCCGCGCGGACCGCCGCCCTGGCCGCCGCGCTCCCGCCGGCCGTCGCCGCCCGCGGGGCGCCCGCCCCCGGCCGGCGCCTCGTCCTCCAGCCGCAGCGTCAGCGAGATCCGCTTGCGCGGCACGTCCACGTCGAGCACCCGGACCTTGACCACGTCACCGGACTTCACCACGTCGCGCGGGTCCTTCACGAACGTGTGCGACATGGCCGAGACGTGCACCAGGCCGTCCTGGTGCACGCCGACGTCGACGAACGCGCCGAACGCGGCCACGTTCGTCACCACGCCCTCCAGCACCATGCCCGGGGTCAGGTCGCCGATCTTCTCGACGCCCTCGACGAACGTGGCCGTGCGGAACTCCGGGCGCGGGTCGCGGCCGGGCTTCTCCAGCTCGGCCAGGATGTCGGTGACGGTGGGCAGACCGAACGTGTCGTCGACGAAGTCGGTCGCCCGCAGGCCGCGCAGGATGGCCGACTTCCCGATCAGCGCGCGCACATCCTGCCCGGTGGAGGCGAGGATCCGGCGGACCACCGGGTACGCCTCCGGGTGCACGCTGGACGAGTCGAGCGGGTCGTCCCCGCCGGGGATGCGCAGGAAGCCGGCGCACTGCTCGAACGCCTTCGGCCCGAGCCGGGCCACCTTCTTCAGCTCGGCCCGGGTGCGGAACGGCCCGTTGGCGTCGCGGTGCAACACGATGTTCTCGGCAAGGCCGGCGCCGATGCCGGAGACCCGGGTGAGCAGCGGCGCGGAGGCGGTGTTGACGTCCACGCCGACCGCGTTGACGCAGTCCTCCACCACCGCGTCGAGGGAGCGGGACAGCTTCACCTCGGACAGGTCGTGCTGGTACTGCCCGACCCCGATCGAGCGCGGGTCGATCTTCACCAGCTCGGCGAGCGGGTCCTGGAGGCGGCGGGCGATGGAGACCGCCCCGCGCAGCGACACGTCGAGACCGGGCAGCTCCTGCGAGGCGTACGCGGAGGCCGAGTAGACCGACGCGCCGGCCTCCGAGACCACCACCTTGGTCAGCTTCAGCTCGGGGTGCTGCTTGATCAGGTCACCGGCCAGCTTGTCGGTCTCCCGGCTGGCCGTGCCGTTGCCGATCGCCACCAGCTCGACCCCGTGCGCGGCGGCCAGTGTGGCGAGCGTGTGCAGGGAGGCGTCCCACTGCCGGCGCGGCTCGTGCGGGTAGATCGTGTCGGTGGCGACCACCTTGCCGGTGGCGTCGACCACGGCCACCTTCACGCCGGTGCGCAGGCCCGGATCGAGGCCCATGGTGGGGCGGGCGCCGGCGGGCGCGGCCAGCAGCAGGTCGCGCAGATTGGTGGCGAAGACGCGGACCGCCTCCTCCTCGGCCGCCTGCCACAGCCGCATCCGCAGGTCCGCGCCGAGGTGGATGAGGATCCGGGTACGCCAGGCCCAGCGCACCGTGTCGGCCAGCCAGCGGTCGGCGGGCCGCCCCTGGTCGCTGACGCCGAACCGGCCGGCGACGGCGGCCTCGTAGCGGCTGGGCCCGGTGGCCGCGTCGGCGTCGCCCTCGGCCTCCGGGTCCATGGTCAGCTCCAGCACGCCCTCCTTCTCGCCCCGGAGCATGGCGAGGATCCGGTGCGAGGGCAGCTTCGGGTACGGCTCGGCGAAGTCGAAGTAGTCGGCGAACTTCGCGCCGGCCGTCTCCTGGCCCTCGCGTACCCGGGAGACCAGCCGGCCCCGCGACCACATCTGCTCGCGCAGCGTGCCGATCAGGTCGGCGTCCTCGGCGAAGCGCTCGATCAGGATGGCCCGCGCCCCGTCCAGCGCGGCAGCGGCGTCCGCGACGCCCTTGTCCGGGTCGGCGAACCCGGCGGCGACCGTCCTCGGGTCCTGCGTCGGGTCGGCGAGGAGCGTGTCCGCGAGCGGCTCCAGCCCGGCCTCGCGGGCGATCTGCGCCCGGGTCCGCCGCTTCGGCTTGTAGGGCAGGTAGATGTCCTCCAGGCGGGACTTCGAGTCGGCGGCGAGGATCTGCGCCTCCAGGGCCTCGTCGAGCTTGCCCTGGCTCCGGATCGACTCCAGCACGGCGGCGCGCCGCTCGTCCAGCTCGCGCAGGTAGCGCAGCCGCTCCTCCAGCGTGCGCAGCTGCGCGTCGTCGAGCAGGCCGGTGGCCTCCTTGCGGTAGCGGGCGATGAACGGCACGGTGGCGCCGCCGTCGAGCAGCTCGACGGCCGCGCGCACCTGACGTTCGGCGACGCCGAGTTCCTCGGCGATCCGCTGGTGCACAGACTGGGTCACGATTGTCATCCGCCTTCTCGGGTGGGTTCCGCCCTGCATTGTGCCGTTCGCCTCCGACCGGCTGTGCCCGGCCCGCCGCGAGCTGCGCTAGCGTGGCGATCATGGAGGTACCTGCGGATCCGCGGGCCCGGCGGCTCTTCGGGGGCAGCGCCCGGGCGCTCGGCGACCTGGCCGCCGGCCCGTTCCGGGCCGACCGGGACCGGATCGTCGGCTCGCCGTTCTTCGCCCGGCTCAACGGCGTCACCCAGGTGATCAGCCCGGGCGGATCCGGGCTGCTGGTGCACAACCGGCTCACCCACAGCCTCAAGGTGGCGCAGGTGGCCCGGGCGGTCGCCGAGCGGCTGACCGCCGACCCGGCCCACCGGGACCTGCTGGAGAAGCTCGGCGGCTGCGACCCGGACGTGGTGGAGGCCGCCGCGCTCGCCCACGACCTCGGGCACCCGCCGTTCGGGCACCTGGGGGAGCGGGTCCTGGACCGGCTGGCCCGGCAGCGGCTCGGGCTCGCCGACGGCTTCGAGGGCAACGCCCAGTCGTACCGGATCGTCACCAGCACCGAGATCCGCGGCGCGGCGACCACCGGGCTCGACCTGACCGCCGCCGTCCGCGCGGCGATGCTGAAGTACCCGTGGACCCGGCTGGACCACCCCGACCCGCATCCGCGGCACCTCGACCCGGCGCCCCGGGGCGCGGCGGCGCCGCCGGACGACCCGGAGAGCGGGTCGGTCAAGTTCGGGGCGTACCGCACCGAGCTGGACGACCTGCGGCAGGCCCGGGAGCCGTTCGCCGGACGCATCCCGGACTGGCAGCAGACACCGGAGGCGTCCGTCATGGACACCGCCGACGACATCGCGTACGCCATCCACGACGTGGAGGACTTCTATCGCGTGGGGGTGCTCCAGCAGGGGGCGGTGGCCGCCGAGCTGATGGCCTGGCAGCGCGAGTACGGGCACCTGCGTTCGATCACCGCCTCGGCGCTGGAGGCCGCCGGCCGGCGACCGGGGGCGGCGATCGAACGACTGCGCCGCCAACTGCACCGCAAGGACGCCTGGATCGCCGACGACGACGCGTTCGCCGCCGCGGTCGAGCACGTCCGGGAGGAACTGGTGGAAGGGCTGCTGGCGCTGCCCTTCGACGGCTCGATCGAGGCGGAGCAGTACGTCGCGCGGTTCTCCGCCCGCTGGTCGACCCGCTTCGTGGAGGCGATCACGGTGACCCCCGAGCCGGACGTGCGCTCCGGCTACGTCCAGCTCGACCGGGCGCAGTGGCACGAGGTGCAGGTGCTCAAGTTCGTCCATCACCGGTTCGTGCTGGCCCGCCCCGACCTGGCCCTGCACCAGCGCGGCCAGGCACGGCTGCTGGGCACGCTGGTGGAGGCGCTCTGGGAGTGGCTGCTGGACCCGGAGGAGGAGTCCCGGTTGCCCCGCCGCCTGCACGACCTGGTCGAACTGGCCGAGGCGGAGCTGCACCCGCGCACCCCGGACCGGATCGGCCGGGCCCGGGGGCGGGCGATCGTCGACTTCGTCGCGCAGCTCACCGACGGTCAGGCGGTGGCGATGCTGGATGCGCTCTCCGGCCGCTCCGGCGCCCTGTGGACCGACGCGTTCGTGCTCTGACGCGTCAGGCGATCGCCTGCCACCAGCCGTCCACCGTCGGCGGCTCGTCGACCATTACCCGCTCGCCCGGGCGCGGCACGGCCAGCCGGACGTCCCGGGCCTTCGCCTCGGCCCACAGTCGGTCCACCGGCTCGGACCAGTCGTGCAGGGCCAGGTTGAAGGTGCCCCAGTGCACCGGAACCAGCAGTTCGCCGCGGACGTCGAGGTGGGCGGCGACGGCCTCCTCGGGGAACATGTGGATGTTCGGCCAGGCCCGGTCGTACGCCCCGATCTGCATGAGCGTGAGGTCGAACGGGCCGTGCTCGGCGCCGATCGCGGCGTAGCCGTCGAAGTAGCCGGAGTCACCGGTGTAGAAGACCTTCCGGTGCGCGCCGGCCACCACCCAGGAACTCCAGAGCGTGCCGTCGCGGCGCAGCCCGCGCCCGGAGAAGTGCTGGGCGGCGGTGGCGGTGACGGTGAGCCCGCCGACCCGGTGGCTCTCCGACCAGTCCAGCTCGACGATGCGCTCCTCCGGCACGCCCCACCGGTCCAGGTGGGCGCCGACGCCGAGCGGCACCAGGAAGGGCGCGGACTGGTGGGCGAGCAGCCCGCGCACGGTGTCCATGTCGAGGTGGTCGTAGTGGTCGTGGGAGATAAGCACGGCGTCCAGCGGGGGCAGTTCGTCCAGCCGGACCGGCGGCTCGTGGATGCGCCGCGGGCCGACCAGCGCCGACGGCGAGCACCTGTCGCTCCAGACCGGGTCGAGCAGCACCCGGTGCCCCTCGATCTCCACCAGCGTCGACGCGTGCCCGTACCAGATCGCGTTCAGCTCGCGGGCCGGGTCACCCGGCGCCGGATCGGCCGGGCGCAGCAGCGGCACGGCGCTGTCGGGCCGCCGCTTCTGCTTGCCGAAGATCAGCTCCCGGACCAGGTTGCGGCCCGGGTCGGCGACCATGGTGGCGCTGGTGCCGGCCGGGTTGTGGAACGTGCCGTCGCGGAACCGCGGCGACCGGGCCGCCCGCTCCGCCCGCGCGCCGCTGAGCCGGCCACCGAGCTGGGCCGGGATGTCCCGCGCCGCCCAGGCCAGGCCGGCGACGGCCGCCAGCCCGGCGATCCGCCAGGCCCGCCCGCCGCTCGCCCGCTCCGGTGCCCGCTCCGCTGGTGTGCGCATGGTCGTCCCCTCCGCCGTGTCCCGCAGTACACGGTATCCACCCCCGCGCCGGTCCGTGCGGACGACCGACCCGCCGCGGCTCAGCGCAGCCGCCGACGGACGGCCGAGCCGACAGTGGCGGTGGCGTCGCCGACGGACCGCACCACCCGCGACACGTCGGGCAGCCAGCCGCCCCGGACCGCCTCACCGGCCGGGTTCGGTGCGAACACCACCCCGTCCGTCGGCGGCACCGGGCGTCCGGTGAGCCCGCCGATCCGCATCAGCGGCCCGACCAGCACGTCGTAGACGGCCGGCAGCGCGGTGAAGCCGAACCGCATGACCAGGTTGACCCGGCCCACCGAGATCTCCCGGCGGGGCTTGTCGGCGCAGTGCGCGATGGCCCGGGCCACCCGCTCCGGGGTGGTGATCGGCAGCGGGGGCCGGCCGATCCGGCCGAGGTAGTTCGCCGCCTGCTGGTAGACGGGCGTGTCGACGCTGCCCGGCGTGACCAGGCAGACGTGCACCCCGTCCAGGTCCCGCGACTCCTGCTGCAACGCCCGGGCCAGGCCGTGCAGCCCCCACTTGCTGGTCACGTACCCGCTCATGTAGGGCGCCGTGATGTGTCCCAGCACCGATCCGGTGAGGATCAGCGTGCCGCCCCCGGTCGCCCGGAAGTGCCGCAACGCCACCCGGGCGACCCCGGCGGCGGCCAGCAGGTCGGTCCGGACCACCTGGTCGAAGACCTCCGCCGGGATCTCCTCGAAGCGCCCGTACGCCATCACGGCCGCGGTGTGCACCCAGACGTCGATCCGGCCGAACTCGGCGATCGCGGTGGCGGCAAGGGTGCCGAGCGCGTCCGGGGCGGTCACGTCGGTCGGCACGATCCGGACGTCCGCGGCGCCCGCGTCGGCGCACTCCCGGCGTACCTGTTCCAGGGTTTCGGGGGAGCGGGCCGCGAGGACCAGACGGTCCCCGCGGCCCGCGAGCTCCCGGGCCGCCGCCCGGCCGATCCCGCTGGTCGCGCCGGTGACGACCACGGTTCGGGTCACGGTGCGAGCACGACCTTGACGCAGCCGTCCTCCTTCTTCTGGAACATCTCGTACGCCTGCGGCGCCTGGGCCAGCGGCAGCCGGTGGGTCCGCAGGTCCTCGACGCCCAGCGGGTCGTCGTCGCCCTCCAACAGCGGGATGATCTCGTCGACCCAGCGCCGCACGTGGCACTGCCCCATGCGCAGCTGGATTCCCCGGTCGAACATCTCCATCAGCGGCATCGGGTCCTGCTCGCCGCCGTACACCCCGGAGATCGAGACGGTGCCGCCGCGCCGGACCGCCTTGAGCGCGGCGTGCAGCACCACGAGCCGGTCCACGCCGGCCTTGTCGGTCATGGCCTGGGCCAGCTTGTCCGGCAGCAGCCCGGCGGCGGTCTGGGCGACCTTGCCCAGCGGCGCGCCGTGCGCCTCCATGCCGACCGCGTCGATCACCGCGTCCGGACCGCGCCCGTCGACCAGGTCGATGAGCGCGCCGGGCACGTCGTCGAGCTGGCTGACGTCGAGCACCTCGATGCCGTGGCGGCGGGCCATCTCCAGCCGCTCCGGCACCAGGTCCAGGCCGATCACGCGGCCGGCGCCGAGGTGGCGGCCGATCCGGGCGCTGAACTGCCCGACCGGGCCGAGACCGAACACGGCCAGGGTGCCGCCGGGCGGGGTGTCCGCGTACTTCACCGCCTGCCAGGCGGTGGGCAGGATGTCGGACAGGTAGAGCCACCGCTCGTCGGCCCCGGTGTCCGGGATCTTGATCGGGCCGAACTGGGCCTGCGGCACGCGCAGGTACTCGGCCTGGCCGCCCGGGACCGAGCCGTAGAGCGACGTGTAGCCGAACAGCGAGGCGCCCTTGCCCTGGCTGGTCACCTGGGTGGTCTCGCACTGCGCGTAGAGCTGCCGCTCGCACATCCAGCACGAGCCGCAGGAGATGTTGAACGGGACGACCACCCGGTCGCCCCTCTTGAGCCGGGTCACGCCCGGGCCGACCTCCTCGACGATGCCCATCGGCTCGTGCCCGAGCACGTCGCCGGGCTTCAGGTACGGCCCGAGCACCTCGTACAGGTGCAGGTCGGAGCCGCAGATGGCGGTCGAGGTGATCCGGACGATCGCGTCGGTCGGCTCCTCGATCCGGGGATCCGGAACGTCCTCCACGCGAACGTCCCGCTTGCCGTGCCAGGTGAGTGCCTTCATGCCTGAATGTCCCCTCTCGGTGCCGTCCATGGGACTGCTACCCGAGAGGAGCGACTTGAACCGGCGCCGTCGGGAGGGGTCGGGTGTGGCGTGCCACGCGGGCGCCGGGGGTGTGGGTCGCGCTGCCTTTCGAGCTGATATCAGAAACGACTCACCGCCGGTGCGCCGACCGACTGGCGCGTCGGGCTCGCCGGGCAGACCTGTCGGTGGGCGATATCAGAAACCACTCAGCTCGAAAGGCAGTCGAAGGGGGACCGCGGGGGACCCGGGTAAACGCCGACCGCCGCGCCCCTCGGTGCGGAGCGCGGCGGTCGGGTGGAGCGTCGGGTCAGGAGCCGGGCGTGCCGGCTCGCTTCGTGGTCGCCTTGAGGAAGTCCCGGTTGAGCCGGCCGATGGTGTTCAGCGGGATGCCCTTCGGGCAGGCCGCGGCGCACTCGCCGATGTTGGTGCAGCCGCCGAAACCGGCCTCGTCGTGCGCGTCCACCATGCCGATCACCCGGGTGTAGCGCTCGGGCTGGCCCTGCGGCAGCAGCGAGAGCTGGGTGATCTTGGCGGCGGTGAAGAGCATGCCGGAGCCGTTCGGGCAGGCCGCCACGCAGGCGCCGCAGCCGATGCAGGCGGCCGACTCGAAGGCGGCGTCCGCGTTGGCCTTGGCCACCGGGGTGGAGTGCGCCTCCGGGGCGCTGCCGGTCGGCGCGGTCACGTAGCCGCCGGCAGCGATGATCTTGTCGAAGGCGTTGCGGTTCACCACCAGGTCCTTGACGACCGGGAAGGCCCGGGCCCGCCAGGGCTCGATGTCGATCGTGTCGCCGTCGGAGAACTGCCGCATGTGCAGCTGACAGGCGGTGGTGCCGCGCTGCGGGCCGTGCGCCTCACCGTTGATCATGAGGCTGCACGCGCCGCAGATACCCTCGCGGCAGTCGTGGTCGAACGCGACCGGCTCCTCGCCGTCGAGGATCAGCCGCTCGTTGAGCACGTCGAGCATCTCCAGGAAGGACATGTCGGGGGACACGTCCTGCACCGGGTAGCTCACCATCCGACCCTTGTCCTCGGGGCCCGTCTGGCGCCAGATGCGCAGGGTCAGGTTCACTTGTAGCTCCGCTGCGTGGGGTGGACGTATTCGAAGGTCAGGTCTTCCTTGTGCAGCACGGGCTCACCGGTGCCGGTGTACTCCCAGGCCGCCACGTAGGCGAAGCGGTCGTCGTCGCGCTGCGCCTCGCCGTCCGGGGTCTGGTACTCGGCCCGGAAGTGGCCGCCGCACGACTCCTCGCGGTGCAGCGCGTCGATGCACATGAGCTCGGCCAGCTCGAAGAAGTCGGCCACCCGGCCGGCCTTCTCCAGCGACTGGTTGAGCCCCTCGCCGTCGCCCGGCACGCGTACCCGCTGCCAGAACTGTTCGCGCAGCGCGCGGATCTCGTCGATCGCCTTGCGCAGCCCGGCCTCGGAGCGCTCCATGCCGCAGTGCTCCCACATGATCTGGCCCAGCTCCCGGTGGAACGAGTCCACCGTGCGGTCGCCGTTGACCGCGAGCAGCCGGCTCAGCCGCTCCTCGACCTCGGTGCGCGCCGCGACCGCCTCGGGGTGGCTGGCGTCGATCTTCTCGACCGGGTTCGCGGCCAGGTAGTTGGCCAGCGTGTTCGGCAGCACGAAGTAGCCGTCGGCCAGGCCCTGCATCAGCGCCGAGGCGCCGAGCCGGTTCGCGCCGTGGTCGGAGAAGTTGGCCTCGCCGATCACGAACAGGCCCGGGATGCTCGACTGGAGGTCGTAGTCGACCCAGAGGCCGCCCATCGTGTAGTGCACGGCGGGGTAGATCCGCATCGGCACCTGGTACGGGTCCTCGCCGGTGATCCGCTCGTACATCTCGAACAGGTTGCCGTACTTGGCCTCGATGGCCTTGCGGCCGAGCCGATCGATGGCGTCGGCGAAGTCCAGGTAGACGCCGAGCCCGGTCGGGCCGACGCCGCGTCCCTCGTCGCAGACGTTCTTCGCGGCGCGGGAGGCGATGTCGCGGGGGACCAGGTTGCCGAAGGAGGGGTAGATCCGCTCCAGGTAGTAGTCCCGCTCGTCCTCCGGGATGTCCCGCGGGCTGCGGTCGTCGCCCTTGGCCTTGGGCACCCACACCCGGCCGTCGTTGCGCAGCGACTCGCTCATCAGGGTCAGCTTCGACTGGTGGTCGCCGGAGACCGGGATGCAGGTCGGGTGGATCTGGGTGTAGCAGGGGTTGGCGAAGTACGCGCCCTTGCGGTGCGCCCGCCAGGAGGCGGTGACGTTGCAGCCCTTGGCGTTGGTGGAGAGGTAGAAGACGTTGCCGTAACCGCCGGAGGCGAGCACGACCGCGTCCGCCATCTCGGTGCTGATCTCGCCGGTGACCAGGTCGCGGACCACGATGCCGCGGGCCCGGCCCTCGACGATGACCAGCTCGAGCATCTCGTGGCGGGAGTTCATCTCCACGTTGCCCAGGCCGATCTGCCGCTCCAGCGCCTGGTACGCGCCAAGCAGCAGCTGCTGGCCCGTCTGCCCCCGGGCGTAGAAGGTGCGCTGCACCTGCGCGCCGCCGAACGAGCGGGTGTCGAGCAGGCCGCCGTACTCGCGGGCGAACGGGACGCCCTGGGCGACGCACTGGTCGATGATGTTGACCGACACCTCGGCCAGCCGGTGCACGTTCGACTCGCGGGAGCGGAAGTCGCCGCCCTTGACCGTGTCGTAGAAGAGCCGGTGCACCGAGTCGCCGTCGTTGCGGTAGTTCTTGGCGGCGTTGATGCCGCCCTGAGCGGCGATCGAGTGGGCCCGGCGCGGGCTGTCCTGGTAGCAGTAGGACCTGACGTGGTAACCCTGCTCGGCCAGGGTCGCCGCGGCGGAGCCGCCGGCCAGGCCGGTGCCGACCACGATCACGGTCAGCTTCCGGCGGTTGGCCGGGTTGACCAGCTTCATCTCGAACCGGTGGCGGTCCCACCGGGTCTCGATCGGGCCGTCCGGGGCGCGGGTGTCGGCGATCGGGTCGCCCTCGGTGTACAGATCCATGTCAGTCCACCAATCCGGTGAGTACGGCGAACGGGACCACCAGGTAGCCGGCGCAGAGCAGCACCGCGAAGACGAGCGCGGCGGCGCGGGCCCGGCGCTCGCCCCTCGGCGTCTGCTGGCCGAGGCTGCGGAACGCGCTGAAGGCGCCGTGGCGCAGGTGGAAGCCGAGCGTCACGATGGCGAGCGTGTAGAAGAGCGTGACGTACCAGCGGCCCGGGGCGAAGTCGGCGACCACGTTGCCGTACGGGTTGGACGAGTCGCCCTGCGGGTTCAGGTGACCGGTGGTCAGGTCCAGGATGTGGTAGATCACGAAGAGCAGGATGATCACACCACCCCAGCGCATCGTGCGGGCCGCGTAGTTCACGTGGATCTTGCGGCGGTGCGCGTACGCCACCGGTCGGGCGGCACGGGCCCGCATCGCGAGCACGGTGGCCGCCCCGATGTGCGCCAGCACCGCCACCGTGAGGACCGTGCGCTGGATCCACAGGAACCAGGTGGTCGGCAGCAGCGGCGTGCCGATGTCCCGGAGCCAGTGCGCGTAGTGGTCGAACGAGGTCTCGCCCGTGAAGATCTTCAGGTTGCCGAGCATGTGCAGGATCAGGAACAGCACCAGGATGATGCCCGTCACCGCCATGACGGCCTTGAGGCCGACGTTCGAGCGGATGGGCGACCGAGTTTTCGTGATTACCACACGACCGACGCTAGGAGCACTTCGATCAGGCGTCCAATGCATCGAAATCGCAGTCTTGATAGCCGTAAGCTATGTAGATGCAGCTCCATCAGCTCCGGTACTTCGTAGCGGTCGCAGAAGTACGACATTTCACCCAAGCGGCCGATCTGGTCGGCATAACCCAGCCCTCGTTGAGTAAGCAAATTCACGCCCTGGAGACCGACCTGGGGGCCCCGCTCTTCGAGCGGGTAAGGGGCAACATCACGCTCACCGCGGCCGGGGACGTCCTGCTGCCGCTGGCCAAGCGGATCCTCGCCGACGTCGACACGGCGACCCGCGAGGTGCAGGAGCTGGTGGGGTTGCGCCGGGGTCGGGTCCGCCTGGGCGCCACGCCCAGTCTGGCCACCTCGCTGGCGCCCCCGGTGCTGCGCCGGTTCCGCGACGCCCACCCCACCGTCGACCTGCGGGTCGAGGAGGGCGGCTCCCAGGACCTGGTCCGCGACCTGCTGCGCGGCGACCTCGACCTGGCGTTGATCATCATGCCGGCCGCCGGCACCGACCCGGGGCTGCGCGCCGACCCGATCCTGCGGGAGAGTCTGGTGGTCGCCTCGGTGGACCCGCTCCCGGGTGCCTCGCCCGCCGGCGAGCTGCGCATCACCGACCTGCGCGACCAGCCCCTGGTGATGTTCCGCGAGGGCTACGACCTGCGCGACGCCACGCTCCAGGCGTGCCGGGCGGCCGGCTTCGAGCCCACCCTCTCGGTGGACGGCGGGGAGATGGACGCCGTGCTCAGCTTCGTCGAGGCCGGCCTCGGCGTCGCGCTGGTCCCCGGCATCGTGGTGGCCCGCCGGCCCGGCATCCGGGTGACCCGGCTCGTCCCACCCGGCGTCCGCCGGACCATCGCGGTGGCCCGCCGCCGCGACGTGGTGCCCACCCACGCCGGTCGCGAGCTGCGTCGCATCCTGCTGGAGTACGTCCACGACGCCACCGCCACCGACGAACTCCCGCCCGGCGTGGAGCCGCTGGCCTAGGTGGCGTCCGTCGTGGGCCAGGTGCGCAGCAGGGCGTCGACGGCGTCCAGCACCCGCTCCCAGCTCTCCGGCGGAGCGGGGGCGCTGTGGTCGAAGCCGCCCCCCATCTCCAAGCCGACGAAACCCTGGAAGACGCTGCCGAGCAGGCGGACGGCGTGCGTCTGGTCCGGCTCGGGCAGGTGGTAGCCGCGCAGGATCGCCCGCATCATCGCCGAGTGCCGGAAGCCGGCGCTGCCGGCGGCGGTCTCCGGATCGAGCCGGAGCTGGGCCGCGGTCCAGCGGCCCGGATGTCGGTGGGCGTAGTCGCGGTAGACGTTCGCGAAGGCGGTCAGCGCCTCCTTGCCGGCCCGCCCGGCGAGCGCGTCGGTGGCCTCGTCGGCGAGTTCACCCAGCGCGAGCAGCGCGATCCCGACCCGCAGGTCGTGCGAGTTGCGCACGTGCGAGTAGAGGCTGGCGACCGTGACGCCGAACCGTCTGGCCAGCGCCGAGACGGTCACCTGGTCGAAGCCGACCTCGTCGGCCAGCTCCGCCCCGGCCTGGATCAGTCGCCCTCGATTGAGTCCCGCACGGGCCATGAGTCTCCTCTCACCACGACTCATTATGCCTTTGCCTAATACCTTTAGGAAAATTACCCTCGGTTGTATGACCCCGTTGACCGAACCCGAGATCCGTGCCGCCTTCGTGAACTGCACCAAGGGCGAGGCGAAGCGACTGCACGTCCCGCGCGACCTCGGCACCCGCCCCTGGGACGACCTCGACTTCCTCGGCTGGCGAGATCCGCAGGCGCTCGACCGCGCCTACCTCGTCGCCGTCCCGGACGGCCGCCCGGTCGCCCTCGCCCTGCGTCGCCCGAGCCCCGGGCCCGGGCGGCAACGCCGCACCATGTGCTCGGTGTGCCTGACCAACCCGGTCGGCGGCGTGAGCCTGATGGTCGCGCGCAAGGCGGGCAAGGCCGGGCAGCAGGGCAACTCGGTGGGCATCTACCTCTGCGACGACCTCGCCTGCTCCCTGTACGTGCGGGGCCGCAAGGACGCCGGCCCCGGCGCCCGCCTACCCGAGTCCCTGACCCTGGAGGAGAAGGTCGAGAGAACCCGCTCACACCTCACCGCCTTCATCACCCGCGTCACCACCTGACCCCTTCCCGGGGCCCCGGCGCGCGCGTCCCTGCCCGCGTCGATCTTGCACTTGCTGACCCGGCAAAGGGTGCGAATGACCCGGTATCGGGGGCACCAAGTGCAAGATCGACGAAGCGGGCGGGCGGGCGGGCGGGGGAGCGGGGGAGCGGGGTCAGCGGGCTTCGGCGTCGTCCATGGCGCGGTAGATGCGCTGTTCCGAGACGGGGTAGGGGGTGCCGAGGGCCTGGGCGAAGACGTTCACCCGCAGCTCCTCGATCATCCAGCGGATCTGCCGCGCGGCCGTCGAGCCGCGCCGGGCCGGGGGCAGCGCCGCGAGCATGTCCTGGTACTCCTTCTGCACCACGGCGATCCGGTCCTGTTGCTGTTTGTCCCGCTGCGGGTTGCCGGGCAGCCGCTCCATCCGGCGCTCGATCGCGGTCAGGTAGCGCAGCAGGTCGGGTAGGCGCGCGTAGCCGGCCTCGGTGACGAAGCCGGCGTGCACCAGGCCGCCGAGCTGCTGGCGGATGTCGGCCAGCGCGGCCACCACGGCCAGGTTGCGCGTCGCCCCGAGCCGCTGCTCGACCGCGTACGCGGCGGCGAGCACCTGCCGGACCCGGTTCATCACCTCGACCACGGTGTCGACCAGGTCGGCGCGGACCCGCTCGCGCAGCGCCGCGAAGCCGCCGGCGTCCCAGGCGGGGCCGCCCGCGTCCGCCATGAGCTTGTCGATGGCGGCGCCGGTGGCGTCCTCGATCAGCGCCGGCACCCCGCCGTGCGGGTTGCGGGACAGCGCCAGTTTCGCCTCGTTGCTCAGCCGTCCCTGGAGGAACTTCGCCGGGGACGGCAGCGTCAGCCGCAGCAGTCGCCGCGTGCCCGCCCAGTGCGCGGCCTCCTGCTCGCCGGCGGAGTCGAACACCTTGACCCCGACCGTCGCGCCCTCGTCCACGAGCGCGGGGTACGCGGTGACGGCGAAGCCGGCGCGGACCTGCTCGACGGTGCGCGGCAGCGTGCCGATCGTCCACCCGGTGAGCCCGCTGCGGGCCACGTCCGGCGCGGCGGCGGCGACCACCTGGCGTACCTTGGGCCGCAGTTCGCGTTGCAGTGCCGGCAGGTCCTTGCCCTCGGCGACCGGTTTGTCGTCCTCGCCGAGCACCCGGAAGGTGACCCGCAGGTGCGCCGGCAGCCGGCTCAGGTCCCACGCGTCCGGCGGGACGGTCACCCCGGTCATCCGGCGCAGCTGCCGGGTCAGCGCGGCCAGCAGCGGCTCCTCGCCCGGGGTGATCGCGGCGAGCGCGGCCCGCGCGTAGTCGGGCACCGGAACGAAGTTGCGCCGGACCGGCTTGGGCAGCGAGCGGATCAGCGCGATGACCAGTTCCTCGCGCAGCCCCGGCACCTGCCAGTCGAAGCTCTCCGCCGGCACCTGGTTGAGCAGCGGCAGCGGGATGTCCACGGTGACGCCGTCGGTGGGCGCGGTCGGGTCGAACGTGTACGTCAGCGGCAGCGTGACGCCGTCGGCCCGCCACTCGTCCGGGTAGTCCTCCTCGTCCACCCCGCCCCGGCCGTCGTTGACGAGCAGGTCGCGGGTGAACGTGAGCAGGTCGGGCTGCTCCCGGCGGGTCTTCTTCCACCACGAGTCGAAGTGCCGGCCGGAGACCACGTCGGCGGGGATCCGCTGGTCGTAGAAGGCGAAGATGGTCTCGTCGTCGACCAGGATGTCGCGGCGCCGGGCCCGGTTCTCCAGCTCCTCGATCTCGGTCAGCAGCTTCTGGTTGTCCCGCCAGAACTGGTGGTGGGTCTGCCAGTCGCCCTCGACCAGGGCGTGCCGGATGAACAGCTCCCGGCTCAGCACCGGGTCGATCCGCCCGAAGTTCACCTTGCGGGAGGTGACGAGCGGGATGCCGTACAGCGTGACCTTCTCGTAGGCCATCACCGCGGCCTGCTTCTTCTCCCAGTGCGGCTCGCTGTAGCTGCGCTTGACCAGGTGCTGTGCGAGGGGCCCGACCCACTCCGGCTCGACCCGCCCGGCCACCCGGCCCCAGAGCCGGGACGTCTCCACCAGCTCGGCGGCCATCACCCAGCGCGGCGGCTTCTTGAACAACGCCGACCCGGGGAAGATGGCGAACTTCGCGCCCCGCGCCCCCAGGTACTCGTGCTTCTGCGCGTCCTTGAGGCCGAGGTGCGACAGCAGGCCGGGCAGCAGCGACTGGTGCACCTTCGGGGTGTCGATCTCCTCCGGCAGGTCGGCGCCGGCGCCGCGCCGGCCCTCACCCTTGTCGGAGGTACGCAGGACCTGCCGCAGCTGGCTGACGATGTCCTGCCACTCGCGTACCCGAAGGTAGTTGAGGTATTCGGCCTTGCACATCCGGCGGAACGCGCTGGAGGACAGCTCCCGCTGCTTCTCCCGCAGGTGCCGCCACAGGTTCAGGTACGCGACGAAGTCGGACTCCTTGTCGGCGAACCGGGCGTGCGCCTGGTCGGCCTGGGCCTGCTTGTCGGCCGGGCGTTCGCGCGGGTCCTGGATGGAGAGCGCGGCGGCGATCACCACCACCTCGGTGGCGCAGCCGTTGCGTTCCCCTTCGATCACCATCCGGGCCAGCCGGGGGTCGACCGGCAGTTGGGCCAGCCGCCGGCCCAGCGGCGTGAGCCGCTTCGCCGGGTCGGTCTCGGCCGGGTCGAGCGCGCCGAGCTCGTGCAGCAGGTTGACGCCGTCGGTGACGTTGCGCCGGTCCGGCGGGTCGATGAACGGGAACGCCGCGACGTCGCCGAGCCCGATCGACGTCATCTGGAGGATGACCGAGGCCAGGTTGGTGCGCAGGATCTCCGGGTCGGTGAACTCGGGGCGGGAGTCGAAGTCGGACTCGTCGTAGAGGCGGATGCAGATGCCGTCCGAGGTACGCCCGCAGCGGCCCTTGCGCTGGTTGGCGCTGGCCTGCGAGACCGGTTCGATCGGCAACCGCTGCACCTTGAGCCGGCTGGAGTAGCGGGAGATCCGGGCGGTGCCCGGGTCGACCACGTACTTGATGCCGGGCACGGTCAGCGAGGTCTCCGCGACGTTGGTGGCCAGCACCACCCGGCGGTTGCTGTGCGCGGCGAAGACCCGGTGCTGCTCGGCGGTGGAGAGCCGGGCGTAGAGCGGCAGGATCTCGGTGCCGAGCAGCGACCGCTTGGACTGCACCAGCTTGCCCAGCGCGTCGGCGGTGTCCCGGATCTCCCGCTCGCCGCTGAGGAACACCAGGATGTCGCCGGGCCCCTCGGCGGCCAGCTCCTCGACCGCGTCGCCGATGGCCTGGATCTGGTCCCGGACGTTCTCCTCGTCGGCCTCGTCCTCCTCGGCCTCGGTGACCTCGACCAGCGGCCGGTAGCGGACCTCCACCGGGTAGGTGCGCCCGGACACCTCGACCACCGGCGCCGGGTTGCCGTCGGCGTCGGCGAAGTGCTTCGCGAACCGGTCGGTCTCGATGGTGGCCGAGGTGATGACCACCTTGAGGTCGGGCCGGCGGGGCAGGAGCTGCCGCAGGTACCCGAGGATGAAGTCGATGTTGAGGCTGCGCTCGTGCGCCTCGTCGATGATCAGCGTGTCGTACTGCCGCAGCATCCGGTCGGTCTGCAACTCGGCCAGCAGGATGCCGTCGGTCATCAGCTTGACCAGGCTGTTGTCGCCCACCTGGTCGGTGAAGCGCACCTTGTAGCCGACCACGTCGCCCAGCTCGGTGCCGAGTTCGTCGGCGATCCGGTCGGCGACGGTGCGGGCCGCCAGCCGCCGGGGCTGGGTGTGCCCGATCAGGCCGGTGACGCCGCGCCCCAGCTCCAGGCAGATCTTGGGCAGCTGGGTGGTCTTGCCGGAGCCGGTCTCGCCGGCCACGATCACCACCTGGTGGTCGCGGATCGCGGCGGCGATGTCGTCCCTGCGCTCGCTGACCGGCAGCTGCGGCGGATAGGTGATCGTCGGCACGGCCGCACGGCGTGCCTGGAGCCGCGCCTCGGCCCGGGTGACCTCGGTCGCGATCTCGGCCAGCGCCGCCTCCCGCCGCTGCGGGTCGCGCAGCCGCCGTACGCCGTCGAGCCGCCGCTGGAGCCGGCGCTGGTCGCGGAACATCAGGGGGGTGAGGCGACGGTGCAGGTCGCGAGCGGTCTCGGGGGCGGCGGGTACGGCTGGATTCTGCATGACGTCGCCAAGGATAGGCAGCCGCGCGGCGTACCGCCCCCGGGTTACCGGCGGTGGGCGCGCCATCCCGGATCGAGCGGTCGCCGCCGGATAGGGTTGCCGCCGACGCAGCCGACGAGGGGCGGGGATGATCATGCGGGACACCGACCGGGCGCTCGTGCAGGCCGCCACCGCCGTCGCGAAGCTCCGCTGCCGCAGCGACAACCACAGCGTCGCCGCCGCCGTGCGCAGCACCGACGGCCGCGTGTTCAGCGGCGTGAACGTCTACCACTTCACCGGCGGCCCGTGCGCCGAGGTGGTGGCGCTGGGCGCCGCCGCGACCCAGGGCGCCGGCGAGCTGGAGGCGATCGTCGCGGTGGGGGACCGGGGGCGCGGTGTCATCGCGCCCTGCGGGCGCTGCCGGCAGGTGCTGCTCGACTACTTCCCGTCGATCCGGGTGATCGTCGGGCCGCCGGACGGGCTGCGCGCCGTCCCGATCGCCGACCTGCTGCCCGAGACGTACGTCTGGGCCGACCAGCAGGTCGAGGTGCCGGCCGCCGTGCCGCGCACCGGGGTGTGGCCGATGCCGGTGGTGCCCGGCGTCCGCCAGTCCGCCGAGGACTGACCGGTCAGTCGCCGGCCGCGGCCTCCAGCATCGACCGGGGGACCGGCACCTGCTCGAAGCGGACCTGGCCCTCCGGCACCATCCAGCTCGTCACCCGCGCGACCAGACGCCCGGCGCTGACCGCCGGGTCGTTGGCGTAGAGGTTGCGCGCCGTGTCCGGATCCACCGACAGCACCACGAAGCCGCGGATCCGCTCGTCGTCGCCGTCGAGGAACGGCCCGGCCGCGAGCACCGCGCCCTGCTCCACCAGCCCGGCCTGGTGCGCCAGGTGCGCGTCCTGGATTCGGTCGAGGGCATCCTGCGGCAGGTCGGGCGCGTCGTCCGGGCGGACCAGGAGCACCACGGTGTGCCTGTCGAATCGCATGCCCTCAGGGTAGGGGCTGCCGGGCGCGCAGCGCCCGGATCGACCAGTCCAGCACCGGCGTCAGGCTCTCGGCCGGCGGCCAGCCGTTGACCACGGAGAGCAGCTCCAGGTAGCGCTCCCGGCGCGGGTCGTGCGCGGTCTCCAACCGCGTCAGCATCCGCCGGCGCAGGTCGGCGTCGTCCGGGCGGCCGCAGAGCCGCGCGTACCGGGCCGTCGCCCGGGAGAGGACCGGGTCGGCGTCGGGCGAGGCCGGGTCGACCCCGGCGGCCAGCGCCGGGGCCGCCTCCTCCCGGACCACCGCGACCACGTCCCGGCGTACGCCCTCCGCGCCGGCCCGGTCGGCCGCGTGCTGCTCGGCCAGCCGCCGCAGCCCGGCCCGGAAGGAGGGGTCCAGCGTCAGCTCGGCCAACTCCACCCACGCCTCGATCTGGCCGTCGTCCGGGTCGTCGGGCAGCTCTGGGGTGAGTGACCGGCGAATCCCCGCGAACCCCGGATCGGTCAGGTCGCCGAACGTGGCGTCGAGCAGGTCGTCGACCAACCGCCGCCGCTCGCGCGCGGCCAGGCCGGCCAGCCGGTGCAGCAGGTCGGCCCCCTCCGGCGTGGCACCCCTCCGGGCGATCACCGTCAACACCGCGCGGCGTGACCGCAGCAGGCGGATCTGGGCGGTCAACGCGTCCGCGTGCGCCGAGGCGACCTCGGGCAGGGTGATCTCCCGGGCCACCACCCGGCGCACGGTGGGCAGGTCCACGCCCAGCTCCCGCAACGTCCGCACCAGGTCGAGCCGGGTCACCGCCTCCGGGCCGTAGCGGCGGTGGCCGGTCGGCCCGCGGTCGGTGGGCGGCACGACGCCCCGGTCGGACCAGAACCGGATGGTCTTCACCGGCACCCCGGTCCGCCGGGCCAGGTCGCCGATCGAGTAGCGCTCGCCATCGTCCATGCCGCCCAGCCTCGCGCCTCCCCCCGGTGGAGGCGCAAGCCCATCGACAGTTCCCGGTTAGGCGTGCCTTACCAGGTCAGTTAAGGTAAGGCGTACCTAATCCGAGAGGCGAACACCCCCGTGACCACCGTCGCCGTCCGGCCCGCGCGGGCCGACGCCCCCGCCCGCCGCGGTGCCCCCCGCCGCGTCGCGGTCACCCTGGCGGCGGCGCTCCTGCTCCTCGTCGCCCTGCTGGCCAGCCTGGCGCTCGGCAGCCGCCACCTCCCGGTGGACCAGGTGTGGCACGCGCTGGTGGCCCCGGACGACGGCGACGCGACCACGGTGGTCCGCGAGCTGCGGCTGCCGCGTACCGCGCTCGGCCTGGTCGTCGGCCTGGCCCTGGCGCTGGCCGGCGTGCTGTTCCAGGCGGTCACCCGCAACCCGCTCGCCGAGCCGCGCATCCTCGGCGTCAGCGCCGGGGCCTCCTTCGGGGTGGTGCTGGCCATCGCCGTGTTCGGCGTGAGCACGCTCACCGGCTACGTCTGGTTCGGCATCGCCGGCGCGCTGCTCGCCGGGCTGCTCGTCTTCGCCGTCGCCAACCGCACCCGTGAGGGCGCCAGCCCGGTCACCCTCGCGCTGGTCGGCGCCGCGCTCGACGCCGGTCTCGGCGCGGTCGTGTACGCGCTGCTCAGCATCGACGCCCGCACGTTCGAGGAGTACCGCTTCTGGGTGGTCGGCGGGCTCACCGGGCGGGACGTGGGCGTGGCCGGGCAGGTGCTCCCGTTCGTGCTGGCCGGGGTGCTGCTCGCCGCGCTGGCCGCCCGTGGGCTGGACGCGCTCGCCCTCGGCGACGACGTCGCCCGGGGGCTGGGGCACCGGGTCGCCCTGGTCCGGCTGGCCGCCGGCGGGGGCGGTGTGCTGCTCACCGGCGCCGCGGTGGCCGCCGCCGGCCCGATCGCGTTCGTCGGGCTGGCCGTGCCGCACCTGGCCCGGGCGCTGGTCGGCGCCGACCACCGGTGGACGCTGCTGGTCGCCGCGCTGCTCGGTCCCGCCCTGGTGCTGGCCGCCGACGTGACCGGTCGCCTGGTCTCCCCGCCCGGCGAGATCCCCGCCGGCATCATCACCGCCCTCCTGGGCGCCCCCCTGCTGGCGATCCTGGTCCGCCGCGCCAAGGTCGTGACCGCATGACCGCCCCCCACCCCCGCCCCCCTCTCCGCGATCTTGCGGTTGCTGCCCCGGCGAAGCGGGCGAATCGCCCGCCCGAGGGGTCGCAAGTGCAAGATCGCCCGGAGCGGGGTGGGGCGCTCGCGGGGAAGGCGCTGCTGCGGGTTCGGGGGGTGGCGGTGCCGTTCCGGTGGCGGCCGGTGGTCGTGGCGGGGGTGCTTCTCCTGCTGCTCGGCGGTGCGGTGGTGCTCAGCCTGTCGCTGGGGACGCCGTACGTGGCGCCGGGCGACGTGGTCCGCTCGCTGTCCGGTGCGGGCACCCCGTACGACCTCGTGGTGCGCGACCTGCGACTGCCCCGCGCGGTGCTCGCGGCCCTGGCCGGCGCGGCGTTCGGCGTGGCCGGCACCCTGATCCAGAGCGTGGCCCGCAACCCGCTGGCCAGCCCCGACGTCATCGGCGTCACCCAGGGCGCCGGGCTGGCCGCCACCGTGGCGCTGACCGGCGGGGCGGCGGCGGTCCTGGTGGCACCGGCGGCGCTGGTCGGCGGGCTGGCCGCGGCCGTCCTGGTGTTCGCGCTCGGCGCCCGGCACGGCCTGGCCGCGCAGCGGTTCGTGCTGGCCGGCGTGGCGGTGGCGTTCGCGTTCCGGGCGCTCACCGAGGTGGTGATGCTCACCGCCGACCCGATCGACGGCCTGCGCGCCCAGCTCTGGCTGATCGGCACCCTGGCCGGCAAGGGCTGGACCGAGGCCGGCTGGATCGCCGGCACCCTCCTGGTGCTGCTGCCGGTGCTGCTCTGGGCCGGTTGGGCGCTGCGCAGCTCGGCCCTGGACGACGACACGGCGCGGGGGATCGGGCTGCGCCCGGTGGCCCGCCGGATCGGGTTGGCCGGCACCGGCGTGCTGGCCGCCGCCGCCGTCACCGCCCAGGTCGGCGCCGTGGACTTCGTGGCGCTGGTCGCCCCGCAGGTGGCCCGCCGGCTGATCCGCGCGGAACGGCCGCCACTGGTGTGCGCCGCCCTGGTGGGCGCGCTGCTGCTGGTCCTCGCCGACCTGGCCGGGCGCCGGCTGTTCGCGCCCACCCAACTGCCGGCCGGTGTGCTGACCGCCGCCATCGGCGGCCCGTACCTGATCTTCGTGCTGCTGCGCACCCGAGGGAGGCGGTCGTGACCGCGCTGCTGTCCACCCGCGACCTGGTCGTCGGCTACGAGGGTCGGACCGTGCTGGACGGGCTGGAGCTCGACCTGCCGGCCGACGCGTTCACGGTGATCGTCGGGCCGAACGCCTGCGGCAAGTCGACCCTGCTGCGCACCATGGCCCGGCTGCTCACGCCGCGACGCGGCGCGGTGCTGCTCGACGGCGCGGCGATCCGCGACCTGCCCACCCGGGACGTGGCCCGGCGGCTCGGCGTGCTGCCGCAGAGCCCGCTGGTGCCCGAGGGGATCACCGTGGCCGACCTGGTCGGGCGTGGGCGGCAGCCGTACCAGCGCTGGTGGCGGCAGTGGTCGACCGAGGACGGCCGGGCCGTCGACGAGGCGATGCGCCTGGCCGACGTGACCGGGCTCGCGGACCGCCCGGTGGACACGCTCTCCGGCGGCCAGCGCCAGCGGGTCTGGATCGCGATGACGCTGGCCCAGGACACCGACGCGCTGCTGCTGGACGAGCCGACCACCTTCCTCGACCTGGCCCACCAGGTGGAGGTGCTGGACCTGCTGCACCGGCTGCGCGCCGAGCGGGGCCGGACCGTGGTGGCCGTGCTGCACGACCTCAACCAGGCCGCCCGCTACGCCGACCACCTCGTCGCCATGCGCGACGGCGCGGTGGTGGCCGCCGGCCCGCCGCGCGAGATCCTCACCGCCGACCTGGTCCGCGACGTCTTCGGGCTCGACTGCGTGGTCGTGCCCTGCCCGGTCACCGGCGCCCCGCTGGTGGTGCCCGCCCTCACCCAGACCTCGGCCGCTCCGGCCGGCACGCCGGCCGCGGCCGGCGCCCCCGTCGGCGACGCCTGAGCGCGCCGGCCCGCACCCGCACCACGGAAAGGAACCTGATGCGTCGTCTCGCCGCCGCACTCACCGCCGCCCTCGCCCTCGGGGTGGGCCTCACCGCCTGCGGGGAGAGCGACCCCGTCGCCGGCACCGGCTCCGGGGAGACCCGGGAGATCACCCACGCCATGGGCACCACCAAGGTGCCCACCGAGCCCAAGCGCGTGGTGGTGCTCGACACCGACAAGATCGACACCGCACTGTCCCTGGGCGTCACCCCGGTCGGCGCGGCCACCGCCGGTGAGGCGAAGAGCTGGCCCACCTACTTCGGCGCGGACAAGCTCGCCGGCATCAAGGAGGTCGGCGTGCTCACCGAGCCCGACCTGGAGGCGATCAACGCGCTCAAGCCGGACCTCATCCTCGGCAGCAAGTTCCGCCAGGAGAAGTTCTACGACGAGCTGTCCGCCATCGCCCCGACCGTGTTCACGGAGAAGGTCGGGATCACCTGGAAGGAGAACTTCCTCCTCGACGGCCAGGCGCTCGGCCGGGAGCAGCAGGCCAAGGACCTGCTGGCCACGTACGAGAAGCGGGCGAAGGACTTCGGCGCGACGCTCGGCGACGCCCCGTCGCGGAAGATCTCCATCGTGCGCTTCATCCCGGGCAACATCCGGGTGTACGGCCCGGACTCGTTCTCCGGCATCGTGGTCGGCGACACCGGCCTCGGCCGCCCGCAGCGTCAGCTGCTGGAGGGCAAGGAGGACCGGCGCTTCGACCTGGTCAGCGCCGAGCGGGTCAACGAGGTCGACGGCGACGTGGTGTTCGTGACGGCGTACGGCGAGAAGGCCGCCGCCGAGCAGGCCAAGGTCACCACCGGCAGCCTCTGGCAGGGCCTGTCCGCGGTCAAGGCGGGCAAGGCGCACGTGGTCTCCGACGAGGTGTGGATGACCGGCATCGGCGTCGGCGCCGCCAACAAGATCCTGGACGACCTGGAGAAGTACCTGGCCGCCTGAGGACCTCGCGCCACCACCGCGCCCGCCCGGGATCCGTCCCGGGCGGGCGCGGTCGCGTTCAGGCGACCAGCTGCCAGAGCAGGAACGCGTTGAGCGCCACCACGAGCGCGGTGATCAGCACCGCGACGGCCGTGGTGGCCGGGCGGTTGACCAGGCTGCCCATCAGGTCGCGGCGGCGGGTGAAGGCCACCACCGGGATCAGCGCGAACGGGATGCCGAAGCTCAGCACCACCTGGGACAGCACCAGCGCCCGGGTCGGGTCGACGCCGATCGCGAGCACGGCCAGCGCGGGCAGCAGCGTCACCGTCCGGCGCACCAGCAGCGGGATCCGGCGGCGCAGGAAACCCTGCATGATCACCTCGCCGGCGTACGTCCCGACGCTGGTCGAGGCGAGGCCGGACAGCAGCAGGGCCACGGCGAAGCCGACCGCCGCGGTGGCGCCGAGCGTGCCGGCCAGCCCGGCGTGCACGCCCTCCAGCGTGTCGGTGCCGGGAATGCCGCTGCCGTGGAAGCTGGTGGCCGCGACCAGCAGCATGGCCAGGTTGACCCCGCCGGCGATGCCGAGCGCGACCAGCACGTCGATCCGCAGGCCCCTCGCCACCGTCCGCCGTTGCGCCTCGCCGCTGGTGGGGATGCGGTTCGGGGTCAGCGCCGAGTGCACGTAGATCACGTGCGGCATCACGGTCGCGCCGAGGATCCCGGCGGCGAGCAGCATGCTGTCGGTGCCCGCCGTGCGGGGCAGCAGCCCGCCGGCGGTGGCGGACAGGTCCGGCCCGGCGGTGACCAGGTTGACCGCGAACGCCAGCACGATCACGCCGAGCAGCACCGCGATGGCGATCTCGAACGTGCGGAAGCCGCGGGACCGCAGCGCCAGCACGGCGAACGCGGCGGTGCCGACGATCACGCCGCCGGGCAGCAGCGGGATGCCGAAGAGCAGGTGCAGGGCCACCGCACCGCCGATCACCTCGGCCAGGTCGGTGGCCATGGCGACCAGCTCGGCCTGGGCCCACATGGCCCGGTTGAGCGGCCGGGGCAGGTGGTCCCGGCACAGCTCGGGCAGGCTGCGGCCGGTGGCCAGGCCGAGCTTGGCGGTGAGCGTCTGCACCAGCATGGCGGCCAGGTTCGCCGCCACGACGACCCACACCAGCAGGTAGCCGTAGCGGGCGCCGGCGGTGGAGTTGGTGGCGAAGTTGCCCGGGTCGACGTAGGCGACCGCGGCCACGAACGCCGGCCCGAGCAGGATGAGCCGGCCGCGCGTGGCCGCCGGTCGCGACGGCAGATCCCGCGCGGGGCCCCGCGGCGCGTGGCGCACCGGCGGAGCCGGCAGCCGCCGCGCAAGACGATCGGGCAGTGTCATGAGCCGAGCTTCGCGACCCTGCCTCGCGAATGCCCCAGATATTCCCGAAAGGGGAGCAACGGGGCGACCACTCGGAGAAGTGGCCGCCCCGCCGGCGACCGTCGCTCAGGCGGCGGTGGACCAGATCGCCCGGAACGCGGCGGCCTCGCCGGCCAGCCACTGCTCGATCTGCTCGGGCTTGACGTCGGTGGGCATCCGGTGCGCCTCGCCACGACGCACGTCGACCAGCACCGGCTCGGCGTGCGGCAGCACCGCGTCCATGTGCCGGGCCATCAGGTGCAGCGTGGCCAGCGTCGCCTCCTCACTCGGCGGCGCCTCGTCGAAGTGCAGCCGGACCGCCTCGGCCCGGCCGTCGGCGAAGCGTACGCCGAACTGGGGGTTGATCTTGACGGGTAGGTCGCCCAGCATGGCCAGGGCGTCGCGGGTCTGGGCCAGGTCGACGCCGGCCGGCTCGCCGAGCGAGTGCAGCCAGCGGGTCGCGCCGGGCGTGAGCGCCTCGTAGAGCGGGCGCCAGCGCGGCTTGACCAGGTCGACCACCTGGGCGAGGTGGGTGCCGCCGGTGTGGAACGCGACGTCGGCCTTGAGCGCCTTGACGAACTGGCCGTGCGGGTTGAACCCGTGCCGGCTCGCTCGCTGGCGACGCAGGCCGCCGACGAAGGTGGCCTTCGTGGGGCCGGTACGGTCCACGTAGCGGGTGAACCCGAGGAGGGTGGCGTAGGGGGTGACAGGGGCGGCGGAGGTGGGCGCGGTCACGAGCATCCTCCCAGGTCAACAGCTCGATTAGTACATACATTCTAATCGACGGGGCTGACATCGCCCAGGGTACGAAAAGGGCCGCCCGGACATCCCGGGCGGCCCTTTTTCGCGGAGTCCTACAGTTGCCCGACGTCGGTGATCCGGACCACCGCCACGCCGGTCTCGTCCGAGGCGGCGAGGTCGATCTCGGCGCTGATGCCCCAGTCGTGGTCGCCGTCCGGGTCGTCCAGGATCTGCCGCACGGTCCACCGCTCCCGACCCTGCTCGATCATGAGCAGCGCCGGCCCGCGCGCGTCCGGCCCCACCCCGATCCCGTCGTACGTCTCGAAGTACGGCTCCAGCGCGTCCGCCCACGCGTCGGCGTTCCAGCCGTCGCCCGCGTCCAGCTCGCCGAGCAGGTCCCAGCGGCGCAGCGCGGCCAGCTCGACCCGGCGGAACAGCGCGTTGCGCACCAGCACCCGGAACGCCCGCGCGTTGCGGGTCACCGCCGGCGGCCGGTCGTCCAGCGAGGCGGCCACCTCGGCCACGTCGGACGGGTTGCGCAACCGCTCCCACTCGTCGATCAGGCTGGAGTCGACCTGGCGGACCAGCTCACCCAGCCACTCGATGAGGTCGACCAGCTCCTCGGTCTTGGCGTCCTCCGGCACGGTCTGCCGCAGCGTCTTGTACGCGTCGGCGAGGTAGCGCAGGACGAGGCCCTCGGACCGGGACAGGCCGTAGAACTGGACGTACTCGGGGAACGTCATGGCCCGCTCGTACATGTCCCGGACCACGGACTTGGGGGAGAGCTGGTGGTCGGCCACCCAGGGGTGGCCCTGCCGGTACATCTCGTACGCGGCCTCCAGCAGCTCGGCCAGGGGCTTGGGCCAGGTCACCTCGTCGAGCAGTTCGAGGCGGGCCTCGTACTCGATGCCCTCGGCCTTCATCGCGGCGACCGCCTCGCCGCGGGCCTTGAACTGCTGCGCGGAGAGGATCTGCCGCGGGTCGTCGAGGATCGCCTCGATCACGCTGAGCACGTCCAGCGCGTACGACGGGGACTCCCGGTCGAGCAGCTCGACGGTGGCCAGCGCCAGCGGGGACAGCGGCTGGTTGAGCGCGAAGTCGAGCTGGAGGTCGACGGTGAGCCGCACCCGCCGGCCGGTCTCGTCCGGCTCGGGCAGCTCCTCGACCACGCCGCCGGCCCGCAGCGCCCGGTAGATGGCGATGGCCCGGCGGATGTGCCGGCGCTGGGCGGCCGGGTCCTCGTGGTTGTCGGTGAGCAGGTGCCGCATCGAGGCGAACGCGTCGCCGGGGCGGCCGATCACGTTGAGCAGCATCGAGTGGCTGACCTGGAAGCTGGACGTCAGCGGCTCCGGCTCGGCCTCGACCAGGCGCTGGAACGTCGGCTCGCCCCAGCCGATCGAGCCCTCCGGCGGCTTCTTCTTCACCACCTTGCGGCGCTTCTTCGGGTCGTCGCCGGCCTTGGCGAGCGCCTTCTCGTTCTCGATCACGTGCTCGGGCGCCTGCACCACCACCCGGCCCAGCGTGTCGAACCCGGCCCGCCCGGCCCGGCCGGCGATCTGGTGGAACTCGCGGGCCTTGAGCAGGCGCGTCCGCACCCCGTCGTACTTCGACAGGCCGGTGAACAGCACGGTGCGGATCGGCACGTTGATGCCGACGCCGAGCGTGTCCGTGCCGCAGATGACCTTGAGCAGCCCGGCCTGGGCGAGCGTCTCCACCAGGCGGCGGTATTTCGGCAGCATGCCGGCGTGGTGCACGCCGATGCCGTGGCGGACCAGCCGGGACAGCGTCTTGCCGAAGCCGGAGGTGAACCGGAAGTTGCCGATCGCCTGGGCGATCATGTCCTTCTCGGCGCGGGTGCAGACGTTCACGCTCATCAGCGCCTGCGCGCGTTCCAGCGCGGCGGCCTGGGTGAAGTGCACCACGTACACCGGGGCCTGCTTGGTCTCCAGCAGCTCCTCGAGGGTCTCGTGCAGCGGCGTGGTCGCGTACGAGAACAGCAGCGGGACCGGCCGCTCGGCCGAGCGGACGACGGCGGTCGGCCGGCCGGTGCGCCGGGTCAGGTCGTCGACGAAGCGGGTGGTGTCGCCGAGCGTGGCGGACATCAGCACGAACTGGGCCTGCGGCAGCTCGATCAGCGGCACCTGCCAGGCCCAGCCCCGGTCCGGCTCGGCGTAGAAGTGGAACTCGTCCATGATCACCTGGCCGACGTCGGCCCGGCGACCCTCGCGCAGCGCCAGGTTGGCCAGGATCTCCGCGGTGCAGCAGATGATCGGGGCGTCGGCGTTCACACTGGCGTCGCCGGTGAGCATGCCGACGTTCTCCGCGCCGAACACCTCGCAGAGCGCGAAGAACTTCTCCGAGACCAGCGCCTTGATCGGCGCGGTGTAGAAGGTCGTCCGGTCGTCGGCGAGGGCCGCGAAGTGCGCCGCGATCGCCACCAGGCTCTTGCCCGAGCCGGTCGGCGTATTCATGATCACGTTCGCGCCGGAGACGATCTCGATGACCGCCTCCTCCTGGTGCGGATAGAGGTCGAGGCCGCGCTCGGACGCCCAGGAGGCGAACGCGTCGTAGAGGGTGTCGGGGTCGGCGGTCTTCGGCAGCGCGGCGGTGAGAGTCATGGCGGCTCCCATCGTGCCTGGGTCACACCGCGCCGCGCCAACCGGGCTCAGCGCCGCCGGTGGATCAGGTCGAAGACCTCCCGGCCGGCGGTCAGCGCGCGCCGCTCGAACTTCGTCACCGGCCGGTGCGCCGGACGCGGCGCGTAGCCGCCGTGCACGTCGACCAGCTCCGGGTCGGCGGTGAGCGTCTCGCGCATCGACTCGGCGTACTCGGCCCAGTCGGTGGCGCAGTGCAGCGTGCCGCCCGGCGCCAGCCGGGACCGCAGCAGCGCCACGTGCGCCGGCGCGATGATCCGCCGCTTGTGGTGGCGGGTCTTCGGCCACGGGTCCGGGAAGTAGACGTGCACCGCGTCCAGACAGCCCTCCGGCATGGCCCGGACCAGGTCCAACGCGTCACCCTCGGCCACCCGGACGTTGTCCAGGCCGTGCCGCTCGACCAGCTCCAGCAGGTTGGCGATTCCCGGCGTGTGGACCTCGACCGCCAGATAGTGTCGGTCCCGGTCGGCCGCCGCCATCGCGGCGGTGGCGTCGCCCATGCCGGAGCCGATCTCCAGCACCAGCGGCGCCCGCCGCCCGAACAGCGTCGTCGGATCGCACGGCCCGTCGAGGGCGGCGATCTGGAGGCCGTACGCGGGCCAGAGCCGGGTCAGCGCGTCGCGCTGCCGGTCGCTCATCCGCCCGCGACGCGGGTGGAAGGTCCGGATGCGGGCGGTGGCGGTGTCGGTGGTGGTCACAGCGACCCGAGCCTACGCGACCGGCGGCCCGGATCGGATGTGATGTGCGGCCGGGGGTGAGAGGATTCATCCCGTACGCCGGGAGGGTTCATGGGGTCAGTCAGGGGACGTGCGGCGCTGCTGGTCGCGGTCGCCGCGTGCGCCGCCCCGCTGGTCGGCGCGGCGTCCGCCCAGGCCGCGCCGCGCGCCGCCGAGCCGGTGCCGGGACAGCCGCCCCCGGCCGACGTGATCTTCGTCGAGGTGACGCCCGGCACCGTCCAGCCGGGCTACCTGGTCGGCATCCGGGCGAGCTGCCGCGACAGCTCGGTGCCGGCGATCGTGGTCTCCGACGCCTTCGGCCGGATCCAGGTGCAGCCGCAACGCGGCCTGCTCACCGCCTCGCCGATGGTCAACGAGCGCACCCGGCCCGGCAACTACCGGGTCAAGCTGGAGTGCCCGGGCGGGGAGACGGCGTCCACCATGCTCCAGGTGGTCAAGCGGGCCGAGCCGACCCGCCGGCCCACGCACCAGCCCAGCCACGTCCCCAGCCGCGGCCCGGCGACCGGTTTCGGCGGCACCGCCGGCCCTGGCCTCGGCGGCCTGCTGGTGCCGATCGGGCTGGCCGTGACCATGGTCGGCGCCGGGCTCGGCGTGGCCGCGTCCCGCCGGCAGGCCCGCGGCGCCGCCGGGCGCTGAGTCCGATGGACGAGCACACCGTCCCGCCGCCCGGCCGCTCCCGGCTGTCCGGCTGGGCGCTGTTCGCCCTGCCACCGGCCGCCGCGCCGCCCGCCACCGGCCGGGGTTCCGGCCTCGGTCCGCCCGCGGCCGGCCCCGCCCAGCCCGCCGGTGGCCCGGGTGCCGTCGGTGCGCGGGCGGTCGGCGGTCCGGCGGCCCCTGCTCGGCCGTGGAGCCCCCCGCCGGCCGCGTCACCGCCGTGGAACCCGCCCCCCGACGGGTCGCAGCCGTGGAATCCGCCACCGGCGGAAGGCCGACCAGGGCCCGCGCCTCTCACCGGGCCGCGCCCCTGGACCCCACCGCCGGCCGACCCGCCGCCCGGACGCGGCCGGCCCTCCGGCCCGCCGGTCTCCGGTCCGCCGGCCTCCGGCCCGCCGGCCTCCGGCCCGCCGGTCTCCGCTGCGCCGGCCCCGCCGCCGGGGCGGGACCGGGGTCGCGGTCCCTGGTCGAAGCCGCTGGCCGTGGTGCTGGTGCTGGTCGGCGTGTTCGCCACCGGCGCCGGTCTCGGCCGGACCGCCGGGCCGTTCGACTGGACCGACGCGTCGGCCGGGTCGAGCCAACCGCCGCCCGCGCCGGCGCCGGTCCGGAAACCGGCCAGCCTGCCGGTCCGCCTGGCCGTGCCGGCCATCAAGGTCACCGCGCCGGTCACCCCGGTCGGCCAGGCGCGGGACGGTTCGGTGGACGTGCCGCCGCTGACCGAGCACAACCAGACCGGCTGGTACGACCGGGGCGCGGTCCCGGGCGAGCCGGGCCGGGCGATCATCGTCGGTCACGTCGACACCAAGAGCGGTCCGGCCGTGTTCTACCGGCTGCACAGCCTGAAGCCGGGCGCCCGGATCCAGGTGACCCGGTCGGACCGCACGGTGGTGACCTTCAAGGTCGACAGCGTCGAGTACTTCGACAAGGCGAACCTGCCGGCCGCCCGCGTGTACGGCGACTCGGGCCCGTCGGAGTTGCGCCTGATCACCTGCGGCGGGGAGTGGGTCGGCGGCCGCACCGGCTACGAGGACAACGTGATCGTCTTCGCCTCCCGCGTTCCCTGACCGCCTCGCCACCCGCAGCGGTTTCCCGGCGGGACGACGGTGTGACCGAGCGCGATATACCGCTGAGTCATATTTATGACCAGGCGGTATATCACCACGGAGTCGAACCGTCGGCGCAGCCTGATGTGGAGCCGGAGCCGGAGCCGGAGCCGGAGCCGGAGCGGTTGTCGCTGCGCCTCGGAGACGTGATGAGGCCGGGAGGTGCTGGGTCCGCCAGGCCGGGGGACCTGGGTGGGTCAGGGGGTCGGGGGGACCTGGTGGACGACCTCGAACTCCAGGAGGGTGGCGCCGGTGGCGACCGGCTTGCGGGGCTCGGCGCCCTCGGGGGCGGCGTGCGCGGCCCGCGCCGGTCCCTGGGCCCAGGCCTGGTAGTCCTCCTCCGTCTCCCACCTGGTGTAGACGAAGTAGCGGCTCTCCCCGGCCACCGGGCGCAGCAGCTCGAAGCCCAGGAAACCGGGGGAGTTCTCCACCGCGCCGGCCCGGGCCGCGAACCGCTTCTCCAGCTCCGCGCCGGCGCCCGGCGGGACGTCGATCGCGTTGATCTTCACGACTGCCATGCGTCCACCCTAGCGAGCGGCCCGCCGGTCAGAACGCCTCGACCGCGGGCACCAGGTCGGCGTCGACCACGATCGGGGCGTGGTCGGAGGGGCCCTTGCCCTTACGGGCCTCCCGGTCCACGTACGCCGAGCGGACCGCGCGGGCGAACGGCGCGGTCGCGTACACCAGGTCGATCCGCATGCCCTTGTTCTGGTGGAACATCCCGGCCCGGTAGTCCCAGTAGGTGAACGGGTGCGGGCCCTTCATCGGGGTCGGCACCACGTCCTCCAGGCCCAGGTCGCGTAGCGCCGCCAGGGCGGCCCGCTCGGCCGGCGTGACGTGGGTGGAGGTGGCGAACAGGGCCGGGTCCCACACGTCGGCGTCGGTCGGGGCGACGTTGAAGTCGCCGCAGACGGCGAGCGGGAGGGCGGCGGCCACCTCCGCCTCCAGGGCGTCGCGCAGCGCGGCGAACCAGGCCAGCTTGTACGTGTAGTGCGGGTCGTCCGGGGTGCGGCCGTTGGGCACGTACACCGACCAGACCCGCAGGCCGTCGCAGGTGGCGGAGATGGCCCGGGCCTCCGGCTCGGGGAAGCCGGGCTCGCCGGGGAACCCGACCGCCACGTCGGCCAGCCCGACCCGGGACAGCACGGCCACCCCGTTCCACCGGCCGTCGCTGTGGCTGGCCACCTCGTAGCCCAGCTCGCCCACCTCGGCGACGGGGAACGCCCCGTCCGGGCACTTCGTCTCCTGCAGGCAGACGACGTCGGGCTTCGTGGTGGCCAGCCAGTCGAGCAGCCGGGGCAGGCGGGCCTTCACCGAGTTGACGTTCCAGGTCGCCAGGCGCATGTCCCCAGCCTGCCGCATCCCCGGCCGCCCCGCCGGGTCAGCGCTCCGGGGTGTCGCCCGGGTGGGTCTGCTCGGCGAGGAAGCGCTCCAGCTCGGCGCCCAGCTCGTCGGCCGTGGGCAGCGGCCCGGTCTCGGCGGCGAGCAGGCTCTTCTCGCCGCGCCCCCGGGCGAACGTGTCGTACTGCTCCTCGAGGGCCTGGACCAGCGTGGCGGCCTCCTCGGTCTGGGCGACCTGGCGGTCGATCTCCACCCGGACCACCTCGGCGGCGGTCCGCAGGCCGTCGCGGGGCAGCAGCAGGCCGGTGCCCCGGGACACGGCGGCGAGCAGCGCCTCGGCGGCGGCCGGGTACTCGGTCTGGGCGACGTAGTGCGGCACGTGCGCGGCGAAGCCGAGGGCGTCGCGGCCCTGCTCACCGAGGCGGTATTCCAGCAGGTGGCCGACGCTGGCCGGTACCTGCACCTTCTGCAACCACGGCTCGTGTCCGGAGATCAGCTCCGGCCGGGTGGCGTGCGCGGTGACGCCGCTGGGCCGGGTGTGCGGTACGGCCATCGGGATCGAGTTGAGCCCGACCGTGAGCCGGACGTCGAGGCGGGCCGACAGGCCGGCGACGGCGGCCACGAAGCGCTCCCACTGCAGGTCCGGCTCGGGGCCGGTGAGCAGGAGGAACGGCGTCTCGTCGTCGTCGTGCAGCAGGTGCAGCTCCAGCGCCGGGGCGTCGTAGTCGGCCCAGTGGTCCTCGACGAAGGTCATCACAGGCCGGCGGGAGCGGTAGTCGAAGAGCTGGTCGACGTCGAAGCGGGCGATCACCCGGGTGTCCAGCGAGGTGAGCAGCTGCTCCCGGGCCAGCCGGGAGGCGCTGCCGGCGTCGACGAAGCCGGTGAGCGCCTGGATCAGCACCGGCTGGCCGAGGTCGGGCAGCTCGTCGGTGAGTTCGTAGAGCTCGTGTGGGTCGAGCACCGGTGGGGTCCTCCCTGTCGACGCGTACGGAAGCGCCGTGCGCACGGCGCCCCCGGTTCGGCCAACGTACCGGGGGGTGTGGTCCATTCCGTTACGGACCGGTCCGCTGCCCGTTTGGTGATCACAATTCGGCCACGCCCCGGATCGGCCGGCCCACCGCCGTATCGTCCGAACGGACGAGTTAGTGGATCATCGGCCGGGAGGTGGGCGGCTGCGAGGTTCCTGCCCGCGCCGCCCGGGCTCTCGGCGGACCGGAGGTTGGTCCGGTTCGCCGGTTCTGACCCTGCTCCAGGCGTGGTGTGGGGCAATGTCGGGCAGGTCCGGACCAAAGTGTGGCGAGGGCCACCCATTAGGCCTGGGTGATCCCGGTTTGCCCTGCCTAGCCTCGTCGGATGCGTGACGACGGCACCCTCGACGACCCGAACGGCCCCGGCCGCCCGGCTGACCGTTCGGACGATACCCCCTCGACCGATCCGACAACCGCTTGTCCGCCGGAGGCCACCGGCAGCTGGCGTACCCGTTTCCGGGCCCTGCGCACCCCCGTGGCCCCCCGGCCCGGCCGGACCAGGCTCGCGGTCGCCACCGGCGCGGCCTGCTGCCTCGGCCTGGTCGGCGTCAGCCAGGTGGGCTTCGGCGCCCCCGAGCGCGCCGCGTCCCCGGCCCCCACCGCCGAGGCCGCCGAGCGGGCGGCGGTGGACGCCGCCTCGCGCGGCATGGCCCGCCCGAGCACCGCGCCGACCACACCGAGCGCCACCCCTTCCCCGACCGTCACGGCCAAGGCGAAGCCGAAGGCCAAGCCGAAGCCGAAGCCGCGGCGGATCGTTCCGGTCGCCGGCCTGACCCGCGCCCAGATGGACAACGCCACCCAGATCGTGCGGGCCGGCCGGGAGATGGGCGTGCCGCGCCGGGCGCTGGTCATCGCGGTGGCCACCGCCATGCAGGAGAGCACCCTGCTGAACTACGCCAGCGGTGTGCTGCCCGAGTCGCAGGAGTACCCGCACCAGGCCATCGGCTGGGACCACGACTCGGTCGGGCTGTTCCAGCAGCGGCCGAGCAGCGGCTGGGGCACCGTCGCCGAGCTGATGGACCCCGAGTACGCGACCAAGGCGTTCCTCTCCGCCCTGGAGGAGATCCCGGGCTGGCAGGACCTGCCGCTCTCGGTCGCCGCCCAGGCGGTCCAGATCTCCGCGTTCCCCGACGCGTACGCGCAGCACGAGTGGCGGGCCGGCGAGGTGGTGGCGGAGATCCTGGGCTGACCGGTGTGGACGGTTGCCGGACGGCCGGTCCGGGTATCAGGGACTTGCCGGTTCCAGGTACACATGATGGGGACCGCGGACAGGAGGACGTCATGTCGCTGATGCAACGGATCACCGCCTTCCTGCGGTCGCCGCGCGGCCAGCAGCTGGTCGACCGCGGCCGGCGTGAGATGGCCAAGCCGGAGAACCAGGCCCGGCTGCGGCAGATCGCCACCCGGCTGTCGTCGACGCGCCGGCGCTGACCCGCCCACCCCCGCCCGACGAGCCTCGGAGCCCCCCGTGACCGACCCCGCCCCCGTCGACGGGCAGCACAACGCCGCCCCAGGCCCGCCCGTGGACGCGCCCGAGGCGCCCCCGGCCCCGCTCTGGGACCGGATGCGCGAGGACCCGCAGTACGCGCCGGAGCACCTGGCCCTGGAGGCGGTGCGCCGGCTCGGCCCGGAGGCCGCGCAGTGGGCCGCCCGGGAGCGGGCGCTGCGGCCGGACGTGCCGGCCGAGCACCTGGCCGACCAGGCGGTCCGCCGGTTCGTCAACCACGCCCGGCTCTCCGGCGCGGTCTCCGGCGCCGCCGGGCTGCCCGGCGCCGTCATCGACGTCGGCGTGCTGGCCTGGACCCAGGCCCGGCTGGTGCTGCACGTGGCCGCCGCCTACGGCGCCGACCCGACGCACACCGACCGGGCGACGGACCTGCTGGTGCTCCAGCGTGTGCACAAGGTCGCCGCGACCGCCCGGCTGGCGCTCGGCGTGGCCGCCGGCCGGGAGCGGGCCGGCGCGTTGTTCGGCTCGGCCGGCGACCGGGCGCTGGGCCGGGTGATGCTCCAGCTCGGGGTGCGGCTGGCCCGGATGGCCGGGGTGCGCGCCGCCAAGCGGATGTTCGCCAAGGTCGTCCCGGGCGCCGCCATCGTGCTCGGCACCTGGGCCAACTCCTCGGCCACCAGGGAACTCGCCGACCGGGCCCGGGCGCTCTACCGCGACGCCGGGCCCCGCCAACTGCCCGGCCCGCGCCAACCCTGACCGACGGTCGGACCGCCCGTCGGGCCGGTCAGTCGTTCCAGCGGGAGGCGTTCCAGGCCACCTCCGCCAGCCGGCCCTGCCCGGCGGCGTTGGGGTGGAACCAGTCCAGCGCGTTGACCTGGTCCAGGTCGAACCGGTGCCGGTGGACCGCGCCGCCGTCCCAGCGGCAGCGCGAACCGTAGGCCCGGCAGGCGGCGCGCAGCTGCGCGTCGTACGCCTCGAGCCGCTCCCGGACCCGGGCCCGGCGGGCGACCACGGCGGGCGCGGTCGACGTGGCGTCGGCCAGCAGCGCCGGGCAGACGCCCCGCGACCAGGCCCGCACCGCGCGGGGCTCGGTGTGCCCGAGCTGCCAGAGCCGGTGCAGGTCCGGGATGCTGACCACCAGCACCCGCGCCTTCGGCCGGCCCTTGCGCAGCACGGCCAGCGCGGTGTCGACCTGGTTCCGGAAGGTGGCGGTCGGCGTCATCGCGTCGACGTCGTCCCGGCAGGCGTCGTTCGCCCCGATCAACACGGTGACCAGGTCGGCCTTGTCGCGTACCGCGGCCCGGGCCTGGTCGGCCAGCCCCGCCGCGCGGGCGCCGGGCACCGCCCGGTTGTACGCCCGCAGCGCCGGCGCGTCGGCCCGCAGCCGCCGGTAGACGCTCTCCACCCGCAGGCTGTCCCCGGTCGACCAGGAGTGGCGTTCGCAGCTCACCAGCACCAGGCAGGAACCGAAGCCGGTGCTGATCGAGTCGCCGAGCGCGGTCAGCACCCGGGGGTCGCCGGGGCGGGGCGTGTCGGTCGGGCGGGGCGACGCCGAGCCGGAGCCGTCGCAGGCCAGCGCGACCAGCGCCGCGAGGCAGGCCAGCGCGGCGATCCAACGTCGAGGCATTCAGGTCCCCCGTCCGGCGGCACCAACGGGCCCGTCGACCCTATGCGCCTCGACCGTCCGTCCGGGGGCTCTGTCGCCTTTCTGCCATCGACGACCGTCGTTCACATGGGTGTGGTGTGACCCGATCGTGAACTCACCGGCGCCACGGCGTGGGCAGGCCGTGCAGCCACCAGTGCAGCGCCCGGGTGATGCGCGGCAGCACCAGGTACGTCATCAGCGGGGTCAGCACCAGCGTCATCAGCAGCGTCCGCCCGGCCAGCGGCACGTCGGCGAGGAACCGCGCGGTCAGCAGCGTGGCGGTGAGGCTGAGCGGGAAGAACGCCAGCCAGATGGTGACCGCCTGCTTCCAGCGCGGAGGCGCGGCCGGCACGACCGGCTCGGCCTCGCCGAACGTCTCCACCACGTGGTCCACCGGCGGGTCGAACCAGCCCTCGATGCCGGTGCGGCGTTCCACCCGGGTGTGCTCGACGATGCCCTGGGCCGAACTCAACCACCAGTGCCGCTGCGGCGAGTCCTCCCAGCCGCGCAGCGTGTCGGCGTCGGCGAAGCGGTACATCACGTGCCACTCGGCGGAACCGGGCGCGCTGCGGACGAAGCCGGCGCCGAGGAAACCGGGGAAACTCTCCGCGAGCGCCGTGCCGGCCCGCATCCACGCCACCATCTCACCGGTCCGCGCCGGGTCGGCGCGCCGGGAGACCGCGACGGTCACGGGTACGGCCTGCGTCGTGGTCATGCCCATCCTCTCCACCGCCGCGGGATCTCCGTCGGTACCGGCAGACCGATGTAACGCACCCGACCGGTGGCGCCATCCACCGCGTACCCGCCGGGTGTCCCGGATCACCGGCCCGGCGGCGCCACCACGCGCCCCACCGGTTAACCCCGGCCGAGCCGGGGTAGCCGGGAGGAATGACCCGATCACAGCCCCGCCGCGCCCGAGGCACGGTCGGCCACGCGAACAGCGCGCTCAACCTGCGCCTCGTGCTGGCCCTGTTCGGTCTGGTGGTGATGGCCGTCTTCGCGGTGCTCGCGTTCGCCGCCGACGTGGCCTGGCTGGGCGTCGTCTGCGCGCTCCTCGCCGTGGTGGCCGTGGTCGACCTGGTCGTGATCCAGCGCCGCCGCGCCGCCCGCCGCCGGGAGGAGCCGGGCGTGCGGCACTCACTGTTCGAGTGACAGGAGTACGAGATGCCCATCGCCACCACCAATCCCGCCACCGGACAGGTGCTCAAGACGTACGACGCGATGTCGGACGAACAGATCGACGCCGCCATCGAGCGCGCCCACCTCGCGTACCGGCAGTTGCGGGACACCACGATCGCGCAGCGCGCCCGGTGGCTGCTGGCCGCCGCCGACCTGCTCGACGCCGAGCGGGACGAAACCGCCCGGCTGATGACCACCGAGATGGGCAAGACGTACGCCGCCGCGAAGGCGGAGGTGACCAAGTGCGCCACCGCCTGCCGCTTCTACGCCGAGAACGCGCCGAGGATGCTCGCCGACGAGCCGGCCGACGCCGCCGCGGTCAAGGCGAAGCGGGCGTACGTGCGCTACCAGCCGATCGGCCCGGTGCTCGCGGTGATGCCGTGGAACTTCCCGCTCTGGCAGGTGATGCGCTTCGCCGCGCCGGCCCTGATGGCCGGCAACACCGGCCTGCTCAAGCACGCCTCCAACGTGCCGCAGACCGCCCTCTACCTGGAGGACGTGTTCCGCCGGGCCGGTTTCCCCGAGGGTGCGTTCACCACCCTGCTCGTCGGCTCCGACGCGGTGGACCGGATCCTCAGCGACCCGCGGGTGCGCGCCGCCACGCTCACCGGCAGCGAGCCGGCCGGCCGGTCCATCGCCCAGATCGCCGGCCGGGAGATCAAGAAGACCGTGCTGGAACTGGGCGGCAGCGACCCGTTCGTGGTGATGCCCTCGGCCGACCTGGACAAGGCGGCCGAGGTGGCCACCACCGCCCGCTGCCAGAACAACGGCCAGTCCTGCATCGCCGCCAAGCGGTTCATCGTGCACACCGACGTCTTCGACGCGTTCGCCGAGAAGTTCGCCGCCCGGATGGCGGCGCTGCGGGTCGGCGACCCGATGGACGACCACACCGACGTCGGCCCGCTGGCCAGCGAGCGCGGCCGGGACGAGGTGCACGCGCAGGTGACCGACGCCGTCGACCAGGGCGCCACCGTGCTGTGCGGCGGCGAGAAGCCGGCCGGGGACGGCTGGTTCTACCCGCCGACCGTGGTCACCGACCTGCGGCCCGAGATGCGGATGTGGGGCGAGGAGGTGTTCGGGCCGGTGGCCGGCCTCTACCGGGTCGGCTCGTACGACGAGGCGATCGAGGTGGCCAACGGCACCAGCTTCGGCCTCGGCTCCAACGCCTGGACCACGGACCCGGCCGAACAGGAACGCTTCGCCGAGGACCTGGACGCCGGCAACGTCTTCATCAACGGCATGACCACGTCCTACCCGGAGCTGCCGTTCGGCGGCGTGAAGAACTCCGGCTACGGCCGCGAGCTGTCCGCCCTGGGCATGCGGGAGTTCTGCAACACCAAGACGGTCTGGATCGGCGAGGGGGAGGCCGGCGCGGGCGCCGGCGCGCACGCCGAGTAGTCACGGTTGGCCGGACGCCGTCATGGGTAGGAGTGCTGCCCATGACGGCGTTCGGCTTTCACGCATCCCACGAGCAGATCCACCCGGCGAAGCTGCTGGAGGCGGTGATCCACGCCGAGCGCGCCGGCTTCGACGCCGCGATGTGCTCCGACCACTTCTCGCCCTGGAGCGAGCGGCAGGGCCAGTCCGGCTTCGCCTGGTCCTGGCTCGGCGCCGCGCTCCAGGCCACGAACCTGTCGTTCGGCGTGGTCAACGCGCCGGGCCAGCGCTACCACCCGGCCATCATCGCGCAGGCCATCGGCACGCTCGGCGCCATGTACCCGGGCCGCTTCTGGGCCGCCCTGGGCACCGGCGAGGCCAGCAACGAGCACATCACCGGCGACGTGTGGCCGCGCAAGGAGCTGCGCAGCGCGCGGCTGCGCGAGTGCGTCGACGTGATCCGGGCGTTGCTGGCCGGCGAGGAGGTCAGCCACGACGGGCTGGTCACGGTGGACCGGGCGAAGCTGTGGACCCGGCCCGAGGAGCCGCCCGCGCTGGTCGGGGCCGCGGTCAGCGTCGCCACCGCCCGCTGGTGCGCCCAGTGGGCCGACGGCCTGATCACCGTCAACGCGCCGGTGGACCACCTGCGCCAGATGATCGACGCCTACCGGGACGCCGGCGGGCGCGGACCGCTGCACCTGCAGGTGCACGTCAGCTGGGCGCCCGAGCAGGCCGAGGCCGAGGCGATCGCGTACGAGCAGTGGCGCAGCAACGTCTTCGCCCCGCCGGTCTGCTGGGACCTGGAGACCGCCGAGCACTTCGACGTGGCCAGCGCCGACGTGCCGATGGCGAAGGTCACCGAGACCGTCAACGTCTCCGCCGACCTGGGCCGGCACGTCGGCTGGCTGGAGGAGTACGTGGCGCTGGGCTTCGACCAGATCGCCCTGCACCACGTCGGGCAGGAGCAGCGGGCGTTCGTCGACGCGTTCGGCGCGGAGGTGCTGCCGAAGGTGCGCGGGGGCGCGTGATCACGGTCCGGCCGCCGGACGCCTAGGCTCTGACCCCATGGAAGCTCTGTTCGAGGTCGTGGTCTTCCTGGCGATCGCGACCTTCGGCGCGGCGCTGGCCCGACGACTCGGGCTGCTCGCACCGATCCTGCTGGTCGTGCTCGGTCTCGCGCTGTCCTTCCTGCCGTTCGTCCCGCACGTGCGGCTGGACCCGGACCTGGTGCTGGTCGGCATCCTGCCGCCGCTGCTCTACGTGGCGGCGGTGAACACGTCGGTGCCGGCGTTCCGGCTCAACCTGCGGCCGATCCTGCTGCTCGCCGTCGGACTGGTGATCTTCACCGCGTTCGTGGTGGGCACCGTGGTGCACCTGTTCCTGCCCGACCTGCCGTACGCGATCTGCCTGGCCCTCGGCGCGGTGGTGGCGCCGCCCGACGCGGTGGCCGCCACCGCGGTGGCCCGGCGGGTCGGCCTGCCCCGGCGGGTCGTCACCATCCTGGAGGGCGAGAGCCTGGTCAACGACGCCACCGCGCTGGTGCTGCTGCGGGTGGCGATCGTCGCCGCCACCGCCAGTGCCGGCGGGGTCAGCTTCGGCTACGTGGCCCGGGAGGTGGTGGTCGCCACCGGCGGCGGTGTCCTGGTCGGGCTGCTCGGCGTGGTGGTCTTCGGCTACCTGCACAAACGCATCACCGACCCGGTGCTGGACAACGCGCTGTCGCTGATCATCCCATTCGCGGTGGTGTTCGCCGCCGAGGAGATCCACGCCTCCGGCGTGGTCGCGGTGGTGGTCACCGGCCTGGGCATCGGGCACAAGCTGCCGCTGCTCATGTCGGCCGCCTCCCGGCTCCAGGTGACCGCGTTCTGGCGGCTGATCCAGTTCCTGCTGGAAGGGCTGGTGTTCCTGCTGGTCGGCCTGCAACTGCCCGAGGTGCTGCGCGACCTCGACGAGCCGGTCGGCTCGCTGGCGGCGATCACCGTCGCGGTGCTGGCGGCCGTGTTCCTGGCCCGGTTCGTCTGGGTCTTCCCGGCCACCTACCTGGCCCGGCTGGTGCCCCGGGTACGGCGGCGCGACCCGGCGCCCCCGGTGCGGTTCCCGATCGTCATCGGCTGGGCCGGCATGCGCGGCGTGGTGACGCTGGCCGCCGCGCTGGGCCTGCCGCTCACCCTCGCTGACGACCGGCCCTACCCGCGGGCGCTGTTGATCTGGCTGGCGTTCGCGGTGATCGTGGCCACCCTGGTCGGCCAGGGCGCCACGCTGCCGTGGCTGGCCCGGCGGCTGCGGCTGCCGCCGGACGACCCGGTGCAGGACGCGCTCTCCGCCGCCGGGGTGCAGCAGCAGGCCAGCCGGGCGGCCCGGGAACGGCTGGACGCGCTGGCCGGGGGCGCGCCGGAGGCCGTGGTGGAACGCCTGCGCGGGCTGACCACGTCCCGCGCCAACGTGGCCTGGGAACGGCTCGGCGGCACCGAGCGGGAGACCCCCTCCCAGGCGTACGCGCGGCTGCGACAGGAGATGATCGACGCCGAGCGGGAGGTGTTCCGCGCCGCCCGCGACTCCGGCCGGATCCCGGAGGAGGTGCTCACCCGCGCCTATCGTGATCTGGATCTGGAAGAGTCCCTGCTGCGACAGGAGGTCGACGAATGAGCTGCCAGCACCTGACCGAGCCGGGCGGGGCCGAGCCGGGCACCACCACCGAGTGCCCCGACTGCGTCGCCATCGGCAACGACGACTGGGTGCACCTGCGGGCCTGCCTGAGCTGCGGGCACGTGGGTTGCTGCGACTCGTCGCCCTACCAGCACGCCTCGAAGCACTTCGAGAGCAGCGGGCACCCGGTGATGCGGTCGGTGCAGCCGGGCGAGTCGTGGCGCTGGTGCTTCGTCGACGAGGAGATCGGCTGACTCAGCCGACCCGGCGGGCCAGCACCTGCCCGGGCCACGGCGCCCGCCCCGGCCGCTCGACCGTGAACGGGTCGGTGGCGGTGAAGCCGCACCCCTCGTAGAAGCGCACCAGCGCCCGGTCCGGGCTCCGGAAGCAGTCCACCCGCAGCAGGCCGACCCCACGGTCGCGGGCCAGCTCCGCCGCGTGCGCCAGCAGCCGCGCGCCGACCCCGCGACCGGCGTACGCCCGGTCGGTGACCAGCAGGTTCACGTACAGCTCCGGCTCGGTGGGCGGCGGCACGTACTCCGTCGCCGCGCCCACCACCAGCGCGCCGGCCGCCGTGCCGTCGATCTCGGCGAGGTGCAGGCCGCCCCCGCCGGCCCACGCGGCGGCCTGGTCGATCCGGCGGGGGTCGGTCGAGGCCGGCGTGGTGCCCCACTGGTCGGTGCGGCCCCGCTCCACCAGCCACGCGGTGGCGCTGTCGAGCAGGCGCAGCACGGTGGGGGCGTCGTCCGGCCCGCCGGGACGGATGGTGATGCTCCGCTGGTCGGTCATCCCGCCATGCTGCTACACGGGTGCGACCGGCTGCCCGGCGGCGGCCGGCTCCCCGGTGGGCGCCGGCCGGCTCGCCACCGCGCGTCGGGCCAGCGCCGGGGCGGTCAGCCCGACTGCGGCGAACAGCGCGCCGAGCACCAGCCAGCCCGCCGCGCCGCCACCGAGCACGAGCAGCGTGAGCAGGCCACGGCCGAGCGCCTGGGCCAGCCCGGCGAGCAGCCCGTCCGCCCCCTGGTAGGCGCCGATCGCGTGCGGCGGCGCGAGGTCGTAGGCGAGCCCCGCGCCGGCCGCGCCCTGCCACAGGTCGCCCACCGTCCACACCGCGGTGGCCACCAGCAGCAGCCCGACCGCCGGCAGCACCGGCAGACCGGCGGTCGCCGCGTAGAGCGGGGTCGCCGCGGCCAGCACCAGCCCGGCCCGGCGCAGCTTCCGGGCGGCCGGGGCGGCGGTGTCGGCGCCCCGGCTGAGCCGGACCGCCACCAGCACGGTGAGCAGCGTGTTGATCAGCAGCACCGCCGACACCACCGGGGGCGGCGCGCCGGCCCGGCCGACCGTCCACAACGGCACGACCAGGGTGAGCACGGTCAGGTGCGTACCGAGCACCGCCGACGCGCCGCTCACCGCGAGAAAGCGGCCGTCCCGCAACGGCCCGCCGCGCCGTGCCGCGTCGGTGACCCGCCGCGCACCGCCGCCGGCCCGCTGCCGTGGCACCCGCAGCAACAGCGCCGCCGAGAGCAGATAGGTGGCGACGTTGCCGACCACCAGGACCTGGTACGCCCGGTGGGTGTCCACGGCCAGCGCGATCCCGGCCAGCGCGGTGCCGGCGGTGATGCCCAGGTTGGCCACCGCGCGCAGCGTGGCGAAGGCGTGCACCCGTCCGGCCGGGCCGCCGACGGCGGCGACGAGCGCCGCCCGCACCGCCAGGTTCCCGGCCGACAGCAGCGCCTCCGGCACCGCCACCACCAGGAACATCGCGAGCGAGTCGACCAGCAGGTACGCGGCCGCGGCGAACGCCTGGCAGACCTGGAGCACGGCCCGCAGCGTACGCGGGTCCCAGCGGTCCGCCAGGCCGCCCAGCGGCACGCTGGCGGTCAGCCCGACCAGGCCGGCGACGGTCAGACCCGCACCCACCGACGTCGGGGAGAGCCCCACGTCCCGGGTCAGGTAGAGCGCCCCGCCGGCCAGCCACAGCCCGGTGCCGACCGTGTTGGCCAGCGTGGCGAGCGCGAGAGTGCGCAGCGGCCCGGGCGGCGGGAACGGGGAGACCCGTCCCATCAGTGCCCGACGGGCGCTGCCGCGCGGGATTCGGTGGCCGGGTGGCGTCGACTGCGGGTCATGGGCCCGACGCTAGACACGAAGACGCGGCGTCGGAGTCCCGCCCGAGGCGAGGTCGGTCACACCGTGCGCGTGCTGGCCGGCCGCCGTCGGAACGCCCGGGCGGGGCGGGTGTCCTCCCAGCCGCGACGCACCTATGGCGTTCCGTCGATCGGCGTTGCTGGGCGGTGGGTGGAGCGCGGTGGGCGTGTCCCGGGCCGTAATGCACCCGTGGCGTTCCACTGATGGCGTTGACGGGCGGTGGGTGGAACACCGCGTCGGGGCAGGGACGACGATGCCGCAGAGTGCGATATACCGCTGAGTCATAATTATGACCAGGCGGTATATCGCCCAACAATCATCGCTGCCCGCTGCCCGCTGCCCGCTGCCCGCTGCCCGCTGCCCGCTGCCCGCTGCCCGCTGCCCGCTGCCCGCTGCCCGCTGCCCGCTGCCCGCTGCCCGCTGCCCGCTGCCCGCTGCCCGCTGCCCGCTGCCCGCTGCCCGGCCGGCTCCGGAGAGGTCCGTGGTGTGCCGGTGCGCAGGTCGCGCTCGGGCCATAGCGCGGCACGATGGCATGTCCGGAGAAATCTGGTCGCCTCGGCCGGCCCGCTCTGCCAGGGTCGGCCCGTGGACGTGAGCAGGACCGCCCGGGCCGACGAGCTGGCCGAGGTGCAGCGGATCGAGGTGGCCTCGGGCGCACCGTTCCGCGAGATCGGCATGACCCGGGTGGCCGACATGCCGCCGCTGCCGCTGGACGCGCTCGCCACCGGGCAACGCGCCGGCCGGCTGCGGGTCGCGGTCGACGCGGCGGACCGCCCGATCGCGTTCGCGCTGGTCGACCTCGTCGACGGCGCGGCGCACGTGCAGCAGCTCAGCGTCGACCCGGCCTACGCCCGGCGCGGGATCGGCCGGGGCCTGCTCGACGACGTGGCGCGGTGGGCGGCGGCGGAGCGGCTGCCGGCACTGACGTTGACCACGTTCCGGTCGGTGCCGTGGAACGGGCCGTACTACGCGCGCTGCGGATTCCGCGAGCTGGACGCCTCCGCACTGACGCCGGGGCTGGTCGGGGCTGCTGGTCGTCGAGGCGGCGCTCGGGCTCGATCCGGCCGACCGGGTCGCGATGCGCCGGACGGTCGGCTGACCCGGTGGCCGCGGGCAGCGGGCAACGATGATTGTTGTGCGATATACCGCCTGGTCATATTTATGACTCAGCGGTATATCGCGCTCTGCGGCATCGTCGTCCCTGCCGCGACGCGGTGTTCCACCCACCGTCCGTCAACGCCGTCGGTGGAATGCCATGGGCGCATCCCGGTCCGGGACACACACCGTCCGGAGCGGGGTGGCGCTGGTGGCGCGGGAGCGGGTCGGACGCCGGGTGCCGCCGGCCGGCCGGGCAGGCCGCGCTGCGCGCCGTCGCGCCAGAGCTGGCGGAGTTCGAGCGGAGCCGACGGGACGACCTGGCGGCGGTCGCCCGCCAGTGGGACGACATGGTCCGGCGGGCCGCCGCCCACCCCGAGTTCCCGGACGGTTAACCGGTCGACCGGCGACCCCGGTCGTGCCACCATCGCCCGGTGTCCGTCCCCACCGATCCGGCCCTGCCGCGCTGGCAGTTCGACCTGACCTGGGCGCTTGTCGAATACCACCTCGACCGGCTCGACCCGGCGGACTTCCTCTGGGAGCCGGCTCCGCTGTGCTGGACGATGCGGGCCGACCCGGCCGGTGGATGGTCTCCGGACTGGGCGGACACCGAGCCGGATCCGGTGCCCGTGCCGACCATCGCCTGGCTCACCTGGCACATCGGCTGGTGGTGGTCGGTGGCCGTCGACAATCTGCGGCAGCGACCGGCACGGGAACGGGCGGACGTGCGGTGGCCGGGGCCCGGCGCGGCGACGGTCTCCTGGCTGGGCGGGCTGCGGGCGGAGTGGGCGGACATCCTCGACGGCCTCACCGAGGCCGACCTGGCCCGCCCGTCCGCGTACCCCTGGCCGGCCGACGCCGGGCTCACGGTGGCGCACCTGGTGGCCTGGGTCAACGCCGAGTTGATGAAGAACGCCGCCGAGATCGGCCAGCTCCGGCTGCTCCGCGCGGCCGGAGGCTGAACCCGGCCCGCACCTAGTGCGCGCCGCCGAGGTTGAGCACCACCACGCCGGCGATGACCAGACCGGCCCCGACCACCTTCGTCACGCTGAGCGGCTCGCCCAGGAACGCCGCCCCGACCGCCATGATCGCGGCGGTGCCCAGCCCGGACCAGATCGCGTACGCCACGCCGACCGGGACGTCCCGGACCACGAGGGCGAGCAGCCCGAACGCGGCCAGGTAGCAGGCCACCAGGCCGACCGTGGGCCAGAGTCGGGTGAACCCGTCGCTCGCCTTGAGCAGGCTGGTGCCGACCACCTCGGCCGTGATCGCCAGCGCCAGGAGCAGATACGCCATGCCGGGACCGTACCCGGCGGTTCGCCGGCCGTGCGGTGGTGACGCCGGGCAGGCGCCACCACCGCACGGGCGTCGGTCAGGAGACGGTGCAGGCCCTGCCGTTCAGGGTGACCAGGGTGGGGTCGGGGTTGGGGGTCGCGGAACCCGTGCCGTTCAGGCCGAACGTGGTGGACGCCCCGGGCGCGAGCTTCCCGTTCCACGACAGGTTCTTCGCGGTGACCGTGGCGCCGGTCTGGGCGACCTCCGCCGACCAGGCGTGGCTGACCTTCTGGCCGCCGGTGAAGGCCCACCGCAGCGTCCACCCGTTCACCGCCGTCGTGCCGGTGTTGCGCACCGTCACCTGGGTGGTGAAGCCGGACGGCCAGCTGCCGTGGGTGCTGTAGGTGACCGCGCAGGTGGGCGCCGGCACGGCCGAGGCGTCACCCTGGTCCGCCAGGAACGACGCGAGCCAGGCCAGCGCCGAGTTCCAGTTGATCGCCACCTCGTTGGTCGCGTACGAGTTGATGTCGTCGACGTAGCAGAACATCGGCGCGCACCCGGCGAGCAGGTTCGCCGCGTACGGGTCCTGGAGGGCGGCGTTCGGGCCGCCGGCGAGCGAGCCGGCCGGCGGGTTCGGCAGGTCCGGGTTCAACTGGTTGGCGAAGATCCGGCTGTGCTGGTTGTGGGCGTTCTGCTCACCCCATCCGGTCACGTAGGACATGTTCAGCGCGTTGCGGCCGAACAGGTAGTCGGCGCTCTGCACCGCGCCGTCCCGGTACTTCGCGTCCCGGCTCAGGTCGAACGCGGTGGCCAGCACGATCGCGTTGTTCACCACGTTGCTGTTGCTGCCCCAGACGTACGCGTCGGCGGTGCCGGGCAGCGGCAGCCCGTACGCCTGGTCGGCGAGCGCGGCCAGGTAGCGGTCCGCGGCGGCGGTCACCGAGGCGCGGATCCGGGTCTTCTCGGCGGCCGGCAGCGTGTTCGGCACGGTGGCCAGCTCGAGCCGGCCCAGCGCGGCCACGCTCTGCCAGCCGAACGCGCCGTTCGGGGTGAAGACGTCGGCGGTGTGCAGCGGCGAGGCGGTGACGTCGGCCAGGTACGCCTTGTCGCCGGTGCTCAGCCACAGCTCGACCGCGGCCCAGTAGAACTCGTCGGTGACGTTCGTGTCGTCGTACGCGCCGCCGCCGGTGCCGTCGCTGGCCGAGGCGTAGATCGCCGGGTGCGCCTTCGCCGCCGCGTACGCGGTCTTCGCGGCCGTGGCGCAGCGGGCCGCGTAGGTGGCGTCGTACGGGGCGAACAGCCGGGCGCACTGCGCGGCCACGGCGGCCAGGTTGAGCGTGGCGGCGGTGGACGGCGGGTGCAGCTCGCGCGGCTGCGGGTCGTCCTGCGGGGCCAGCGGCAGGCCGGTCCAGTTCTTGTCGTGGATCTTGTGGTGCACCATCCCGGCCAGCGGCTTGCCGGCCGGCACCTGCATGCGCAGCAGGAAGTCGAGCTCCCAGCGGGCCTCGTCGAGCACGTCCGGCACGGCGTTGCCCCGCTCGGGCACCCGCAGCGTGGCGTCACCGAGGGCCGCGCCGCCGTCGGCGGTCTCCGCGGTCTTGGTCCGCTCGAACGCGTTGAGCAGCTGGTAGGTGGCGATGCCGCCGTTGACCACGTACTTGCCGTGGTCGCCGGCGTCGTACCAGCCGCCGCGCACGTCCAGCGTGTAGTCGCAGACGCCGGGCTGGCAGGGCACGTCGGTGTCGCCCTGGTTGGGCGCGACGTCGAGGTGGCCGGCGGGGCGGGCGTACTCGGCGCCGATCAGGTCGCCGTCGATCGCGATGCCGCTGCGCTGGGCGTAGAAGAACTGGAGCGAGTCGGCGCGCAGCCGGTCGTAGAGCGTGCCGGAGATGTCGAACGGGTGGCTGGTCTCGCCGTCGACGGTGAGCGTGTAGCCGGTGCCCGGCGTGCGGTACGCGGAGAAGTCGACGGTCTGCACGTTCTGCGCCGAGGCGGCGTCGGTGCCGCGCGGCGTGGTCTCGCCGCTGGCCACCACCGCACCGCCGGCCGACCTCAGCTGCCAGGGAAGCGCCCCGGTGGCCTCGGTGACCACGGTGGCGTGCTTCGGCCCGCCGGGCAGGTAGCCGACCTGGTTCACCCGGACCCGCGGCCCGGTGTCCGGCTCGTACGGCGGGGCCGCCTCGCCGCCACGCAGCGAGACGTTGTCGAGGCAGAACGTCTGCGCCTGCGCGCTGCCGCCGATCTGGAAGATGAGCTGGGCGCCGGCGTTGTCGGCGGGGGAGGTGAAGGTGGTGGTGACGTGCCGCGCGGTGCCGGTGGCGGTGGCGTCGACGCTGGCGTACGTGGTGTAGGGGGCGCTGCCGAGCTGGAGCACCGCCTTGACGGCCGCGCCGGGGGTCGCGGAGACGTCGAAGGACAGCTCGTACTCGGCGCCGGAGATCAGCGGCACCGCGTCCTGGCCGATGCCGGCGTCCCAGGGGTTGGCCGTGCCGGCGGCGACGGTGGTGCAGAGCCGGCCGTCGGTGACCGCCAGGTCGCCGGTGCCGTAGGAGAACCAGGGGGACACGCCGGCGCTGAAGTCGCCGTTGCGCAGTTGTTCGGGGGCGTCCGGCGGCACCTCGGCGGAGGCCGGGCCGGCGGTGGCGGCGAGCGCCAGGGTGGTGGCCGCGGCGAGCGCGACCAGCCGACGACGGGATCGGGTCACGGAGGGTTCCTTCCGTGCTCGGGGGTGGTGGAGGAGAGCACGGGAGCTGGGAGCGCTCCCACTATCAGGGCGATGTTTCCATCGCGTTCCGCCCCTGTCAATCGATCCGACCCGATGGCACGCGCGCGCCCGTGCGCAGGGGGGTCCTCCACGCCACGTACGATGGTGGTGATCTCCTAGAGACAACCGAGCCCTCGACCTGGCAGGCTGCGACCCATGACCCTGAAGCTTCGTTCCGTCGGAGCGAGCGACCGTGGGCTGATCCGCAGCGGCAACCAGGACGCGCAGCACGCGGGCGCCTGGCTGGTCGCTGTCGCCGACGGCATGGGCGGCATGGCGGCCGGCGACCTGGCCAGCCGCATCGCGATCGACGCGATCGCCCCGCTGGACGTGGAGACGCCGGAGGACGCGCTGGTCGCCGCGCTCCAGGGGGCCATCGAACGGGCCACCGAGGGGATCCGCCGGGCCGTCGAGGAGGACCCGGAGCGTCAGGGCATGGGCACCACGCTGACCGCGCTGCTGTTCGCCCGCACCGGTAGCTGCCTGGCGCTGGCGCACGTCGGTGACTCCCGGGCCTACCTGTTCCGCGAGGGCGTGCTCAAGCAGGTCACCCGCGACGACACGTTCGTGCAGATGCTCGTCGACCAGGGTGTGATCACCGCCGAGCAGGCGAGCAGCCACCCCCGGCGCGCCGTGGTGACCCAGGCGTTGCAGGGCGACCAGGTCTCCCCGACGTACGCGACCATGGTGCCCCGAGCCGGCGACCGCTGGCTGCTGTGCAGCGACGGCCTCTCCAACGTGGTTCGCGCCGACACGCTCACCGAGGTGCTCGGCGAGGGCCTGGACCGGGACGCCTGCGCGGCCCGGCTCATCGACCTCGCGCTGCGCGCCGGCGGTCCGGACAACATCACCGTGGTGATCGCCGACGTCGTCGAGGAGTGACCGCGCCTAGCGCCGGCGCGGGCTGGCCCGCCGGGTCGGCTCCGCCGTGGTCGGGTCCTCCGGCCACGGGTGACGCGGGTAGCGTCCGCGCAGTTCCGCCCGCACCTGCGGATACCCGGTCCGCCAGAACGAGGCCAGGTCCGCGGTGACCGCCACCGGCCGCCCGGCGGGGGAGAGCAGGTGCAGCAGCACCGGCACCCGGCCGTCGGCGATCCGGGGCGCGTCCCGCCAGCCGAACGTCTCCTGCAGCTTCACCGCCAGCACCGGGGCGGCCGGATCGGTGTAGTCGACCCGGATCCGCGAGCCGCTGGGCACCGGCAGCCGTTCCGGCGCCAGCTCGTCCAGCCGGGCCGCCTGACGCCAGTCGAGCAGCCGACGCAGCGCCGCCGCCACGTCGACCCGCACGAGGTCGCCCCGGCGGCGGACCCGGCCCAGTTCCGGCCCGAGCCAGAGCGGCGCGGCGTCGAGCAGCGCGACGTCGGAGACGTCCGGCCAGTCGTCGCCGAGCGCCGACCGGCAGAAGGCCAGCCGGCGGCGCAGCGCCGTCGCCTCGGGCGACCAGCCGAGCAGGTCGAGGCCCTCCTGCCGCAGGCCGTCGCGCACCGCCGCGGTGACCAGCTCCGGGTCCGGCGCGGTCAGCGGCCGCTCGACCAGCTCGACGGCGCCGAGGCGGACGACCTCCCGGGCCACCACGTCCCCGGCGGACCAGACGACCTCCCGGTCGGTGCGCAGCAGCCCCGCGCCGGCCTCCCGCGCGGTCGCCTCGTCGATCGGCGCGGCCAGCCGTACCCGCGCGGTCGGCGCGCCGGGGGAGCGGTCGGCCACCGCGACGGCGAGCCACGACGACCCGGTCAGCCCCGACCCGGCCGCCAGCTCCGCGGCGGTCCCGCCGGCCATCAGGTACGCGGTCCCGCCGGCCCGCCGCGCCCGGGCCAGCCGTTCCGGGTACGCCAGACCGGCCAGCAGCCCCGCGGCCAGATCGTCGGGCAGCCGTTCGCGTTGCGGACCGCCGGCGGGCAGGGCGGCGCGCAGCCGGCGTACCTCGGTCCGCCAGCGGGCGGTGGCGGCCGGGTCCGCGCCGGCGCGCAGCCGGCGCCACCGGGCCGGCAGGTCGTCACCCGCGCCGCCCAGGGTCTCCTCGGCGAGCACCGCCACCACCTCGGCGGCCCGGTCCGCGCCGACCCGGGACGCGCCGTCCAGCAGCGCCCGCGCCAGCCGGGGATGGGTGCCGACCGCCGCGACCGCCCGGCCCCGCGCGGTGATCCGGCCGTCGGCGTCCACCGCGCCGAGCGTGGTCAGCGTCTCCCGCGCCACGGTGAGCGCGGCCGGCGGCGGGGGGTCGGGCAGCGCCAGACCGGTGCCGTCCGGCGCGCCCCAGGCTGCCAGCTCCAGCGCGAACCCGGTCAGGTCGGCGGTGGCGATCTCCGGCTCCGGCTGCGGGGCGAGCCGGGCGTGCGTCGCCTCCGACCAGCAGCGGTAGACCGCGCCCGGTGCCTCCCGCCCGGCCCGTCCGGCACGCTGGGTGGCGGCCGCCCGGGACACCGGCACGGTGACCAGCGCGCCCAGCCCACGGGCCAGATCGGTGCGGGGCACCCGGCTCAGCCCGGCGTCCACCACCACCCGTACCCCGGGCACGGTCAGGCTGCTCTCCGCCACCGCGGTGGACAGCACCACCCGGCGGCGGTCCGGGGCCGGGGCGAGCGCGGCGTCCTGGGCGGATCCGGGCAGCCGGCCGTGCAGTGGCAGGACGACGGTGTCGGGCAGGCCGCCCAGCCGGCCCGCGACCGCCGCGATCTCGCCCGCGCCGGGCAGGAAGACCAGCACGTCGCCGTCCCGCTCGCGTAACGCCCGGCGGACCGTGGCGGCCACGTGGTCCAGCAGCATCGGGTCCACCCGGCCGGCGCCGGGCGGGGTCACCGGACGCGGCGGCGGCGCCCAGACCCGTTCCACCGGGTGCAGCGCGGCCCGCGCCCGTACCACGGGCGCGGGGGCGTCCCCGCCGAGCAGTGCCGCGAACCGGTCGGCCCGCGGCGTCGCCGACATCGCGAGGAGCCAGAGGTCGGGGCGGAGCGTGGCCCGGGCCTCCACGGTGAACGCCAGCGCCAGGTCGGCGTCGAGCTGCCGCTCGTGGCACTCGTCGAGCAGCACCGCGCCCACCCCCGGCAGCTCCGGGTCGTGGTGGAGCCGGCGTACCAGCAGGCCGGTGGTGACGACCTCGACCCGGGTACGCGGGCCGCCCCGGCGCTCGCCGCGCACGGCGTAGCCGATCCGGTCGCCGACCCGCTCGCCGAGCAGCGCGGCCATCCGGTGCGCGGCGGCGCGCGCGGCCACCCGCCGGGGTTGCGCGATCACCACCCGACCGGCGACCGCGTCCGCGACCGCGAGCGGCGCGGTGGTGGTCTTGCCGGTGCCCGGCGGCGCGACCAGGACGCCGGCGCCCCGCTCCCGTAGCGCCTCGACCAACGCCGGCAGCACCGGTCGGACCGGCAGGTCGAGCGGTACGTCGGCGAGCACGGCCCCACTCTCGCACCCCGCCGCCGGACGGTCCGCGCTGCCCCGCCCCGACACCGTCGGCCGTGTCCGGTCCCCGGTCACCGACCGTCACTCCGTCGCCGGCGCGGTCATCTGTCGACAGGTCGCGCCGATCATGGAGTTGTGGCTCCCGGTTCGCCCGGATTGACGGGCATTGTCAGGTGCCACAACTCCATGATCGACGGAGGGCGCGGAGGCGGCTGGTGGCCGCGCGCGATGTGGCGGCTGGCGATATCACGAACGACTCAGCTCGACAGGCGGCGTGCGCTGGTGCCCCGGGCGCCGCTCCGTCGACCGGGGAGTTGCGGACAGACACGGCGCCGTCGGCGCCGGGACATGCCTCGGGGCCCGGGCCCGGCTCGGCCCGGACGCGGAACGGCTCGGCTCGGACGCGGGAACGGCCCGGCTCGGCTCGGACGCGGGAACGGCCCGGTCCGGCTCGGCCCGGACGCGGAACGGCCCGGTCGGCGCATCGCCGACCGGGCCGGGTGGCTCGCGACGCCGGGCCCGCCGACCCGGCCGCCGCCACCCCCCTAGTACGTTCCGTCGAGCTGCCCGCGCAGCTTGGTCAGCGCCCGGGCCAGCAGCCGGGACACGTGCATCTGCGAGACGCCGATCTGCTCGGCGATCTGCGACTGGGTCAGGTTGCCGTAGAAGCGCAGCGTGAGGATCTTCTGCTCGCGCTGGTCGAGGGTGGCCAACGCCGGGCCGAGGGCGACCCGCATCTCGGCCAGCTCGAACTCGCCGTCCTCGCCGCCGAGCAGGTCGCCCAGCTCGGTGGCGCGCTCGCCGTCCCCGGTCGGGGTGGACAGCGACACCGCGTTGTAGGCGCGGGCGCCCTCCAGGCCCTCCAGCACCTCTTCCTCGGTGAGCTTGAGGTGGGCGGCGATGTCGGTGACCGTGGGCGAGCGGCCGAGGGTCTGCAGCAGCGTGCTGTTGGCGTCGGAGATCGCCAACCGCAGCTCCTGGAGCCGGCGCGGCACCCGGATGTCCCAGGTGCGGTCGCGGAAGTGCCGCTTCAGCTCGCCGATGATGGTCGGGATGGCGTAACCGGCGAAGTCGACGCCGCGGGACGGGTCGAACTTGTCGATCGCCTTGATCAGGCCGATCGCGGCGGTCTGCGCCAGGTCGTCGTTGGGCTCGCCCCGCCCGCTGTAGCGGTGGGCGAGGTGGTTGGCCAGCGGCAGCCAGGCCTCGATGGCGCGGTCGCGCAGGGCCGGTCGCGACGGGTGGTTCGCGGGCAGCGCGGCCATCGCGGCGAGCAGGTCGGCGGCGCTGTCGGTGAGCGCACGGGGGTCGAGCTTCGCGGAGCCGGCCGGCGCGGATGTCGCCGGAGCACTGATCGTGTGGGCGGTCATGGTGGTCCTCCCTGCACCTCGTCCGCGGGAAAAAAGAAGAGACGCTTAGGTTTAGCTTCAATTGGTCCGTTCGGAAGCCACCTTAGCCTGACCGGCGGACAGAAATCTAGCCGAAAGTATGATGTACTTAAGGCTTATCGGGGTATCAACGGCCTGGATCGGGGCATATCGCGCACCGGCGGCCCATGTCCGGTCGGTCGGCCCGCTCGATCCGACCGGTCAACGCAGAACCCGACAGTCGGTCGAAGTGTCGCCTTTCCGTCGTTGTCCCACCAACGGGACCGCCCGTAGCGTCCGTAGGTACACGTCTACGGAGGCACCGTGCTCGATCCCGCCGCGCCGCAACTCGTCATCAACGCCCCGACGCTGCTGTTCAGCTGGATCCCGGCGGACCCCGGCGCGGCGGAGGCGCTGGTGCCGGCCGGCCTCCGGGCGCACCCGCAGCGGGAGGTCTTCCTCTGTCAGTACGTGGTCGACGACGGGACCCAGACCTCCGGCTTCGGCGCCTACTCGCTCACCTTCCTCGGTGTCTCGCTGGCGGACATGGACGCGCCGGACGGCGAGACCCCCGGCGGCTGGTGGACGCACTACCTGGCCTCCAGCCCCCGGGTCCGGCAGTACGCCGCCGCCCGCGGCGCCCCGGCCACCGACGGCGAGACCCACCTGGAGGTGCGCGGCGGACGGCTCACCGCGGAGACCCGGGCCGACGGCCGGCCGCTGATCCGGGTCACCGCCCGCGTCGGGCACACCGGAACCGAGGCGCACAACGGCCACCACCGCTACCTCACCCGCCGCGACGGCGAGCTGATCGTGACCGACTACCCCTACGTGGCCGAGCCGGTGTCACCGTTCGAGGTCGAGTCGGTGGAGTTCCTGGCGCCGGAGCACCCGGTCTACGCGCTCCGGCCGGCCAACCCGCTGCACGTCTGCTGGGGCTTCTACTCGCCCCGGGTGTCGTTCGCCTATCCCGCCCGCCCGAAGGTGCCGGACGAGGCGGGGGACCTTCACCAGGTGCCGGCGCGCCGGGCGCGCAGCGGCCTGCCGTCCGGGTCGTAGACCAGCCGGTACGCCGGCAGCGCCCAGAGGCGCGTACGCCAGGGCAGCCGCTCCGGTCGGTGCGGGCGCAACCGGCCGGGCGGTCGGGGGCCGACCCGCCCACCGGCGTGCCAGCGGTCCAGCTCCTCGGCCGCGGCGGTGATCGCCGCCACCGCCTCCGCCGGGTCCAGCAGGTCGTCGTCCTGCGCGCCGTCGGGGTCGCGGTCCAGGTGCTCCCGCCAGAGCCGCAGCCGCAGGTCGCGGGCGAAGACCCGGGCGCCGTCGCCCAGCCCGGCCGGGTCGGCCGGCGACCGCTCGTCGTGGGTGTCGTCCAGCACCGCGCAGGACAGCTCGCTGTCGTGGGTCCAGGAGCGGCGGTTGAAGTTGTCGCTGCCCACGCTGGCCCAGACGTCGTCCACCACGCAGACCTTGGCGTGCACGTAGACCGGGGTGCCCTCGTGGTTCTCGACGTCGAACACGTGCACCCGGTCGGGGGCGGCCCGGTGGCAGAGCGACAGCGCCTGCTCCCGGCCCACCATGTTCGGCGGCAGCGCGAGCCGGCCGTCGACGTCCGGGTGCCGGGGAACCACCGCCACCAGGTGCAGGTCCGGGTGCTCGCGCAGCGCCTGGGCGAACAGCTCAGCCACCTCGTTCGACCAGAGGTACTGGTCCTCCAGGTAGATCAGCCGGCGCGCCCGGCGTACCGCCTTGGTGTAGCCGCGGGCGACGGTGCGCTCGCCGTCCGGGGCGAAGGAGTAGCGCGGACGCACCGCCGGGTAGGTGCGCAGCACCTGCACGTGGTGCGGCCCGCAGGGCGGCGGGTCGGCGGGCTGGTCGGGCAGCGGGTCCGGGCGCAGGTCCGAGCCGCGCAGCCGGTCCCGCAGGTAGGCCATCGGGTTCTCCGAGTCCAGCGGCATCGGGTCGGTCCAGCGCTCGCGGAACGTGGTGTCCAGCGCGCCGACCACCGGCCCGCGCAGCGCGAGCTGCACGTCGTGCCAGGGCGGCGTCGTGCCGTAGCGCGGGGACATGGCCACCGGCTGCGGATCGCCGGCGTGGGTCGCGTCGTCGCGCCGGCTGTGGCACAGGTCGATGCCGCCGGCGAACGCGATGTCGCGTCCCGGGTCGTCGGGATGGCGCAGCACGACGAGCTTCTGGTGGTGCGAGCCGCCGCGTCGGACCCGCTGGTCGAGCAGCACCTCGCCGCCGGCCGCGCAGACGGCCTCGCTGAGGTCGCGGTTCTCCTCCTCGCTGTAGGAGAGCGCGTCGAGGTGGGAGCGCCACAGCAGGCCCTTGACGACCACCCCGCGCTGGGCGGCCTGCGCGAACAGTTGCACCACCGTGGGGCCGTCCGGGCGCATCCGCTCGTCCGGGTCGCCCCGCCAGTCGGTGAAGAACAGGTGGTCACCGGCCGTCAGCGCCTCCACCTCCCGGACCAGCCGGTCGAAGTACGCGGCACCGTGAATCAACGGCTCGGCGAGGTTTCCGCTCGTCCAGACGGGTAATTCTGAGCCTGGGTTGGCGCGTTCCTGTGCGGTGAGGAACCAGTCCCGCAGGGTCACGTTCCAGCCTCCCGAGGTCGACGACGTCCTCACACGGTAGGACCCCCGGTCGGGCCCCGCACCACGACGCAGCAGGTCGGCGGCGGTGGCACGCGCCTGGGGTACCCCGGACCCCTGGAACGCGAAACCGAGGAGGCACCGACATGCCCGCCGAGACGACGAACACCGTGACCGACGACCGCGACCAGGCGGTGGAGGGGGAGCGGGGTGCGCTGGTGGCGGTGCTGTTGATGGTGATCCTCGGCGTGGCCGGGATCTTCGCCGTCTCCTGAGACCGCACCCGGGCGCCCCGGTGGACCGGGGCGCCCGTCGCAGGTCAGGGCCGGTCGCCCTGCCCGTCGCTGTGCGGCACCCGCCCGGTCGGGATCACCCCGAGCCGGCCGGCCTGGAAGTCCTCGACCGCCTGGATCAGCTCGGCCCGGGTGTTCATCACGAACGGGCCGTAGTGGGCCACCGGCTCGCGGATCGGCTGCCCGCCCATCAGGTAGAGCTCCAGCGCCGGGGTGTTGCCGTCCTGCGTCCGGTCGGCGGTGATCCGCAGCGCGTCGCCGGGCCCGTGCACGGCGAGCTGGCCGAGGTGGATCGGCCGCCGGTCGGTGCCGACCGTGCCGCGGCCGGCCAGCACGTAGACCAGCGCGTTGAAGTCCGGCCGCCAGGGCAGGCTCAGCTCCGCGCCGGGCTGCAACGTGACGTGCGCGATGGTGATCGGCGTGTGCGTCGAGCCCGGGCCGCGGTGCCCGGCGACCTCGCCGGCGATGACCCGGATCAGGCCGCCGCCGTCGGGCGTGGTCAGCAGCGCCGACTCCCGGCCGCGGATGTCCTGGTAGCGGGGCGCGCTCATCTTGGCCACCCGGGGCAGGTTGACCCAGAGCTGAAGGCCGTGGAACAGCCCGCCGCTCATCACCAGGTGCTCCGGCGGCGCCTCGATGTGCAACAGGCCGCTGCCGGCCGTCATCCATTGGGTGTCGCCGTCGGTGATGGTGCCGCCGCCACCGGTCGAGTCCTGGTGGTCCATGATCCCGTCGATCATGTAGGTCACCGTCTCGAAGCCCCGGTGCGGGTGCCACGAGGTGCCCTTCGGCTCGCCCGGCGCGTAGTCGACCTCGCCCATCTGGTCGAGGTGGATGAACGGGTCCAGGTCGGTCATCGCGACCCCGGCGAAGGCCCGGCGGACCGGGAAGCCCTCGCCCTCGTAGCCGCTGGGCGCGGTGGTGACCCGGCGCACCGGGCGGTAGGTGGTGGACTCGTCCAGCTTCGGCAGGCGGGGCAGGACGAGGACGTCGTCGACGGTGATCGCGGGCATCGCGGGCTCCCTAGTTGTCGGCCGGGGTGGACGACGCGGTGCGGTCGGCGCGCAGGCGCCGGCCGAGCCGCTCGAAGACCCGGGTGAGGCAGGCGACCTCGGCGTCGTCGAGGTCGTCGATCAGGTGGGTGCGCACGGAGCGCAGGTGGTGCGGCGCGGCCTCGCGCAGGGCCAGCAGCCCGGTCGCGGTGAGGACGGCCTCGCTGCCGCGCCGGTCGGCCGGGCAGGACTCCTTGGCCACCAGGCCGCGCTTCTGCATCGTGGTGATCTGGTAGGTCAGCCGGCTCGGCGAGAAGACCAGCCGGTCGGCCAGCTCACCCATGCGCAGGCGCTGCCCGGGCGCCTCGGAGAGCAGCACCAGCACGTGGTAGTCGGCGAAGCTGAGGTCGCTGTCCGTGCGCAGGTCGTCCTCGAGCTGGGTGAACAGCCGCTGGCTCGACTCGATGTACGCGCGCCAGCAGGCCGTCCGCTCCGCGTCCAGGCTCTCCGTCATGCCGCAACAGTAGCACTATTTAAAATTTAAACAAGTGCCCTCCACGGTCGGCGGGGCGTGCGTCAGAGAGCTGGCATGAGGTATCCGTCGAAATTTGAACTGACCACCCGGCTAGGGTTCGGGGTATGGACGATCTCGACGTGCTCGACTGGCGGGAGCGGGTGGCCCGGCTCTACCTCTCGGACCTGGACCTGGACGGCTTCCGGGCGGCCCGGGACGAGCTGTTCCGCACCCACCCGAGCAGCCCGGTGCCGCCGGACGACCGGCCCGGCTTCACCGGGCTGCGCTGGTTCCCGCCCGAGCCGGACGCCGTGGTCGAGGCGCCGCTGCGGCCCGCCTCGGGCGAGCTGAGCATCGACACCGGCGGCCCCGACGGGGTGGTCTCCTACCGTCGGGTGGCGGTCGCCGAGACCCCCTGGGGGCCGCTGACGCTGTGGTGGATCGAGGCGTACGGGGGTGGGCTGTTCCTACCGGTGCGCGACGCCACCTGCGGCGACGGGGCGTACGGCGGGGGCCGGTACCTCACCGACACGGTCAAGGGCACGTTCGGTCGCGGCCTGACGGTGCTGCCCGGCGGCCGGGTGCGGTTGGACGCGAACTACCTCTACAACCCCAGCTGCGCCTACGACGACCGGTGGGCCTGCCCGCTCGCCCCGCCGGAGAACCGCGTCGACGTGCCGCTGCGCGCCGGCGAGCGGGCGTACCACGCCTGACGCGAGAGGGAGGACCCGCAGCGGGCCCTCCCTCGCCGTGTCGCGCCGCTCAGCGGGCGGTGGCGCCGGTCGGCGTGAGGTGCATCCGGCCCAGCAGCTGCCGCGCCTGCTCCGCCACCTCCGCCTCCACGGTGACCGCGTACTGGCCGGCCCGCAGCGAGCTGGCCGAGGTGAAGTCGCGCTGCCCACCGGTCATGGCGTGCGCGACCGCGCCGAACACGGCGCCCCAGATCGCGCCGATGACCAGCCCGACCAGGATCACCGCCAACCAGTTGCCCGCGGTGAAGATGCCGAACAGCAACCCGATGAACAGGCCGAACCAGGCGCCGGTGCCGGCGCCCAGCAGGGCCGCCCGCCCCGTGGTGAGCCGCCCCATCACGGTCTCCACCAGCGTCAGGTTCGTGCCGACGATCGAGGTCCGTTCCACCGGGAACCGGTTGTCGGCCAGATAGTCCACCACGCGCTGGGCGGACGGATAGTCCGGGTACGAGCCGATCGTGACGGTCGGCGCACCGGCCTGCGGCCCGTGCCCGTCCCCGCTCGGCGGCGTCGGGCGACCGCCCGGGCCGGACGGGAGGTTGTCGCCGCCCGGCATTCCGGGTCGCCAGGCCGCGGTCGGAGTCGAGGGTCTGGTCATGAGCATCCTCCTTCGTCAACCCGCCGCGTTCCCGTCGGCGGCGGGCGGTAACGCGGTCGACGGCACGGATGCGGCCAGGCATGGCTCCGGCCCGGGCGGGTAGCCACGACCGTGCGGACCGGACGGATCAGCGAGCACGGCTTCCTCGCCGACGGGTGCAGCGCGGCGCTGGTGGACCGGGCCGGCGCGATCAACTGGTGGTGCCCGCACCGGTTCGACGCGCCGTCGGTCTTCGGCCGGCTGCTCGGCAGCGACGCGGGGTACTGGAGCGTCCGCCCCGAGGGCGAGTTCACCAGCACCCGCTCCTATCTGGACGACACGCTGGTCCTGCGTACCGTGTTCAGCACCTCGACCGGCGCGGTGGCCGTCACCGACACGCTGGCGCTGGAGCCCGGCGCGCGCGGCCACGAGATCGGGCTGCGACCGCCACGCGTGCTCGCCCGCGTGGTCGAGGGGCTCAGCGGCGAGGTGCCGATGCGGACCGACTACGTGCCGCGTTTCGAGTACGGCCGGGTCCGCGCCTACCTCGTCGAACGCGACGGGGTGATCAGCGCGGCGGCCGGCGTGTGCCGCCTGGACCTGCGCGCCGACGTTCCGCTGAGCCTCACCGACGCGGCCGCCGTCGGGCGGTTCACCGCCCGCGCCGGCAGCACCCACCGGTTCACCCTGGGGTACGCCCCGACGTACTCCGGCACCGACCCGCAGCTGCCCGACGCGGCGCGGGTCGTGGCCGACGCGGTCACGGGCTGGCGCTCCTGGGCGGACCTGCACGACTACCGGGGCGAGTACCGCGACCAGGTCCGGCGCAGCGCGATGGTGGTGCAGGGCATGACGTACGGGCCGAGCGGGGCGGTCGTCGCGGCGGCCACCGCCTCGCTGCCGGAGCAGATCGGCGGGGACCGCAACTACGACTACCGCTTCGTCTGGCTCCGCGACTTCAGCCTCACCCTCCAGGCGCTCTGGCGGGCCGCCTGCCCGGACGAGGCGGACCGGCAGTTCACCTGGGTGGCCCGGGCGATGGGCCGGATCGGCGACGCCCCGGTGCCGATCATGTACGGCGTCGAGGGGGAGCGGGACCTCACCGAGCACGACCTCGACCATCTCGCCGGCTACGACGGCAGCCGGCCGGTGCTGGTCGGCAACGACGCCTGGCGGCAGCGGCAGAACGACGTGCTGGGCGAGGTGCTCGACGCGGCCTGGTTGATGCGCCACTACCTCGACCCGATGTCGCCCGAGGTCCGCCACCTGCTGCACACCCTCGCCGACCAGGCGGTACGCGACTGGCACCGGCCCGACGCCGGCATGTGGGAGGCGCGCGACGCGGAGCGGCACTACGTCTCGTCGAAGGTCGAGTGCTGGACCGCGCTGGACCGGGCCGTCCGGTTCGGGCCGCGCATCGGCGAGCCCGCCGACGTGGCGCGGTGGGCCGCCGCCCGCGACGAGGTGCGCGCGGTGGTGCTCGACCGGGGCTGGAACGAGCGGGTCGGCGCGTTCACCGGCGCGTTCGACTCCGACGACCTGGACGCCTCGGTGCTGATCATGCCGTTGGTCGGCTTCCTGCCCGCCGACGACCCGCGGATGCGCGCCACCATGGACGTGGTGGAGCGCCGGTTGTCCCGGGACGGGCTGCTGCGTCGCTGGGACGACGACCCGGCCGGCTTCGTGATCTGCTCGTTCTGGCTGGCCGCCTGCCGGGCCGAGGCGGGCGAGATCGACCGGGCCCGGCAGATGTTCGAGCAGCTCACCGCCCGCGCCAACGATCTCGGCCTCTACGCCGAGCAGATCGACCAGGCGACCGGCGAGCAGGTCGGCAACTTCCCGCAGGCGTTCTCGCACATCGGCCTGATCATCGCCGCGGGCCGGATCACCGACGCCGTGGCGCGACGCGCCGGCGAACGAGCGGCCGTGCCGACCGGCGCGGCCCACACGGAGGGAGCAACCGGATGACCGGACGGCTGGCGGGGAAGACCGCCCTGATCACCGGCTCGGACTCGGGCATCGGGCAGGCCACCGCGATCGAGTTCGGCCGGGAGGGCGCCGACGTGGTGGTGCACTACCTGCACGACCACGCCGGGGCCAACCACACCCGGGCCGAGATCGAGAAGGTCGGTCGCCGGGCCGTGGTGGTGCAGGGCGACATCAGCGTCGAGCACCAGGTCGAGGCCATGTTCGACGAGGCGCTGGCCGAGTTCGACCGGTTGGACGTGCTGATGAACGACGCCGGTGTGGACGCCTCCGGCATCCCGGTCGCCGACCTGGACACCGAGACGTGGGACCGGTGCATCCGGACCAACGTCTACGGGACGTTCTTCTGCTCGCGGCGCTTCGTGCGCCACCGCAAGGAGCAGGGCGGCGGCGGTCGGATCATCAACATCACCTCGATCCACCAGGAGGTGGCCCGGGCCGGCGGCGCCGACTACGACACCAGCAAGGGCGCGATGCTGGAGTTCGCCAAGAGCCTGGCGCTGGAGGTCGCGCCGATGCGGATGAACGTCAACAACATCGGTCCGGGCATGGTGCTCACCCCGTTCAACCAGGAGGCGATCGACGATCCGAAGTATCTGGAGGAGCAGGTGCAGAGCATCCCCTGGAAGCGGGCCGCGCAACCGTCCGAGATCGCCAAGCTGGCCGTCTTCCTCGCCAGCGACGACGCCGACTACGTCACCGGGTCGACGTACTTCATGGACGGTGGCCTGATGCAGAACCAGGGTCAGGGCGCCTGAGCGGCGCTCCGCCCGGCGTCGCGGCGCGCAACGCGGCGGCGGTGGCGTCGTCGCCGGGCAGGAACGTCTCGATGGACAGCTCCTCCACGGTGACGTCGAGCGGGGTGCCGAACGTGGACACCGTGCTGAGCAGGGTCAACTCGCCGTCGCCGTGCCGCAGCCGCAGCGGCACCACCACGTCGCCCGGCCCCGGCTCGACCGGCTCCGGGTCGGTCCCGCCCGGGTATCCGCGCAGCTCGTCGAGGAGCGCGGTGAGGTCGGGGTCGGCGGTGAGCTGCGCCTGCCGGCGCAGCCGGGCCAGCAGGTGCGCCCGCCACTGCCCGAGGTTGAGCACCCGGGGCGCCAGCCCGTCCGGGTGCAGGGTCAGCCGCAGCGCGTTCACCGGCGGCCGCAGCAGGTGCGGCGCCGCGCCGGCGGTGAGCACCGGCACCGCCGCGTTGCCGTCGACCAGCCGCCACCGTCGGTCCACCGCCACCGCGGGCCAGGGTTCGTGCGCCCGCAGCACCAGCCGGACCGCCGCGCGGACCCGGCTCAGCTCGGGGGAGTCGAGGGCGCGTCGGGGGTAGACCGGCGCGTAGCCGGCGGCGAGCAGCAGCTGATCGCGGTCGCGCAGCGGCACGTCCAGGTGCTCGGCCAGCCGGAGCACCATCTCCCGGCTGGGCGCGGAGCGCCCGGTCTCCAGAAAGCTCAGGTGCCGGGGGGAGATCTCCGCCTCGTGGGCGAGCGCGAGCTGACTGAGCCGCCGCCGGGTCCGCCACTCCCGCAGCAGCCCGCCGACCTCGCCCACCCCGTCATCCTAGGCCCACCGGCCCCGGGGTTTGATCAACGACTTCGCGTCGTCGCACTCCTTGATCGCGGCCCGGCGGCGAGGGGTGGGGGAGGATGGGGGGATGGAGCTGGTGATCATGGCGGACACCCACGTGCCGAAGCGGGCGAAGGACCTGCCGGCCGCGCTGTGGGCGGCGGTCGACGCGGCCGACGTGGTGCTGCACGCCGGCGACTGGGTGGACGAGTCGCTGCTGGACGACCTGGAGGCGCGGTCCCGCCGGCTGGTCGGCGTGTACGGCAACAACGACGGCCCGCCGCTGCGCGCCCGGCTGCCCGAGGTGGCCCGGGTCGAGCTGGACGGGCTGCGGGTCGCGGTGGTGCACGAGACCGGCCCGAAGACCCGCCGCGAGGAGCGCTGCGCCGCCGCGTACGGCGACCGCGACGTGCTGGTGTTCGGCCACTCGCACATCCCGTGGGACAGCGTCGCGCCGGGCGGGCTGCGTCTGCTCAACCCGGGCTCGCCGACCGACCGGCGGGCCCAGCCGTACGCGACCTATCTGACCGCGCGGGTGGCGGCGGGGCGGCTCGACCGGGTCGAGCTGCACCGCCTGCCCCCGCGCTGACCTCAGCGGCCCCGGCCGGTCTCCGCCTGGAGCTCGTCGATCCGGCGCGACGCCTCGGCCTTGGTCAGCCCGTCCGGCACCTGCTCGCCCGCCTCCTGGGCCAGGGTGTGCAGGTAGGACTCCTGGGCCGCGGTCGGCGGCTCGTCGCCGGTCACCCAGTCGTCCGGGTCCTTGACGGCGGCGTCCGGGTTGTTGTTGCGGTCGGTCATGCTGATCACCTCTCCTCGAACAGGTGTTCCACTACCCCCGTGCCGGCCGGTTCATGCCGTTCGCCGCCTACGATCACGACATGACGGCGGACCGGGCGGGTGTGGTGGTGGTCGGCGCGGGGATCGCCGGGGTGGCGTGCGCGACCGAGCTGGTCCGCGCCGGCGTGCCGGTGGAGGTCCGGGAGCGCGGTCGGGTGACCGGCGGGCGGATGGCCAGCAGGCGCTTCGACGGCCGCCCCGCCGACCTGGGCGCCGCATACTTCACCGTCGACGACCCGGACTTCGCCGCCGTGGTCGCCGACTGGCAGGCCGCCGGGCTGGTGCGGGAGTGGACCGACACCCTGGTCGCGTACGGGCCGCGCGGGCGCGAGGAGGTGACCGGCCCGGTGCGCTGGGCCGCCCCGCGCGGGCTGCGCTCGCTCGTCGAACACCTGGCCGCCGGCCTTCCGGTGACCCACGACCGGCTGGTCATGACCGTCGAGCCGGGGCCCCGGGTGGACGGGCGGGCGGCCGAGGCGGTGGTGCTCGCCATGCCCGGGCCGCAGGCCGCCCTGCTGCTGGACCCGGCGTTCGCCGAGGCCACCCGGGCGGTGGCGGCGCAACGCTGGGCGTCCACGCTCTCCGCCGTGCTGCACTTCCCGTCCCGCCGCTGGCCCGACTTCCGGGGCGCGTTCGTCAACGACCACCCGGTGCTGAGCCTGGTCTGCGACGACGGCGACCGGCGCGGCGACGGGGCCCCGGTGCTGGTCGCGCACACCACCGCCGAGTTCGCCGCCGGGCACCTGCTCCAACCCACCGCCGCCCGGCCGGCCGTCGAACAGGCGGTGCGCGACCTGCTCGGCCTGCCGGAGCCGGCCACGTCGACCCACGTGCACCGGTGGACGTACGCCCGGCCGGTGCGGGTGGCCGAGGGCGGGACGTACCACCTGGACGCCGACGGGATCGGTCTGGCCGGCGACGCGTTCGGGCGGCCCCGGGTGCAGAGCGCCTGGCGGTCCGGCCGGGACCTGGGTCGCGCGCTCGCCGACCGGTTGTGCGCCGGCTGATGCGGGCGGGTCAGCCCCGGGCGCCGTCGAGCACCGGCTGCGCGGCCCGGCCCTCCTCCGCGCCGTCGCGGGTACGCTCGCCGGCCCGGTCCAGCAGCTGCATCACCGGGGTCGCGGCGACGCCGTGCACCACCACCGAGACCACCACCACCAGGCCGACGGTGGCCCAGAGCAGTTCCGCCTGCGGGAAGTCGGTCTTGCTGGTGGCGTACGCCAGGTAGTAGAACGACCCGACGCCGCGGATGCCGAACAGCGAGATCACCCAGTGCTCGGTGGCGCAGCCCGGGGCGCCCCGCAGCGACAGCCAGCCGGCCAGCGGCCGGATCACCAGCACCAGGGCCAGCCCGACCAGCGCCGCCGGCCAGGTGAGCGGGGCGAGCAGACCGGTGACCACGGCGCCGCCGAAGAGCAGCAGCAACAACACGGTGAGCAGTCGTTCCACCTGCTCCGCGAAGTCGTGCAGCACGGAGTGGAACTCGTGGGTGCGCTCGGCGGCCCGGATCGCCCGCGCGGCCACGAACACGGCCAGGAAGCCGTAGCCGCCGACCACCTCGACCAGCCCGTACGCGAGGAACGTCGCGGCCAGGGCGAGGAAGCCCTCGGAGTGCCGGGCCAGCCGCAGCGTGCTCGGGGCGCGGAAGAACAGCTTGCCGAGCAACCAGCCGACCAGCAGCCCGCCGCCCACGCCGACGGCGAGCTTGTAGACCACGTCGACACTCAGCCAGTGGACCAGCCAGTCCGAGGGGGCGAGGCTGGTGGTGGCGATCGCGATGGCGGCGTAGACGAATGGGAAGGCCAGGCCGTCGTTGAGGCCCGCCTCCGAGGTGAGCGCGAAGCGCACCTCGTCCTCCGAGTCCTCCGCGTCGGTCGGCTCGCCCACCTGCACGTCCGAGGCGAGCACCGGGTCGGTCGGGGCGAGCGCCGCGCCGAGCAGCAGCGCCGCCGCGGGCACCAGGCCGGCCCACCACCAGCCGAGCAGCGCGACGGCGGCGATGCACAGCGGCATGGCGATGGCCAGCAGCCGCCAGGTCGACGACCAGCGGGCCCAGCTCAACGGCCGGTCGATCTTCAGGCCGGCGCCCATCAGAGCGACGATCACCCCCACCTCGGTGAGGTGGGTGGTCAACTCCGGCGAGCGCAGCGGATCCGGCGTGGGCAGCCCGGTCGGCAGCAGGAAGACCAGCATGCCCAGCCCGAGGAACGCGATCGGCATGGACAGTGGCCGCTTCTCCAGCATCCGGGGCAGGATCCCCGCCAGCAGCGCACCGACGCCCAGCAGAGCGAACGCGACATCGACCGGTTCCACGGCACCACCCTTCCGTCGCCCGTGGGCCGGGCGGTGGTGCCAGCAGTGCCCCGTCGGGGGTCGGGCTAAGCCTGGCGGTGCGGTCGAGTTCGGCGGTGGTTCAGCCGAGGGTGCCGATCGCGCTGTCGGGCAGGGCGTCCAGCAGGTCCGCCGGGTCCTCGTACACCGCCACCGCCCCGGCGCCGGCCAGCTCGGCGCGGCCGGTGCCGCCGCAGGTCAGGCCGATGCAGGGGATGTCCAGCTTGCCGGCGGCGGCCACGTCCCAGACCGAGTCGCCGACGAAGACCACCCGGTCGGCGGTCAGCCCCGACTGGTCCAGCGCCGCCTCCAGGATGTCCGGCGCCGGCTTGCTCTCCTGCGCGTCGGCGGAGGACGTGACCGTGTCGATCACGTCGTCGGCGTCCAGCGCGGCGCGCAACGCGGTCACCTCGTGCGCGGCCGCCGAGGTGGCCAGCACCACCCGCAACCCGCGTTCCGCGCAGGCGTGCAGCAGCTCCCGCGCCCGGGGCAACGGCGCCAGCCGCTCCCAGTACTCGGCGTAGAGCGCGTCGTGCGCGTCGCGCAGGCGGCCGTCGGCGTCGCGGTCCCGTTCGGCGCCGAGCAGGTGGTCGAGGAGCTTGTCCGAGCCCATGCCGATGGACCGGTGGATCCGGGCCATCGGCACCCGGTGGTCGGCCTGACGCAGCGCCTCCCACCAGCTCACCGTGTGCAGGTAGGTGGAGTCGATCAGGGTGCCGTCCACGTCGAAGAGGACGCCGCGGCGCGTGTCGTCGGCCATGGGGTGCCTCCTACCCCGCCGCGGGGGCGTCGACGCGTGACCCGCTCCCGGGGATGAGGATCTCGAACCAGACCGTCGAACCCCGCACCGTCGGGTCGGTGCCCCAGGCGTCGCTCAGCTCCTCGATCAGGCCGAGCCCACGGCCACGGCTGCTCAGCGTGTCGGTCTGGGCCCGGGTGACCTGCCCCCGGGTGCCGGAATCGGCGACCGAGACCAGCAGGCGTTCCGCGCTGAGGTCGATCTCCACCCGGGCGGCGGTGCCGGCGTGCAGCAGCGCGTTGGTGGTCAGCTCGCTGGTGCAGAGCACGGCCGCGCCGACCACCGCCTCGGGGACCTGCCACTCGGTGAGCTGGGCGGTCAGCCAGTGCCGGACCCGGCTCGGCGCGGTCGGCTCGGCCGGCACCTCCATGCCGGCCGACCGGCTGGGCCGGACCGCGTGCTCCACCGCCAGCACGGCCACGTCGTCCTCGGTCGCGCCCGGCACGGCGGCGGTCGCGACCGCGCACAGCGCGCGGGGGTCGCCACTGCTCGCGGCGCTCACCGCCGCGCCCAGCCCGGCCAGCCCGCTCGCCAGGTCCTGCCAGCGTCGTTCCACCACCCCGTCGCTGTAGAGCAGCAGCGTGTCGCCGGGACGGAACGGCACGGTGACCGTCCGGGCCCGGCCGCCGAGGCCCAGCGGCGGTCCGGGTGGCACCTCGACGAACTCGGCGTCGGCGTCGGGGCCGCCGCGCCGGATCAGCGGCGCGGGATGACCGGCGCTGCTCAGCGTGAGCACCTCGCGGTCCACGTCGACCACGCCGAACACCACGGTCACGAAGAGTTCGTGCGTGCCGCCCTCGGTGCCGAGACTCCCGACCAGCCGGTCCAGCCCGCCGAGCACCGCGTCCGGGCGGGAGTCGGACAGGGCGAGCGCGCGCAGCGCGGCGCGTACCTGACCCATCCGGGCGGCGGCCTGCACGTCGTGACCGGCCACGTCGCCGAGGACCACGCCCAGCGCGCCGGAGGGCAGCAGGAACGCGTCGTAGAAGTCGCCGCCGGCGGCGTTGCCGTCGACGCCCGGCTCGTAGCGGGCGGCGATGCGCAGCCGGGGCAGGTCGGGCAGCTGCTCGGGCAGCATGCTGCGCTGCAACAGTTGGGCGGTGCCGTGCTGGGTCTCGAACCGGCGGGCCCGTTCGGCGGCCTGGCCGATCAGCTCGGCCGACGCGGCGAGCAGCGCCCGCTCCGCCGGGGACCAGGGCCGCGGCGCCTGGTAGCCCACGGTGAGCGCGCCCCGGATCACCGAGGAGCGCAGGGGCAGCGCGGCGAGCGCCCGGATCTTCTCGTCGTGCCGGTCCGCCGCGACGTCGCGCAGGGGCTGCCCGTCGGCGGCGAACGAGGGCACGCCGCTGCGCGCCGTCACCACCGCCGGCAGCGCCGAGTCGGCGCCGATCCGACGCCACAGCGGGGGGAGTCGCTCGTCGGCCTCGTCGAGCAGCTCACCCCGGATGCGCCGGACCATCCGCCACGCGGCGCCCTCGTCCACCGCGAGGGAGACCCGGTCGGCGTCGAACGAGTGCAGGCAGTAGCGCAGCGTCACCCGGGCCACGTCGTCCAACGTGAGCGTGCCGGAGAGCGCCGCGGCGAAGTCGCTCAGGCTCTGCAGCTGCTGGGTGAGCTGGGTGGTCTGCGCCGACACGGTGAGCACGCCGACGATGCGGCCGGTGGAGTCGCGGACCGGGGAGTGGCCGCGGGTGAACACGGCCGGCTCGGCCGGGCCCCCGCCCCGCCGGTCGGCCGGCAGCACCGCCTCCCGCTCCAGGAAGGGTTCGCCCCGCCGGTAGACGCGTTCCAGCGCCTCACCGGCGCCGGCCTCCCGCCACACCTCGGCGAACACCTCCGCCGCCGGCCGGCCGAGCGCGCCCGGGTGGCGGTCGCCGATCAGCTCCGCGTACCCCTCGTTGTAGTGCAGGACGAGGTCGTCGCCGAGAAGCAGCGCCATCGGCACCGGCGAGTCCAGCACCACGTCCATCACGGCGCGTACGGCCGGGTCCCAGTTCTCCGGCGCGCCCAGCGGCGTGGCGGCCCACGGGTGGGCGGTCGCGGCGGCCGGCCCGGTGGCGACCGGGCCGGCGGGCGCTCCCGGAGTGGGGACGGAGGGCGTGGGAACCCGACCGACGGTGCCTGGCATGACCGCAGCCTAACCGGAGCGTGGCGGTCCGGTTCCGATCATGTGGCCCGAGCTGCCCCCGGCCCTCGGGTGGTCGGACGTTAGTGCAGGTCAGGGCCGGTTCGGCAAGGCATGTCGGGAAATTGGCCGGGTCCGGCTCGGCGTGCTGCCGAGGTCATCGGGTATGCGGGCGGCGCAGTTCACGCGACAGGAGGGACATCATGCCGAAAACCCTCGCGGTCGGTCAGGTCGACATCGGTGCGGCCTGGACCGACTTCTGGAGGTCGGTGCTGCTCTTCGTACCGAGGGCCATCGCGTTCATCGCGATCCTCGTGGTGGGTTGGCTCATCGCCCGAGCCGTCCTCAAAATCGTGGACGCGGCACTGGAACGGGTCGGGTTCGACCGCGCCGTGGAACGCGGCGGGATCAAACGCGCCCTCGAACGCACCAGGTACGACGCCAGCGACATCCTGGCCAGACTGGCCTACTACGCGGTCCTGCTGTTCACCCTGCAGTTCGCCTTCGGGGTGTGGGGGCCCAACGCGATCAGCGACCTGATCCGTGGGGTGGTGTCCTGGCTGCCGCGGGCCTTCGTGGCGATCGTCATCGTGGTGATCGCCGCCGCCATCGCCAACGCCGTCCGGGACCTGGTCTCCGGCGCGCTCGGCGGGCTCTCGTACGGCCGGGTGCTGGCCGACGTGACCGCGGTCTTCATCCTGGCGCTCGGCATCATCGCCGCGCTCAACCAGGTGGGCATCGCGACCACGGTGACCACGCCGGTGCTCGTGGCCTTCCTCGCCACCGTGGCGGGCATCCTGATCGTGGGTGTCGGCGGTGGTCTGATCAAGCCGATGCAGGACCGCTGGGACGGCTGGCTGCACCGGGCCGCCGAGGAGTCCCGGGCGTTCCGGGAGCAGCGGCAGGCGCAGCAGGCGGGTCGCGGCGACTACGAGCGGCAGATGGCCGACCGGGGCGGACAGCCGACCCCGACCGGGCCGGAGTCGATGTCGGGGGCGGGCACCTACCGCTCCGGGCAGTCGGGTGACCAGACGCAGCAGTTCCGCCGGCCCAACGGCTGACGGAGGCGGATGACCGGGGTGTTCGCGGGGCGATCGCGGACACCCCGTCGCCGTGCCTCAGGCCAGGTGTCGCGGGTCCAACCCGCGGGCCAGCAGGCAGACCGCGAGCAGACGGGTGAGCAGCCAGCCCGGCGCCGACCAGTCGACCGGCCCCTCCGGGGGCGTCCAGCCGTGCTCCGTCGCCGCGTCGCGCAGCCCCTCGGCATAGCCGGCGAGCGCCGCCACGCTCAGCGGCCGGCGGTCGCCGTGCAGGCTGTCGCGTACGCCGGCGGCGTGCTGGTCGACCTCGGCGAGCAGCCCGGGGTTCGCGAAGGCCGCGGCGAGCCCGGCGGTGCCGACGGCGGTGGTCAGCGTGGTGAGGGTCGACCGTGCGGCCACCGCCGCGGAGGGGGTCGCGACCCGGTTGTTCGGCACGCGCATGGTGACCGAGGCTAGCCCCGGCGGGAGCGGGGTGACCTCGGCCGACCGGCCGATGCCCGGATCGGCCGGGTGACCGGCGGTGTCGTCCGGCGGGATTGAGCCGCCCGTCCCGGGGCAAGGAAACCGCGCGGACGGCGCAGCGAGCCCGTGGAGGAACAGGATGGGACAGCCGCACGACGGACCGGACCGGGCGCACCGCCGCCCCGACGGGGTGAGTGACGCCACGGTCGAGGCGCTGGGCAAGCTCAGCGAGGCCCTGGAGTGCGTCGAGCGGGCCCGCGGCCACCTCTACGAACTGCACCAGCTGATCGGCCACGCCGACCTGATGCTGGACGACGCGGTGGAGCTGTTCCGCTCCGCCGGGCACCCGGCCCTCGCCGAGCGGATCGACCGCGACCTGCTCGGTCGCAACGTCATCGCCGGGCGGTGGACCTTCCAGATCGTCGAGGATTTCGACGACGGCTACTACGCGCTGTTCCGGGAGATGGACCGGCAGGCCCGGGACGACCTGGTCGGCGGCCGGCGGCACCTCTACGAGGCGGAGATGAAGGAGCGCCGCCGTAGCCGGGGCCGGCCGGGGCACGAGGCGCGCCCGGCGTGACGAGGAGTCAGTCCGAGGAGCGCGCGTCGGCCGGACGGCGGCGCGCGCCGTCGTCGGCGATGATCACGGTCGCGACCATCAACGCGACCACCAGGCTGAAGAGCCAGGAGCTGTCGTCGGTGAACTTCGCGGCGACCGGAGCCTGGACGGCGGCGAGCAGGAAGCCCAACCAGGCGAGGCGGCGCTGACGGGTGGAGAGGAAAGCGGAGCCCTGATCCATCCCGAAAGTCTTACGCGCCACGGGGGGAGTGCCGTCAGCCGTTCGGCCGATTCTGGATGGGCTGTCCGTTTTCCCGACCGCCCGTACCTCACTTTTTGTCGTTTCGGTCGAGCGTAGGGTGACCGGCTCCGGGTAGCTTCCGGCCCCCGGAGCCGGCGCCTCACATGGTGTCCGGCCCGGTCCGGCCGGTGGTCGACGGCCGGTACGCCCGGTCCGCGTCGGTCATCTCCCGCCGCTCGGCCTCCGGGCCGGCGCCCCGGTCCACCGCCTCGGGACCGTGGCCGAACGCGGCCTCCTCGCCGGCGTCGTTGCCGGTGGCGTCGTCGGCCTGGCCGTCCAGCGTCGACCGGGCGATCGCCTGGTCCAGCTCGTGCAGGGGAGTGCGGTCCTCGTCGCGCCACACGTGGCGGTCGTTGTCGGTCATTCCCCTGCGGTACCCGGGCGGAATGATCGCAAACGGCCGCCGGACAGCGTGATGGCCGCCGGGCGAGCCGGCGGCCATCGAAGCTTCGGTACGGGGGGGAAGCGGGGACTCAGGGAGTCGGCCGGTCGACCTCACCGCGCCAGGCGCCGGTCTCCTGACCGCGCCGCTCGATGAACGTCTTGAACCGCGCCAGGTCGCCCTTGGCCCGGCGGTCGACCACGCCCAGCTTGTCGCCGGCCTGCTCGACCACGCCGTGCGGCTCGAACTCCATCTGCAGCGTGACCCGGGTGTGCCCCTCGTCCAGGCGGTGGAAGGTCACCACGCCGGCCTGCTGGGTGCCCCCGGTGGAGCGCCAGGCGACCCGCTCGTCCGGCAGCTGCTCGGTGATCTCGGCGTCGAACTCGCGCTTGACCCCCGCGATCTCCACGGTCCAGTGCGTCATCGTGTCGGAGAGCTGCCGGACCTCCTGCACGCCCTCCATGAAGTGCGGGAACTCCTCGAACTGGGTCCACTGGTCGTACGCGGTCCGGATCGGGACGTCCACATCCACGTGTTCCATAACGCCGCTCATGTCGGGGTTCCTCCTGTTCCGCCGGTGTCGTGGTGCGGACCGTGGGCCGGTCCGCTCACCAGCGCGTCGTCTCGTTCTTGTGCCCGAGTGCGGCCCACACCTCGGAAACCGTCTGGTAACGCGTGCCCTCCGGCAGGCTCTCCAGCGCCGCGACGACGTCCGCGGGCGCCTCGTTCTCCCGGGCGTTGGCCACCAGCGTGTCGCGGTCGCCGGGCAGCGCCGCCATGGCGATGAACCGGCCGAGGCGGCTGCGCGCCTCCACGTCCGTGGAGCTCATCCCCTGCGGAGAGCCGGTGCGCAGCTCTCCGGCCGGGGCCGTGGTGGCCTCGGGCTGGTCCTCGCCGGCCGGCTCGGGGACGCGGAACTCGTCGACCCGCGAGCCCCCGGTGCCCGGCCCCTGGACGAGACCGCTGACCTCGCTGCTCATCTGATCGTCGACCCTGGGCGAGTGCTTGCTGCTGCCACGTTCCATGCCCACAGACATGCCCCGGGGGATCGCCGGTAAACCGGCGCGGGTCGGGGGACCCGGTCACCCGGGGCGGAACCGGGCGGCCGGTCTCAGTCGGCCGGCGCGCGCGGCGGCAGCACCGGCTCGTCCGGCTCGTCCACCCCGGCCTGCATCGCCCGGCCCCGTTGCAGCTCCGCGTTGACCTGCACGCCGAGCATCAACGCGCAGTTCGACAGATAGAGCCAGACCAGGAACGCGATCACCGCGCCGAGGCTGCCGTAGGTGACGTCGTAGGAGCCGAAGTTGGCCACGTAGAGACCGAAGCCGAAGGAGGACGCCACCCACACCAGCAGCGCCAGCGCGCCGCCGGGGGTGAGCCAGCGGAAGCGGGGCTGCCGCACGTTCGGCGCGATCCAGAACAGCAGCGACAGCAACGTCATCGCGACCAGGGCCAGCAGCGGCCACTTCGTCACCGACCACAGGGTCCGGGCCAGGGCGCCGGCGTGCAGCAGGTCGCCCACCGCGTCGGTGACCGGGCCGCTGACGATCAGCCCGGTGGCCACCACCGCGAGCAGCAGCAGCGTGATCGCGGCCATGCCGATCTGCAGCGGACGCAGGCGGTAGAACGGCCGCCCCTCCTCGACCCCGTAGATCGCGTTGGAGGCCCGGGTGAACGCGCCGATGAAGCCCGAGGCGGACCAGAGCGCACCGAGCAGACCGAAGCTCAGCAGCACCTTCGCCGACCCCTGCTGCTCGACCACGTTGCGCACCACGCCGACGAACGCGTCGTTGCCGACCACCGAGCCGGCCCCGATCTCGCGCGCCAGGTCGATCACGGTGTCCACCGTGCGCGGACCGTCGGAGACCAGCCCGACCAACGCCACCACCACGACCGTGGACGGGAAGAGCGCCAGCACCCCGTAGTAGGTGAGCGCGGCCGCCCAGTCGGCGCAGTTGTCCTTGACGAAGCCCTGGCCGCTGCGCACCAGCACACCCCGCCAGGTGCGCCAGTTCAGTTGACGGATGCGTCGCGGGAAGCGGGACCGGGGCCGGTCACCGACCGCGGGTGGTGTCGTCGCCGTCATGACCGCCTCCTCCACGCGCCGGCCGCGCCACCGGACGTGGCCCGGCGGTACCCCACCGCGGAAATCGACAAACCGCGCGCCGGTTTGTCCCCGGAGCGGGAGGGAACGACAGGGGACACCCGATCGAGACGGAGGTGGACGAGATGCCCGGGCGTGAGGTGCTGCCCAGCACGCTGAAGCGGTCCCCGGCCAAGGCGCAGCGGACCTGGGAGAAGACGCACGACTCGGCGGTCGAGACGTACGGCGAGGGGGAGCGGGCGCACCGCGCCGCCTTCGCCGCGGTCAAGCACGAGTTCGAGAAGGTCGGCGACCACTGGGAGCCGAAGGGCCGCAAGGGGCCGAGCGACAAGCAGGCCGCCGGCGGTGGACCGGCCCGCCGCGCGCCCACGGCCGGCGGTGTGGACGCCAACGCCACCAAGGACCACCTCATGGAGGTGGCGAAGAAGCTGGACGTGCGGGGCCGGTCGCGGATGACCAAGCCGGAGCTGGTGAAGGCGATCGAGAAGGCCAACGACACCGCCACCCGCAAGGCGCGCGGCGGTCGCTGAACCGCCACCGTACGACGTCGAGCCCGGGACCGCGCAGGTCCCGGGCTCGTCGGTGTCGGCTCACCAGTGGCCGCCGCCCGGCGCCTCCAGGTGCACCACCTTCACCGTGCTGAACTCGTCGAGCAGCTCCGGGCCGTACCCGAAGCCCTGGCCGCTGCCCCGGCGCGGCTGGGCCGCGCCGCCCGGCGCGCCGCCGAACACCGCGTTGACCTTGACGGTGCCGACCGGCAGTTCCCGCCAGGCCCGCTGGGCGTGGCTCATCGAGCCGGTCAGCACGGTGGCCGCCAGACCGTACGGGGAGTCGGCCGCGCAGCGCAGGCCCTCGCTGAACGAGTCGACCACCACCACCGGGGCGACCGGGCCGAACGTCTCCTCGCGGACCAGCGCCATCTCGTGGCGGCAGCCCTCCACCACCGTGGCCGGGTAGAACGCGCCCGGCCCGTCCGGGATCGTGCCGCCGGTGCGCACCCGGGCGCCCTCGGCCACCGCGGCGGTGACCTGCCCGTGCACGTGGTCCCGGTGCCGCCGGTCCACGAGCGGGCCGAGCTGCGTGTCCGGGTCACGGCCCGGTCCGGTGGCGAGCGCCTCGGCGCGGGCCACCAGCGCGTCGACGAAGTCCTCGGCGACGTCGCGGTGCACGTAGATCCGCTCCACCGCGACGCAGATCTGGCCGGCGTTGGCGAAGCAGCCCAGCGCCGCCTGCTCGGCCGCCCAGACCGGGTCGACGTCCGCGTCCACCACCAGCGGGTCGCTGCCGCCGTTCTCCAGCAGCACCTTCGCGCCGGTGCGCGCGCCCGCCGCGGCGATCGCCCGGCCGGTCGCGGTGGACCCGACGTGGGCCACCACGTCCAGCTCCTGACCGGCCAGCGCGGCGCCCACCTCCGCGCCGCCGGTGAGCAGCGACAGCACCCCGGCCGGCAACGCCGAGTCCAACGCCCGGGCCAGCAGCCACCCGGTGGCCGGGGTGCGTTCGCTCGGCTTGTGCAGCACCACGTTTCCGGTCACCAGGGCCGCGCCGAGCAGTCCGCAGGAGACCGCCACCGGGTCGTTCCAGGGGGTGATCGCGGCGACCACGCCGCGCGGCTCGGGAGCCATGAAGTCCAGCGCCGGGTGGCTGCCGTGCAGGGTCCGTCCGCCCCGCACCGGCGCCAGCTCGGCGTACTGTCGCAGCGTGCCGACGCCCGCCGCCACGCCGCCCCGCGCGTCGTCCAGGGGCTTGCCCATCTCCGCGGTGGTCGCCTCGGCGAGTTCCGCCGCGGCGGCCTCGACCGCGTCCGCCGCCCGGTGCAGCGCGGCGGCCCGTTCCGCCGGCGCGGTGGCCGCCCACTCCGCGGCGGCGCCCCGGGCGGCCTCGACCGCCTTGGCCACCTCGTCCGCCGTGGCCACCGGCGCCCGGGTCACGGGCGATCCGTCGGCCGGGTCGTGGACGACTAGTTCGCCGCCCTCGCCACCGGCGCCCCACACCCCACCTATGAGCTGCGCAACCGTGTACATGCGGCCATGGATGCCCCGGTCCGGGCGAGGCAAACGCGTTTCGCCCGGTGACCGGCCGGGTAGGCGGATCGGATGATTTCGACCGCCGACGCCGTCGTCATCGGGGCCGGGCACAACGGTCTGGTGGCCGCGAATCTGTTGGCCGACGCGGGCTGGGACGTCCTCGTGCTGGAGGCCACCGAGGCGCCCGGCGGAGCGGTGCGCTCGGCGCAGGTGACCGCACCCGGCTACCTGAGCGACCTCTACAGCTCGTTCTATCCGCTCGGCTACGCCTCCCCGGTGCTGGGCGGGCTCGACCTGGAGCGCCACGGCCTGTCCTGGACCAACGCGCCGGACGTGCTGGCGCATCTGCTCCCGGACGGCCGGGCCGCGGTGGTCAACCGCGATCTCGACCGCACGGCCGCGTCGATGGAGACGTTCGCCGCAGGCGACGGGGAGCGCTGGCGGCACGCGTACGCGGACTGGTGCCAGGTGGCCGAGCCGATGCTGGACGCCATCACCAGCCCGTTCCCGCCGGTGCGCGGCGGGCTGGGCCTGCTGCGCCGGCTCCGGGTCGCCGGCGCGCTGCGGCTGGCCCGACGGCTCGTGCTCCCGGTACGCAAGCTCGGCGCGGAGCTCTTCGACGGCGAGGGCGGGCCGGCGCTGCTGGCCGGTTGCGCCCTGCACACCGACCTGTCCCCGGAGGAGGCCGGCTCGGGGGTGTACGGCTGGTTGCTCGCCATGCTCGGCCAGCAGGTCGGCTGGCCGGTGCCGGTGGGCGGCGCGCAGCGGATCACCGACGCGTTGGTCGACCGGCTCGTCGCCCGTGGCGGTCGGATCGAGTACGGCGCCTGGGTCGAGCGGGTGCTCACCGCGCGGGGGCGGGCGATGGGCGTGCGGACCGCCGGCGGGACCGACTGGCGCGCCCGACGTGCCGTGCTCGCCGACGTCCCCGCCCCGGCGCTCTACCTGGACCTGGTGGGCGCGGCGGCGCTGCCGCCCCGGCTGGTGGAGGACCTGGCGCACTTCCGGTGGGACGGCTCCACGCTCAAGGTCGACTGGGCGCTGTCGGCGCCGATGCCGTGGCAGAACCGCGAGCTGGCCGGCGCCGGCACCGTGCATCTCGGCGCGGACCTGGACGGGCTCACCACGTACGCCGCCGCGCTGGCCCGCGGTGAGGTGCCGACGGACCCGTTCCTGCTGGTCGGCCAGATGACGGTGGCCGACCCGAGCCACTCACCGCCGGGCACCGAGTCGCTCTGGTCCTACACCCACCTGCCGTTCCGACGGAACTGGCGGGCCGAGGACGTCGCCGGGCACGTGGACCGGATGGAGGAGGTGCTGGAGGCGGCCGCGCCGGGTTTCCGCGCGTCCGTCGTCGGGCGGCACGTGGCCGGTCCGGCCGACCTGGAGGAGGCCGAGCCGAGCCTGGTCGGCGGCGCGCTGGGCGGCGGCACCGCGGCGGCGTACCAGCAGCTCTTCCTGCGGCCGATCCCCGGCCTGGGCCGGGCGGACACCCCGGTGGACCGGCTCTACCTGGCCAGCGCCTCGGCGCACCCGGGCGGCGGCGTGCACGGCGCGCCGGGCGCGAACGCGGCCCGCGCGGCCCTGGCCCGCGACCGGGCCGTCACCGGCGGCGTGTACGCCCGGGCGATCGCCGCGGCCCACCGCTCGGTCTACCGCTGACCCGCGCAGGCGCCGGTCCACCCGAGATACGAAGATGCACGCCGCGTCACGGTGACGCGGCGTGCATCTGTCGGCGAGCGAGGGCCGGAGGGCCGGTCAGGAGTCGAGGTTGCGGTGCCGGCTGCGCAGCTTGAACGGCATCAACGCGCTCTCGATCTTGGTGGCGGTGGTCATCTTCGAGTCGCCCTCGCGGCGCTCCTCGAAGCGGATCGGCACCTCCAGGATGGTGTGGCCGAGCTTCGTGGCGAGGTAGTGCATCTCCACCTGGAAGCTGTAGCCGTTGGACTGCACCCGGTCCAGCCCGATGGCGCGCAGCGCGTCCGCCCGCCAGATCTTGAAACCGGCGGTCAGGTCCCGGATCCGCACCCGCAGCAGCGTGTGCACGTAGAGGTTCGCCCAGCCGCTGAGCGCGCGGCGGTAGAGCGGCCAGTTCTCGTCCAGCTCGCCGCCGGGCACGTAGCGGGAGCCGATGACCACGGCCGCCTGGGTGGAGAGCAGCGCGCCGAGCATGCCGGGCAACGCCTCCGGCGGGTGCGACAGGTCGGCGTCCATCTGGGCGACGAACTCCGCGCCGTCCTCGATCGCGCGGCTGATCCCGTCCACGTACGCCCGGCCGAGGCCCTCCTTGCCCGGACGGTGCACCACCAGGATCCGGTCGGGGTGCTCGATGGCCAGCTTGTCGGCCACCTCGCCGGTGCCGTCGGGGGAGTTGTCGTCCGCGACGAGCACCTTCAGCCCCGGCAGCGGCAGCGCGAGGAGGCGCTCGACCAGCACCGGGAGGTTGCCCGCCTCGTTGTAGGTCGGAACGACGACGGTCAGGCGCGCGTCCGCCCACGGGGAGGGCAACTGCACGGGTTCGATCATCACGGACTTCCTCGGTCGGCCGACAGGTTCACCAGAGAGGGTAGCCAGTCCACCTGACCGGCTCCGCACAGACGCCCCGCGACCGTCCGATCACCGGTCCGGCCGCTGTCGCGTGGCGATGTCCGACAGCCGGGCCAGCGTCTCCTTGTTCCGCTGGTGCAGCACCAGATCGTTCAGCTTGGTGCGCACCCAGCGCAGCGGACCGGCGGCGAAGTCCTCGCCGATCGTCACCCGGGTCCGCCCGTCGTCCAGCGGCTCCAGGACGAACGCCACGATCGCCTCACCCGCCGGCCAGAGCCCGGCCCGCAGCACGAGCCGGTGCGGCGCGCGGCACTCCAGCACGGTGGAGGCGTCCTGCAGCGAGAACGGCCAGGGGCCGGCCCGGTGGTGCAACCGGCTGCCGACCCGCGGCCAGTCGTCGTCCACGTCCCGCACGTGCGCGGTGCCGACCACCCAGTCGCTGTACGTCCATCCGTCGGCGAGCACCTCGAAGACCTGGTCCGGGGGTGCGTCGATCACTTTCTCCACAACTGCCACCACTGTCCGGTACCCCTGCCGGGGCCGCCGCTAACGGCGGACGGGTTAGCTTCTCCGGGGCGGCGGGTATCGCCGCACCGGGCCGGGGCGTGGCAGGCGTGGACCGGCCGTGCGGCGCCGCGGGGGTGGGCTCCGCCGAAGGTGACGTTTACTCCTCGGGGGCTCGGGAACCCGCCGCCCGTGCAACCGGACCACGAGCGGGATCAGTGCAGGTCAGCCGGGTTTGGCCCGGGTTCTGGCCGGCCCCCGTCCGGCCTGTACGACGCGGTGCTGCTGGATCGGGACGGCACGCTGGTGGAGGACGTGCCGTACAACGGGGATCCGGAGAAGGTGCGGCCGGTGCCGGGGGCGCGGGAGGCGTTGGACCGGTTGCGGGCGGCCGGGTTGCGGTTGGCCGTGGTGACGAACCAGTCCGGGTTGGCGCGGGGGTGTTTCACCGCCGAGGACATGCGTCGGGTCCACGCCCGGGTCGAGGAGCTGCTCGGTCCGTTCGACCACTGGGCGATCTGCCCGCACGCGGAGGCGGACCGCTGCGCCTGCCGCAAGCCCGCGCCCGGCCTGGTGCATGACGCCGCCCGGGCGCTCGGCACCGTGCCGACCCGCTGCGTGCTGATCGGGGACATCGGCGCCGACATGTCCGCCGCCGCCGCGGCCGGCGCCGCCGGCGTCCTGGTGCCCACGCCGGCCACCCGGGCGGCCGAGGTGGCCGCCGCGCCGACGGTCGCCGCCGACCTGCCGGACGCGGTGGACACCGTGCTGGCCCGGATGCGACTGGTGGCCGCCCCGGCGCCCGCGCGTCGGGCGGCCCGGGGGACCGTGCTGGTGGTCCGCAGCGACGCGGCCGGGGACGTGCTGGTCACCGGCCCCGGGATCCGCGCGGTCGCGGCCGGCGCGGACCGGGTGGTGCTCCTGTGCGGCCCCCGTGGCCGCGCCGCCGCCGAGCTGCTGCCCGGCGTCGACGAGATCATCGAATGGCCACTGCCGTGGATCGACGCCCCCGCCCCACCCGTCGACCCCGACGCCATCCAGGCCCTCACCGCCCGGCTCGCCGCCGTCGGCGCCGACGACGCCGTCATCTTCACCAGCTTCCACCAGTCACCCCTGCCCCTGGCCCTGCTGCTGCGCCTCGCCGGCATCGCCCACATCAGCGCCATCAGCGACGACTACCCCGGCGCCCTGCTCGACGTCCGCCACCGCGTCCCCGCCGGCGTCCCCGAACCCGAACGCGCCCTCTCCCTCGCCGCCGCCGCCGGCTACCCCCTGCCCCCCGACGACCAACCCGGCCTCCGGCTGCGCACCGACCGGCTGCCGCCGGCGCCGGCCGCCGCCGGGCCGCCCGGCTACGTGGTGCTGCACCCGGGGTCCTCGGTGGAGACCCGCGCCTGCCCGGTGGAACTCGCCACCCGGGTGGTCCGGGTGCTCGGCGCGGCCGGGCACCGGGTGCTGGTCACCGGCGGGCCGGACGAACGCGAGCTGACCGCCCGGGTCGCCGCGGCCGGCGGGGTCGACCTGGGTGGGCGTACCGGACTCGGCGAGCTGGCCGGCGTGATCGCCGGGGCCGGCGCGCTGGTGGTCGGCAACACCGGCCCGGCGCACCTGGCCGCGGCGCTGGGCGTGCCGGTGGTCAGCCTCTTCGCGCCGACCGTCCCGTTCGGGCAGTGGGGGCCCTACCGGGTGCCCACGGTCCGCCTCGGCGACGCCGCCGCGCCCTGCCGCGACACCCGGGCCACCGCCTGCCCGGTGCCCGGGCACCCGTGTCTGTCGGCGGTCGAGCCGGGCCGGGTGCTGGAGGCGTTGCGACTGCTCGGCGTGCCCGCCGCCGTGCCGGCGCCCGTCCCCGGCGGGGTGGTCGGATGAACATCCTGCTGTGGCACGTGCACGGCTCGTGGACCACGTCGTTCGTCCACGGCAAACACCGCTACCTGGTACCCGTCACCCCCGACCGCGGCCCCTACGGACTCGGCCGCGCCCGCACCTACCCCTGGCCCGACAACGCCCTCGAGATCACCCCCGAGGACCTCGCCCACACCGACGTCGACCTGGTCATCCTGCAACGCCCCGAAGAACTCGACCTGGCCACCGAATGGCTGCGCCGCCGCCCCGGACGCGACCTGCCCGCGATCTACGTCGAACACAACACCCCCAAGGGCGACGTGCCCCACACCCGCCACCCCATGGCCGACCGCGACGACCTCCTGCTCACCCACGTCACCCACTTCAACGAACTCTTCTACGACAACGGCACCACCCGCACCACCGTCATCGAACACGGCGTCGTCCCCCCCACCACCGAATGGACCGGCGAACTCGACCGCCTCGCCGTGGTCATCAACGAGCCGGTACGCCGCTGGCGGGTCACCGGCACCGACCTGCTCGCCCGGTTCGCCGCACTGGCGCCGCTGGACGTCTACGGCATGAAGGTGGCCGGGCTCGCCGCCCACCTCGGGCTGCCCGAGGACCGCCTGACCAGCCACGACGACGTGCCGCAGCACGCCATGCACGCCGAACTGGCCCGGCGCCGCGCCTACCTGCACCTGTGCCGCTGGACCTCACTCGGGCTCAGCCTGATCGAGGCGATGACCATGGGCATGCCGGTGGTGGCCCTGGCCACCACCGAGGCGGTGGACGCCGTGCCGCCGGACGCCGGCGCGCTCTCCACCCGGGTCGACGTGCTGGTCGACGCCGCCCGGGGCCTGCTGGACGACCCGGCGGCCGCCCGCCGGGCGGGCGCCGCGGCCCGGGCCGCCGCCCGCGACCGCTACGGCCTGGAGCGATTCCTCGCCGACTGGGACCGGCTGCTGGAGGAGGAAGTATGCGCATCGCGATGATCTCGGAACACGCCAGCCCGCTCGCCGTCCTCGGCGGGGAGGACGCCGGTGGCCAGAACACGCATGTCGCCGAGCTCTCCGCCGCGCTCGCGGCCGCCGGTCACGACGTCCGGGTCTACACCCGGCTCGACGCGGTGGACCTGCCGGTGACCGTCCGCGCCCCGGACGGGTACGAGGTGGTGCACGTGCCCGCCGGCCCGGCCGAGCCGGTGGCCAAGGACGACCTGCTGCCGTACATGCCGGCGTTCTCCGACTGGCTGACCGACCGGTGGCGCAGCGGCGACTGGCAGCCCGAGGTCGTGCACGCGCACTTCTGGATGAGCGGACTGGCCGGGCTCGCCGCGGCCCGGCGCACCGGCGTGCCGGTGGTGCAGACCTACCACGCGCTGGGCACCGTCAAGCGCCGCCACCAGGGCGCCCAGGACACCAGCCCGCCGGGGCGGATCGACCACGAACGGGACCTGGGCCGCGCGGTGGACCGGGTGGTCGCCCAGTGCCAGGACGAGGTCGCCGAGCTGGTCCGGATGGGCGTGCCCCGCTCCCGGATGACCGTCGTGCCGTCGGGGGTGAACCTGTCCACCTTCGGTCCGCTCGGCCCGGTCGCCGAGCGGGACGGCGGCCGGGCCCGCATCCTCACCGTCGGCCGACTGGTCGAACGCAAGGGCTTCCAGGACGTCGTCCAGGCCGTCGCGTCGGTCCCCGACGCCGAGTGCGTGGTGGTCGGCGGACCACCGGCCGGCCTGCTGGAGACCGACCCGTACGCGTTGCGACTGCGGGCGCTCGCCGACTCGCTCGGCCTCGCCGACCGGGTCCGCCTCGTCGGCGCGGTGCCCCGGGAGGAGATGGGGCGCTGGTACCGCTCGGCGGACGTGCTGGTCGCCGCCCCCTGGTACGAGCCGTTCGGGCTCACCCCGCTGGAGGCGATGGCGTGCGGCGTGCCGGTGGTCGGCACCGCGGTCGGCGGGCTGATCGACACGGTGGTGCCGGGACGTACCGGCGACCTGGTGCCGGCCCGCGACCCGGCGGCGCTCGGCGCGGCGATCCGCGGCCTGCTCGGCGACCGGATCCGCCGCTTCGCCTACGCCACCGCGGCGCTGGAGCGGGCCCGGGCCCGCTACTCCTGGGCCACCGCCGCCGACCGGCTGGGCGAGCTGTACGGCGAGGTGGCCACCGTGCGCCGGCCGACCCGGGTGGTCGCCTGATGGCGGCCGCGCCGGCTGCCGGCGGGACGGTGCTGGAGGACCACCTGACCCGGCTGGCCGCCGCGCTGCTGCCGCTGCGGGACGCGGAGCACCTGCTGGCCCGCTGGGGTCAGGAGGTGGCGCACCGGCTCGCCGCCGGCGGGCGGTTGCTGGTGGCCGGCAACGGCGGCAGCGCCGCCGAAGCCCAACACCTCACCGCCGAACTCGTCGGCAAACTCCGCCACGACCGCCAACCCCTGTCCGCCATCGCCCTGCACGCCGAAACCAGCGCCCTCACCGCCATCGGCAACGACTACGGATACGACGAGATCTTCGCCCGCCAGGTCCGCGCCCACGGCCGACCCGACGACCTCCTCCTGCTCCTGTCCACCAGCGGCACCAGCCCCAACCTCCTCACCGCCGCCCACGCCGCCCACGACACCGGCCTACGCTGCTGGGCCTTCACCGGCCCCGCCCCCAACCCCCTCGCCGACCTCTGCCACGAACGGCTCGCGATCGACTCGCCGGACGGGCAGGTGGTGCAGGAGCTGCACCTGGTGGCCGTGCACGTGCTCTGCGAGTACGTCGACCGGGCGCTGCCCGCGGCGCTCGCCGCCCGCGCCCCGGCCGGACCGGTGCGCGCCGGCGTCGAGGTGGTGCTCGACGACCCGGATCCGGAGGTGCAGGCCCGATGAGGAGGTCGAGCATGGCGGGACCCGTGGTGGTGCTCGGTGACACGCTGCTGGACCGGGACGTCGAGGGGCTGGTGAACCGGCTCTGCCCGGACTCCCCGGTGCCGGTGCTGGACGAGACCACGTCCGTGGACCGCCCCGGCGGCGCCGGCCTGGCCGCGGTCTTCGCGGCCGCGCAGGGCGCCGAGGTCGCGCTGGTCACCGCCGTCGCCGACGACGCCGGCGGGGCGCGGCTGGGAACCCTGCTCGCCGCCGCCGGGGTGCGGCTGTACGCGCTCCCGCTGGCCGGCGCGACGCCGGAGAAGATCCGGCTGCGGGCCCGGGGGCGGGTGCTCCTGCGGCACGACCGGGGCGGGGTGACCGGCGTGCCGGGGGAGCCGAGCGAGGCCGTCCTGCGGCTGCTCGCCGCCGCGTCCGCGGTGCTGGTCAGCGACTACGGCCGGGGGGTCGCCGGGCTACCGGCGCTGCGCGCCGCGCTCGCCGCCACCCGGGCGCCGGTGGTCTGGGACCCGCACCCGCGCGGCCCGGCGGCGGTGCCGGGCGTGCACCTGGCCACCCCGAACGAGCCGGAGGCCCGCGACCTGGCCAAGGTCCCGCCGGGCGGCTCCCGCCTGTCCACCGCGTCCCGCAGCGCGCAGGCGTTGCGCCGGCGCTGGCAGGCGGGCGCGGTCGCGGTGACGTTGGGCGGGGACGGCGCGCTGCTGTGCCACGCCGGCTCCACCCCGCTGGTGGTGCCGGCGCCGGCCGCCGAGGGGGACACCTGCGGCGCCGGGGACCGGTTCGCGGCCACCGCCACGCTGGCGCTCGCCCGGGGCGCGCTGGTGTCCGAGGCGGTGCAGGAGGCGGTCGCCGAGGCGTCCGCGTACGTGGCCGACGGGGGAGTGGCGACGGCGCTGCCGGCGCCGGTCCGAACCGCCGCCCCGGCGGTGGTCACCGTGGGCGGGGAGCGGATCGGCGCCCGCGCGGCCGGCGAGGTGGTGTCCCGGGTACGCGCGGCCGGCGGCACCGTGGTCGCCACCGGCGGCTGCTTCGACCTGCTGCACGCCGGGCACGTGGCGACCCTCCAGGCGGCCCGGCAGCTCGGCGACTGCCTGGTGGTCTGCCTGAACTCCGACGCCAGCGTGGCCCGGCTCAAGGGGCCGGAGCGCCCGGTCGTGCCGCAGGGCGACCGGGGTCGGCTGCTGGCCGCGCTGGGCTGCGTGGACGCGGTGCTGATCTTCGACGAGTCGACGCCGCAGGCGGCGCTGTCCTGGCTGCGCCCGGACATCTGGGTCAAGGGCGGCGACTACGCCAGCGGCGGCGGCACCGAGACGCTGCCCGAGGCGGAGGTCCTCGCCCGCTGGGGCGGGCACACGGTGGTCGTGCCGTACCTGGACGGGCGCTCCACCACCGACATGATCGCGGCGGCCCGCGCGGGCCGCGGGCACGGCGGCTGGCCGGCCGCGACGGTGACCCCGGCGGAGGCCGTCGCGGAGACGACCGTCCGGTCCACGGCGAAGGGAGCACGATGAGCGAGCGAGGCATCCGGTCCGGCACCACCGGACGGCGGGCGGCGGCATGAGCGCCGGCCAGCCCGGAGCCGGTCCCACCGTCCTGGTCACCGGCGGGTCCAGCGGGCTCGGCGCGGCCGTCGTCGCCGCCGTGGCCCGCTCCGGCGGCCGGCCGCTCGTGCTGGACCGGCAGCGTCCCGCCGACGGGGTGCCGTGGGCCGAGTGCGACCTGGCCGACACCCGCGCCGCCGAGGCCGCCACGCGGGACCTCGCGGAACGCTCCGGCGGACTGGACGCGGTGGTCACCGCGGCCGGGATGGACGTGCCCGGGAAGCTGATCGACGTGCCGGCCGAGACCTGGGAGCGGATCGTCACGGTGGACCTGCTCGCCACGGCGGCGGTGATCCGGGCGGCGCTGCCCTACCTGGAGGCGTCCCGGGGCAGCATCGTCACGGTCGCCTCCACCCTCGGCGTCAAGGCGGTCAGTGACGCCACCGCCTACTGCGCGGCGAAGTTCGGGGTGGTCGGCTTCACCCGCGCCCTCGCCGCCGAGCTGGCCGGCGCGGTCGGGGTGACCCTGCTGATCCCCGGTGGCATGCGCACCGCCTTCTTCGACGAGCGGGACGCCCAGTACCGTCCCGGCCCGGACGCCGTGCTGAACGAACCCGCCGACACCGCCGCCGCGGTCATGTTCGCGCTGTCCCAGCCGGCCGGCTGCGCGGTCCGGGAGATGGTGGTCTGCGCCGCGCAGGAGTCGTCGTACCCGTGATCCTGGTGCTGCGGGCGCTCGGCGTCGGCGACCTGGCCACCGCCGTCCCGGCGCTGCGCGGCCTGCGCGCCGGGCTGCCCGGACGGGAGCTGGTGCTCGCCGCGCCGGCCTGGCTGGCGCCGCTGGCCGCGTTGACCGGGGCGGTCGACCGGGTGCTGCCCACCGACGGGCCGGACCGGGTCGACTGGACCGGACCACCGCCGGAGGTGGCGGTGAACCTGCACGGCCGGGGCCCCGAGTCGCACCGGGCACTGGCCACCGTCCGGCCCACCCGGTTGCTCGCCTACCGCAACCCGGCCGGCGGCCACCCGGACGGCCCGGCCTGGGACGACGACGAGCACGAGGTACGCCGCTGGTGCCGGCTGCTGCACGCGTACGGGCTGCCGGCCGACCCGGGTGACCTGGCGCTGCGCCGGCCGGCCGGACCCGGCGTACCGGCCGGGGTGACGGTGCTGCACCCGGGCAGCAAGGTCCCGGCGAAGCGGTGGCCGGCGGACCGGTTCGCCGGGCTGGCCCGGACGCTGACCGCGCGCGGGCACCGGGTGGTGCTCACCGGTTCGGCGGACGAGCGGGCGCTGGCCGCCCGGGTGGCCCGCGACGCGGGGCTGCCGCCGGAGGCGGTGCTGGCCGGCCGTACCGGCCTGGCCGAACTGGCCGCGCTGGTGGCCGACGCGCGGCTGGTGGTCAGCGGCGACACCGGCGTGGCCCACCTCGCCACCGGATACGGGACCGCGTCGGTGGTGCTGTTCGGTCCGGTGCCGGCGGAGCGCTGGGGTCCGCCGGCCGACCGGCCCCGGCACCGGGTGCTCGGCGGCACGCGGGCTGCCGGACCCGACCGGGATTCAGCGGGTTTCGCCGGGGTAGGAACCCACCCGACATTGGGTGCCATCGGGATCGACGAGGTGGTGGCGGCGGTGGCCGAGGTGGAACGGGTCTCCGGTGCGGTTGCGGCGTAGCGACCCGGGCCGGGCGGGCTACGGGCGCCGGCGTCGCGGCCAGGGTTGGCTCTTCCTGGACGCGAAGGGCGAGCCGGTGCGCGACGAGGCGGAGCTGGCGCGCCTGCGCGAGCTGGTCGTCCCGCCCGCCTGGCGGGACGTGTGGATCTCGCCGTTCCCGAACGGACACATCCAGGCCACCGGCATCGACGCGGCCGGCCGCAAGCAGTACGTCTACCACCCGCAGTGGCGTCGCAAGCGGGACGAGGCGAAGTTCGACCACGTGCTGGAGGTGGCCCACCGGCTGCCCGCGCTGCGCGACCGGGTCGCGCACGACCTGGCGCTGCGTGGGCTGCGGCGGGAGCGGGTGCTGGCCACCGTGGCCCGGCTGCTCGACATGGGGGCGTTCCGGGTGGGCAGCGACCAGTACGCCACCGGCGACGACCCGACGTTCGGCGTGGCCACGCTGCGCCCCGAGCACGCCCGCTCGCGCGGCGGGTGCGTGGTCTTCGAGTTCCCGGCGAAGGGCGGCATCGAGCAGGTCCGCCGGATCGAGGACGCCGAGCTGTGCCAGGTGCTGCTCAACCTGCGCCGGCGGCGGCGCGCCCAGGAACGGCTCTTCGGCTACTGGGACGGGCGGTCCTGGCGGGACGTGCGCAGCGACGAGGTCAACGACTACCTGCGTGACGCCAGCGGCGGGGAGATGACCGCGAAGGACTTCCGTACCTGGCACGCCACCGTCCTGGCCGCCGCCGAACTGGCCACGGTGGGCCCGCAGCGGTCCGTCACCGGCCGCCGGCGGGCGGTCGCCGCGGTCATGCGGTCGGTCGCCGAGCTGCTCGGCAACACCCCGACGGTGGCCCGGACGTCCTACGTGGACCCTCGCGTGGTCGACCTCTACCACGACGGGGTGCTGGCGCCGGTGCAGCCGGAGATGCCGCGGGAGGCGGTGGAGAAGTCCGTCCTGGCGTTGCTGGAGGAGGAGGCGGACTGAACGGTGGCGGGCGACCACCGGGGGCGGTCGCCCGCGGCGGGACCCACCGCGGGCGCCGCGCCACGGCCCCCCGTTACCAGTGGGCTGACGCCGGTTGCCGGCGTCGGCCCGTCCTCAGTCTGCCCGGGCCGGGTTGACTTCGGACGCCGTGGTGTTGACGATCCGTGCCCGTTCCAGGTGGCGGGCCCGGTACGCCTGCGGTGTCTCCGCCTGCGCGGCCCGGAAGGCGCGGCTGAAGTGGGCCTTGTCCCGGAACCCCCACCGGCCGGCGATGACCTGGATCGGCCGGTCCCCCAGGCCCGGGTCGGCGAGGTCGCGGCGGCACCGGGCCAGCCGCTCGTCCCGGACGAACGCCGCGACCGTGGTCTCCTCGGCCTCGAAGAGCCGGTGCAGGGAGCGCACCGAGAGGTGGTGCGCCTCGGCGATGCGCCGGGGGTCCAGCGTGGCGTCGCCGAGGTGCTGCCGCACGTACGCGCGCACCTGGTTGAGCAGGGCGCGGCGGCGGATCTCGGTGGGCACGGCGTCCTCGGAGACGAGGTTCCGGCCGAGCAGCGTGGCGACCAGGTCGAGGGCGACGCCGCCCAGGCGTTCGGCGTCGGCGGCGTGGTACTGCTCGGGGTGGCCGGTGATGCGGATGAGGTAGTCGGCCAGCAGCGCGCCGATCCCTTCGGCGCCGGACATCCGACCGGCGAACAGGGGCGCGAGCCGGCGGTGCGGCAGCGGCAGCGCGTCGTACGGGATGAGCGCGACGATCGACGCGGCCCGCTCGTCCTCGTCGGCGTGGTGGATCAGCTCCTGCGGTCGGGCGCAGTCGTAGAAGGTGAAGTCGCCCCGTGGACAGATGCCGCGCTGCCCGTCCTGGTTCGCGACGCCGGTGCCGCGCAGCGTCAACGCGAGCAGGTAGCAGTCCCCTTCGGAGCGCTGGATCAGCTTGCGGGTCCGCACGCCGTGCAGCGAGGGGTAGCGGTGCCGGATGAGCTGCATCGGGCCCAGTTCGAGGAACTCCGCCCGCGCCGTGAAGTCGTCCGCGTGCGCGGTACGGACCCGCATCAGCGTCGGTGTCCGGGCGAGCATCTCCAGCCACAGCCCGAACCGGTCGGCGGCCGGCACCTGCTCGGTGTCGAAGACCTGCCGTGTCAACGCCGTGTCCATGAGCGACCCCCGGGGTTCGTCGTATCTCATGAAGCACGACGCCCCGCGGGCCGGGCAAGGCGGCAACCGCGGGGCGTGACCTCCGTCACTCAGTCGTTGAGCACGTGCGACAGCCGGTCCCGGAACCGGCGCTCGGAGTCGCTGACCACGTCGCCGCCGATCCCCAGGATCCCGCCGGTGGAGGCGGCGCCCACCACCTGCTCGGCGATCTCCACCAGCCAGTGCCGGTAGGCGCCGGCCTGCCCCTCGTCCACCCGGCCGGCGAGCAGGGCGGACGCCTGGCCGGCCCGGGCGAGCACGTCCTCGATCATGGCCTTCGGGTCGTCCGGCGTGATGACCGGCAGCTCCGCGCCGGTCTCCGGGTCGCCCACCCGCGAGACGACCTCGCCGGCCACGGCGGCCACCAGCGGGCTCGCCGACTCGCGCCCCGCGGCGATGGTCTCCAACCCGGCGGCGTTCTCCGCCATGGTGCGCCGGGTGCCGTCGGACTCCGCCGCGGCGGCCGCGGTGAGCACCGCCTGCGGCAGACCGACCAGCAGCCCCCACTCCTCGTCGGAGACACCGAACCGGGTGTACGCCGGCTGCTCGATCACGATCAGGCCCCTTTCGCCATGGTCGTCGTTGTCACGGGCACCACGCGGTGCCCGGGTCAGGCTAGTCCAGCTCCAGCAGGCCCTGTTCGGACACCACGCGCACGGACAGCGTCTTGTAGCCCACCTCGTCGAAGAGCACCGTCATCCGGTCGTCCTCGTAGTTGAGCACCAGTCCGGATCCCCACTCCGGGTGGCGCACCTGGCTGTGCACCGGGAACGGGCCGACCGCGCCGTCGTTGGCCACACTGGTGCCGGCGTGGCAGTTGTCGCAGTGGGCGCAGACCTCGGTCATCTGCTCGCCGAAGTAGGCCAGCAGCACCTGCCCCCGGCAGCCGGTGGTCTCGGCGAAGGCGCGCATCATGTCGGTCCGCGACCGGGTCACGGTCTGCTGCCGCTCGGCCTCGGCCAGCGCGGCCCGACCGGACTCGGCGGCGTCCGGGGCGTACCGGGGGGCGCCGACGCGCTGCTTGGCGCGCGGTTCGGCGGCGCCGATCTGCTCCAGCAGGGACAGGTACTGGCCGAGCTTGCGCGGGCCGAGCCCGGTCAGCTCGCGCAGCTCCTTGCGGGTGCGGGGCTTGCTCCGCAGCACCGCGGCCAACTCGCACAGTTCCTTCTCGTCCGGCAGCCCGCCGCTGAAGTAGCGCTGGAGTCCGACGTCCTCGGCGCGCCAGAGCAGCAGGACCCGCGACGGCGAGCCGTCCCGGCCGGCCCGGCCGATCTCCTGGAAGTAGCTGTCCGGCGAGTCGGGCAGCGCCATGTGCACCACCCAGGCGATGTTCGGCTTGTCGATGCCCATGCCGAACGCCGAGGTCGCCACCATGATCGGCACCCGGTCGGCGAGGAACGCCTCGTGCAGTTCGTGGCGTGCGGCGGTGGGCATGCCGCCGTGGTAGAACTCGGCCGGGAAACCGGCGTCGGTCAGCCGTCCGGCCAGCTCCTCGGCCGCCCGCCGGGTCGGCACGTAGATGATCCCGGGCCGCTCGTCGTCGCGCAGCAGCGCGACCAGCCGCCGCCACCGGTAGTCGTCGGTGGGGCAGTAGGCCACCTCGAGGAACAGGTTGGGCCGGTCCAGCCCGGAGACCACCACCTCGGGCTCGCGCAGCCGCAGCCGGGCGATGATGTCGTCGCGGACCGGCGGGGAGGCGGTGGCGGTCAGCGCCACCACCGGCGGTCGGCCCAGGCCGTCGATCAGGTGGCCGAGCGCCAGGTAGTCCGGCCGGAAGTCGTGGCCCCAGGCCGAGATGCAGTGCGCCTCGTCGATCGCGACCAGGGCCGGCCCGAGCGAGCGGACCTCGGCGAGCCGGTCCGGGTTGCTCAGCGCCTCGGGCGTGATGAAGAGGAACTCGGCCCGCCCGGCCCGGATCTCCTCGATCGCCTGCGCCTGCTGGGTCGCGCTCTCGTCGGAGCTGATCCGCACCGCGCGCAGCTCCGGGCGCTGCCGCTCGTTGAGCGCGGCGATCTGGTCCTGCTGGAGCGCGAGCAGCGGCGAGATGACCACTGTCGGGCCGGGGATCAGGCTGGCCGGGATCTGGTAGATCGCCGACTTGCCGGCGCCGGTGGGCAGCACCACCAGGGCGTCACGGCGCTTCATCACGGCGCGCATGGCGGCCAGCTGGTTGGGCCGCAGCGCGGTCCAGCCGAACAGGTTCCTCGCCGCCCGGCGCAGGCTGGTGGAGTGCGTGGTCAGTTTCATCAAGCGCCTCAGCTACCCCCGGCGTCCGGACCCGAAACCGGCGCCGCGATCAACGCAGCCGGGGCAGGACCTCGCGCTGGTAGAGGTCGAACAACCCCTGCCAGTGCGGGCCGGTGTTGGCCACGTAGACCTCGTCGTACCCGGCCTTGGCGTAGCGGTCGATCATCTCCAGGTGGGCGTCGGCGTCCCGCCCGCAGACGAACGCCTCACGCACCTGCTCCGGCCGGACCAGCTGCGCGGCCTGCTCGAAGTGGCGCGGCGAGGGGAGCACCTGGGACAGCTCGCCGGGCACGCCCGCGTTCGGCCAACGCTCGTACGCGATCCGCGCGCCCTCGTCGACGGTGTCGGCGTAGGCGGCCTTGAAGCCGGCCTGGCACGGCTTGTCGCCGCCGCCGGCCTCGCGGAACCGGCGGACCATGTCGGCGTCGGGCATGGTGCTGACGTAGCCGTCGCCGATCCGGGCGGCCAGCTCGATCGACTTCGGACCGAAGCCGGACACGTAGATCGACGGGGGCGTCTCGGGCCGGGTGTAGATCCGGGCGTGCTCGACCGTGTAGTGCCGGCCGTGGTGGTTGACGAAGTCGCCGCGCCACAGCTCGCGGATCACCTCGACCGCCTCCTCCAGCATCGCCAGCCGGACGTCGGCCTGCGGCCAGGCGTCGCCGAAGATGTGCTCGTTGAGCGCCTCCCCGGTGCCCACGCCGAGCACGAACCGCCCCTCGTGCAGCACCGCGCTGGTGGCCGCCGCCTGGGCGATCACCGCGGGGTGGATCCGCACGGTGGGGCAGGTGACCGCGGTGGTCACGGGCAGCCGGCAGACCTGGCTGAGCGCGCCGATGGTGGACCAGACGAACGGGCTCTGCCCCTGCGCGTCGACCCACGGGTGGTAGTGGTCGGAGATCCACAGTGCCTCGAAGCCGGCCTGCTCGGCGCCGCGCGCCTGGGCCAGCAGCTCCGCCGGTGTGTACTCCTCGCTGGACAGGAAATAGCCGATCTTCATGGTGCCCCCTCCGCCGGGTCCGGACACCGCAAGCCCTACCCCCGCGCGGGGCGTCCAACCCGGTGGGGTCAGCGGCGGAACATGGCCCGGATCGCGATCAGCAGGAACAGGGCGCCGACCACCAGGCCGAGCAGGCGTACGCCGGGGATGTCCGCCGCGCTGGTGGCGTCGGCGAGCGGCAGGGCGGGCATGGACGCACTCTCCCACGGGTGTCCGTCGATCGCCACCGCCTAACAGTAAGGATTGTTGACTATTTCGCTGCGCGGTGTGACCATGACAGCACCCGCCGGCCCCGGCGGGTCCGTGGGGGAGACGGGGGTACGACAGCGCATGAGCGAGCGGACCGTGGGATCGACCGGAGACCTGGCGGCGCTCGCCGCCGCCGTCCTGCAACCCGGCTTCGTCGGCACCACGCCGCCGCCGTGGGTCTGCCGCTGGCTCGGCGAGGGGCTCGGTTCGGTGGTCCTGTTCGCCCGTAACGTCGTCGACCACGAGCAGGTGGCCACGCTGACGGCGAACCTGCGGGCGGAGCGGCCCGACGTGATCGTGGCGATCGACGAGGAGGCCGGCGACGTCACCCGGATCGAGTCGGCCCGGGGCAGCTCCCGGCCCGGCAACTTCGCCCTCGGAGCGGTCGACGACCCGGCGCTGACCGAGGAGGTCGCCCGCGACCTCGGCGTCGAGCTGGCCGCGGTCGGCGTCACGCTCGACTACGCCCCGGACGCCGACGTCAACTCCAACCCGGCCAACCCGGTCATCGGGGTGCGCTCGTTCGGCGCCGACCCGGACCTGGTCGCCCGCCACACCGCGGCCTGGGTCCGCGGCCTGCAGGCCGGCGGCGTCGCCGCCTGCGCCAAGCACTTCCCCGGGCACGGCGACACCCGGGTCGACTCGCACCACGACCTGCCCCGCATCGGCGGCGACCGGGCCCGGCTCGACGCGGTCGAGCTGGCCCCGTTCCGGGCCGCGGTGGCGGCCGGCGTGCAGGCGGTGATGACCGGCCACCTGCTGGTGCCCGCGCTGGACCCGGAGCTACCGGCCACCCTGAGCACCCGCATCCTGAGCGGCCTGCTCCGCGAGGAGCTGGGCTTCGGTGGCGTGGTGGTGACCGACGCGGTGGAGATGCGGGCGGTCTCCGACCGGTACGGCTTCGCCGGCGCCGCGGTGCGCGCGCTGGCCGCCGGGGCGGACGCGATCTGCGTGGGCGGGGAGCGGGCCACCGAGGCCGACGCCCGCGAGCTGCGCGACGCGATCGTCGCCGCCGTGGTCAGCGGCGAGCTGCCGGAGGAGCGCCTGGCCGAGGCCGCGAAGCGGGTCGGTCAGCTGGCCGCCTGGAGCGTCGCCGCCCGGGCCCAGCGGGTCGCCGGCCCGCCGTGGCGCGGCGACTCGCCGGTCGGGCTGGCCGCCGCCCGCCGGGCGGTGCGGGTCAGCGGCGATCCCGGGCTGCTGCCGCTGGCCGGGCCGGCGCACGTGGTGGAGTTCGCGCCGCCGCGCAACATCGCCATCGGCGAGGAGACGCCCTGGGGCATCGCCGGGCCCCTGACCCGTCTCGCGCCCGGCACCACCACCGCCCGGTACGCCGCCGACGCGCTCCCCGCCGACCCGGCCGCCGGACCGGCCGGCCGTCCACTGGTGCTGGTCGTGCGCGACCTGCACCGGCACGACTGGATGCGGGACGCGGTCGACCGGGCCCTGACCGCCCGCCCGGACGCGGTGGTGGTCGAGCTGGGCGTGCCCGAGCTGGTCACCGGCGCGGTGCACCTCGCCACCCACGGCGCCACCGCGGCGGCGGCCCGGGCCGCCGCCGAGCTGCTGGCCGGCGCTCGCTGAACCCCCGGCCCGACCGGGCGGGGAGGTCCCCCGGTCGGGCCGGGTCTCAGGGCGCGTCGACGACCAGGTCGGCGTAGTCGGGGTGACGTTCGATGAACGCGGCCATGAACGGGCACCGGGGCACCACCCGGCCGCCCCGGGCCCGGACCTGGTCCAGCGTGCCCTTGATCAGCGCCGCGCCCACGCCCTGCCCCTGGTAGCGGTCGTCGACCTCGGTGTGCGTGAAGACCAGCACCTCTCCCCGGGGCAGGTAGGCCGTGAACCCGGCCAGCGCGTCGTCGACCAGGATCTCGAAGCGGTGCTTGGCGGCGTTCTCCTCGACCAGGTAGCTCACCGGACCATTGTCCCCTCGGTCTCGGCCAGCCGGTCCAGTTCGGCCAGCAGCCGGTCCACCTCGTCGACCGTGTTGTAGTGGTAGACGCTGGCCCGCACCGCGCCGCCGGTGTCGCGCAGGCCCATGGCCTGGAAGTACTCGTAGGCGTAGTAGTCGCCGGAGGACAGGCAGAGCCCGGCCCCGCCCAACGCCGCCGCGGTCCGCGCCGGCGTCCACCCGGCCACCCGGAACGACACCGTGGGACAGCGGCGGGCCGGCGCGCCGTACACGGTCACGAAGGGGCGCGCGGTCAGCCCGGCGAGCAGCCGGTCGAAGACCGCCTCCTCGTGCGCCTGGGCGGCGGCGAGGCCGGCGCGTACCCGCTCCCGCCGGTCACCGCCGGCGGCCGGGTCGAGCGACGCCAGGTGGTCCACCGCGGCGGTCACGCCGGCCAGCAGCGGGAAGCTGGGCGTGCCGTACTCGAACCGGTCGGGGACCGCGTCGGCCGACGGGATCAGCTTCGCCGGGCGCAACGACTCCCAGCGGGCCGGGTCGGCGACCATCGCCGCCAGGTGCGGCCCGGACCACTTGTACGCGCTGGTGACCAGGAAGTCCGCGCCGAGCGAGGACAGGTCGGTGGGACCGTGGGGGACCGAGTGCACCCCGTCCACGCAGACCAGCGCGCCGGCCGCGTGCGCGGTCTTGGCGATCGTCGCCACGTCCGGCGCGGTGCCGGTCGCGTTGCTGCCGGCGGTCACCGCCACCAGCCGGGTGCGCTCGGTGACCAGGTCGGCGTACTGGCCGGCGGGCAGTTCGGCGGTGGTCCGGTCGAACTCGGCCCAGCGCACCGTCGCGCCGGCCGCCTCGGCGGCCTGCACCCACGGGCGGACGTTGGCGTCGTGGTCGAGCCGGGAGACCACCACCTCGTCGCCCGGCCGCCAGGCCGCGCCCAGCGTCCGGGCCAACGTGTACGTCAGCGCGGTGGCGCTCGGCCCGAGCACCACCCCCGACGGGTCCGCCCCGAGCATGTCGGCGACCGCGGCCCGGGCCCCGGCGACCAGGTCCAGCGCGCGTCGGCCGGGGGCGAACGCGGTGCTCCGGTTGCCCGTCGCGGCGCGCATGGCGTCGGCCACCGCCTCGATCACCGGGGCGGCGGTCTGGGTGCCGCCGGCGCCGTCGAAGTGGACGAACCCCTCGCCCAGCGCGGGGTAGAGCCCCCGCACCCGGGCCACGTCGAATGCCATTCGGGCACCCTAGCGCGCACCCGACCGGGTGGTGGTGGGAGCCACGTACCCTTGGGGAGGTGACGAACCGACGCGCCACTTCCGCCCTGACCCCCGCCCGACGCGCCGCCGGGATGCTCGCCGGTCTCGCCCTCGGCGCCGCGCTGCTCGCCGGTTGCAGCTCGAACGGCGCCGACACCGACTGCGGCCTGGACGCCTGCACCATCACCTTCGACCGGGGCGTGGACGCCAGCGCCACCATCCTCGGCGTCGAGGCCAAGCTCATCGGCACCCAGGACGACCAGGTCACCGTCGAGGTGGCCGGTGAGCAGCTCTCGCTCACCACCGGCCAGCAGGCCACCGAGGTCGGCGGCTTCCAGGTCAGCCTGGACAGCGTCACCGACCAGAACGTCGTGCTGCGGGTCGCGCGCAACCCCAACGGCTGATCGCTATCGGCCTGCGCCGGCGGGCGGCCACGTTTGGAAAACCGCCCGCCGGGAGATTGAGGGCGCATGTCTCTCACCCGGAACGCCGGAGCCACCGCCGCCCAGGCCAAGAACAGCAGGTGGCTCGAACTGTTGACCCGCGCCGGTTTCATCGGCTACGGGATCGTGCACCTCCTCTTCGGCTGGTTGGCGTTGCAGATCGCCTTCGGCAACTCCGGCGAGGAGGGCAACCAGAACGGTGCCCTGCGCACCCTCGGCGAGCAGCCGCTCGGCAAGTTCCTCCTGGTCGTGATCGCGATCGGCCTCTTCGCCATGGCGATCTGGCAGGCCTCCGAGGCGCTGGTCGGGCACCAGTCCAGGACCGGCAAGGAGCGGACCTTCGAGCGGATCGCCTCGGTCGTCCGCGTGATCCTCTTCGTCTGGCTGGGCTGGACCTCGATCAAGGTCGTGCAGGACGCCAGCTCCAACTCCTCCAACCAGCAGCAGCAGCTCACCGAGAAGCTGATGGCCTCCGACGGCGGCCGCTGGCTGGTCGGCCTGGCCGGTCTGGTGCTCGCCGCGGTCGGCATCGGCATGGTGATCTACGGCCTGAAGAAGAAGTTCGAGCGCAACCTCAAGACCGGCGAGATGAGCCCGAAGACCCGCCAGCTGACCCGCCGCCTCGGCATGGTCGGCTACGCCGCCCGGGGCGCGGTCTTCGCCATCGCCGGCCTGCTCATCGTGGTCGCCGCCGTGAAGTACGACCCGGAGAAGGCGCGCGGCCTCGACGCCGCCCTGCGGACGCTGCGCGACCAGCCGTACGGGCCGTGGCTGCTGGCGCTGATGGCGCTCGGCATCGCCGCGTTCGGCGTCTACTGCTTCTTCCAGTCCCGGTATCGCAAGGTCTGAACCTGGTCGATATCCGGACCGCCGGGCACCATTGGGCCTTTGCCCGATTCCCGCCCGGGCGGAGGGAGAGAGATCCGTGCAGAGTTATCTCGTGACCGTCGCCGCCGCGCTCGCCGCGGCGGCGGTCGCGTTGGTGCTGGTCCAGGTGGTGCACCGGGTCACCCGGCGGCTCGGCCGCCGGTCGCTGCTGATGACCGAGCTGACCGAGCACTCGCACCGCTCGTTCCAGGTCGCCGCGACAGTGGTCGCCGTGCAGATCGCGGTCCGGTTCTCCACGCTCTACGCGGTGGGCAGCCCGTGGCGGCAGTTCGTCCTGCACACCCTGGTCCTGGCCATGATCGCGGCCACCGCCTGGCTGGTGGCCTCGCTGCTCGTGGTGGCCGAGGACACCGCGCTGGCCCGGTTCCGGGTGGACGTGCCGAACAACCGGCACGCCCGGCGGGTCCGCACCCAGGTGGTGCTGCTACGCCGGCTCACCATCGCGGTGATCGTGATCCTCGCGGTCGGCGTGATGCTGATGACCTTCCCGGCCGTACGCGGTGTCGGCGCGGGCGTGCTGACCTCCGCCGGTGTGGTCGGTGTCGTCGCCGCGCTGGCCGCGCAGAGCCTGCTCGGCAACGTCTTCGCCGGCCTGCAGCTCGCGTTCAGCGACGCGGTCCGCCTCGACGACGTGGTGGTGGTCGAGGGGGAGTGGGGCCGGATCGAGGAGCTGACGCTCAGCTACGTGGTGGTGCAGATCTGGGACGACCGCCGGCTGATCCTGCCCACCTCCTACTTCACCAGCAAGCCGTTCCAGAACTGGACCCGCACCGAGGCGGCGGTGCTCGGCACCGCCGAGTTCGACCTCGACTGGGCCGTTCCGGTGCAGGCCATGCGGGAGGAGCTGCGGCGGCTCTGCGAGGGCACCGAGCTGTGGGACGGCCGGGTCTGCGTGCTCCAGGTGACCGACGCCACCGGCGGGACGGTGAAGGTCCGGGCGCTGGTCAGCGCCGCCGACGCCGGCAGCCTCTGGGACCTGCGCTGCCTGGTCCGCGAGCACCTGGTGACCTGGGTACGCGACCACCGCCCGACCGCCCTGCCCCGGCTGCGCACCGAGGTGGGCGACGCCACCGGCCCGCTTCCCTGGCAGTCGGTGCAGCCGCGCCGCCCGGTGCGCCGCACGGCCGACACCGAGGCCCCCGACGACGCGCGCGTCTTCGGCGGCAGCGACGACGGCGAGGCCCGCAGCGAGGTGTTCGTGGGTCGGGAGGACCACGCCGAGGCGCGTCGCTGACCGCGTACCCGATCGGAGCCCCCGGCCGCCCTCCGGCGTGGCCGGGGGCTCCGCGCGTCGGCGGGTCGTGACCCCGGCGCGGCACGGCGCGTTGTGCCTGCCGGACGGGTTCACCACCGGTGCCGGGTTTGACCGGCCCGTTCCGGGGGACCTGCTGCGCACGCCCCGGACTCCGGCCACGCCGGGCCCGGTGGCGGGCGGCCGGGCCGACCGGCCGCCCCGCGCAGGATTGACGGGCGGCGACTCCGGGCATACAGCGCGGTGATGATGAAAGGAGGACAGCATGGCTGACGTCGCGAGTCGCAGCACGTCCCGGACCGGGAACGAGCCGTCCACCGCGGAACTGGTGCAACGGGCCACCGAGCAGGTCACCCGCCTGGTACGGGACGAACTGGCGCTGGCCCGCGCGGAGCTGACCCAGAAGGGCAAGCACGCCGGGATCGGGATCGGTCTGTTCGGCGGCGGCGGGGTGATGGCCCTCTACGGCGCCGGCGCGCTGGTCGCCACCGTGATCCTGCTGCTGGCGCTGGTCATGCCGGCGTGGCTGGCCGCCCTGATCGTGGCGGTGGCGCTGTTCCTGCTCGCCGGGATCCTGGCGCTCGTGGGCAAGAAGCAGGTCAGCCGTGCCGTCCCGCCGGTGCCGGAGGCGGCGGTCCGCAGTGTTCGGGCCGACGTCGACACGGTCACCGCCGCGGTGAAGGACGGGAGGCGGGCATGACCGGCAACGGGACCGGGGACGTGGCGGCGCTCCGTGAGGAGATCCGCCGGACCCGGGTGGAACTCGGTGAGACGATGGAGCTGCTCGCCGCCAGGGCCGATCCGAAGGCGCTGGTGCGGCACTCCGCCGAGCAGGCGAAGGCGCGGATGCGCGAGCAGGCGGCGCTGACCGCGGCCCGGGTGCGCGGGCGCGCGGCGGAGCGGGCCCGGCTGGTCCGGGCGCAGGCGTACGAGAAGGGTGGGGCGGTCGGGCGCAACCCGTTGCCGTGGGCGGCCATCGCGGCCGGCGCCGTGGTGACCGTGGTGGTGCTGGCGATCGTCCGAGGGAGGCGCAGGTGAGCGGCAAGATCGGCAAGGCGGCGTACAAGCCGGTGGGGGTCCTGCTCGGCCTGGCCGCCGGTGCGGTCGCCGGCATGGTCTTCCGGCAGGTGTGGAAGCTGGCGGCGGGCGACGACGACGCCCCCAGCGCCACCGACGAGGAGCGCGGCTGGGGCGAGGTCCTGGCCGCCGCGGCCCTGCAGGGCGCGATCTTCTCGGCGGTCCGGGCGGCGGTGGACCGCGGCGGCGCGGTCGGCGTCCGTCGGCTGACCGGCCACTGGCCGGACTGACCCTGAGCAGCTGAAGGCCCCTTTCCCGGGTGTGGGAAAGGGGCCTTTCGCGTATGCGTGGCGGGCCGCCCGGGCGGTCTGCGCGCAACCTTCAGGTCACATGTCGGAGAATTTCGTCGGTTAGGCTGTGCAGAGTTTTTGCGTACGTGGTTTGCTTTCTCACGCTGTTGAGAGACGCGTGGGTTGAGAGAAGTCTCCTCCGTGGGGGCCGCCTCAGGCGCCGCTGCTCGAAAACGGCCAATCGGCCGCACGGCGTGCTCGGCCGCCAGTTTTAGAAGGAGATACACATGGCGCAGGGAACCGTGAAGTGGTTCAACGCTGACAAGGGCTTCGGCTTCATCACCGTCGACGGCGGGGGTGCTGACGTGTTCGTCCACTTCTCGGCCATCCAGACCAGCGGCTACCGCACGCTGGAGGAGAACCAGCGGGTGGAGTTCGAGATCGCCCAGGGTCAGAAGGGTCCGCAGGCCGAGCAGGTCCGCCCCATCTGAGCTGACACCGCACCGGCCACGCCGGTCGGCGCGCGAAGCCCCGCATCCCGCACGGGAGGCGGGGCTTCTCCCTTTCCCGACCGGGGACTCAGCGGCGCCGGGCCCGCATGCCGAACCAGAGCGCGACGAGTCCGACCAGGACGGTCGCCGGCCCGACCAGCGCCCAGACCCGCTGGTCGGACAGCGCGCTGCCCTCGACGTAGCCGAGGCCCAGCACGGTCCAGAGCGCGCCGAGCACCACGGCCAGCAGCCCCATGGTGAGCCGGAACCAACCCCTCATCGCGCCCCCTCCGACGTCCGCCCCGGTCCAGCATGCCCGGTGACGCCGACCATCGACGGCGCCGCGCCGGCCGGGCCCGCCGTCGGGGTCACCACCGGTCGTGCACCTGCGGCCGGATCAGCTCGTCGTAGGTGGCCCGCACGGCCGCGAGCTCCACGTCGGTCAGTGCCGGCTGGCCGGCGGCCTCGGCGTTGCGCCGCGCCTGCTCGGCCGAGCGGGCGCCGGGGATCACCACGGTCACGCCGGGCTGGTCGAGGACCCAGCGCAGGGCGAACTGGGCCATCGTCCGGTCGTCGCCGACCAGCGGCGCGAGCCGGCGTACGGCGGCGAGGCCGCTGTCGTAGTCGACGCCGGAGAACGTCTCGCCGACGTCGAAGGCCTCGCCGTGCCGGTTGAAGGTCCGGTGGTCGTTCTCCGGGAACGTGGTCTGCTCGTCGTACCGGCCGGAGAGCAGGCCGCTGGCCAGCGGCACCCGGGCGATGATGCCCACCCCGGCCGCTGCGGCGGCCGGCAGCACCCGCTCCAGCGGCTTGTGCCGGACCGCGTTGAGGATGATCTGCACACTGGCCACGCCGGGCCGGGCGATCGCGGTGAGCGCCTGTTCGGAGGTCTCCACGCTGACCCCGTAGCCGGCGACGCGCCCCTCGGCGACCAGCGTGTCCAGCGCGTCGAAGACGCGGTCGTCGGCGAAGACCGCGGTGGGCGGGCAGTGCAGCTGCACCAGGTCGAGCGTGTCGACGCCCAGGTTGGCCCGGGACCGGTCGGTCCACGCCCGGAAGTTGTCCACTGTGTACGCCTCCGGCGTCTGCGGCACCCGCCGGCCCATCTTGGTGGCCACGGTCAGCCCGTGCCCGGGCCGGGAGCGCAGGAACCGGCCGATCAACTGCTCGCTGCGGCCGTCGCCGTAGACGTCGGCGGTGTCCAGGAAGGTGACGCCGGCGTCGACCGCGGCGGTCAGCACGTCGAGCGCCGCGCCCTCGCTGACCTCGCCCCAGTCGGCGCCGAGCTGCCAGGCGCCGAGTCCGATGATGCCGACGTGCCGGCCGAGCCGGTCGAAGCTGCGCTGTTCCACCCGGTCGAGCCTAGTCAGCGGGTTGCCGTCGCGCCCGTCGGGCCGTACCGTCAAACAAGACGTACGTACGGTTTAGGAGGCTGCCATGTGGGATCCGCGCACCTACCTGCGCTACGGCGACGAACGCTCCCGTCCCTTCCACGACCTGCTGGCCCGGGTCGGCGCGGAGCGCCCCCGCGCGGTCGTCGACCTCGGCTGCGGTCCCGGCACGCTCACCGCCACGCTCGCCGACCGCTGGTCCGGCAGCCGGCTGGCCGGCCTGGACTCGTCGCCCGAGATGATCGACCGGGCCGGGTCCCTGGGCGCCCCGGTCGCCTTCGCGGTGGGCGACGTCCGCGACTGGCGGCCGGAGCCGGACGTGGACGTGCTGGTCGCCAACGCGGTGCTCCAGTGGGTGCCCGGCCACCGCGAGCTGCTCACCCGGTGGGCCGCCGACCTGCCGTCGGGCGCGTGGCTGGCGTTCCAGGTGCCGGGCAACTTCGCCGCGCCGTCGCACCGGGCGTTGCGCGAGGTCGCCGGCCGGGACCGGTGGCGCGACCGGCTCGCCGGGCTGCTGCGGGAGGCTCCGGTGGGCGACCCGGTCGACTACGCCACGCTGCTGACCGGCGCGGGCTGCGCGGTGGACGCCTGGGAGACTACCTACGTGCACCTGCTGCCGGCCGACGGCGCGGACCACCCGGTGTTGGCCTGGATGGAGGGCACGGCACTGCGTCCGGTCCGCGCCGCCCTGGCCGCCGCCGACTGGGCCGACTTCCGCACCGAGCTGGGGGTACGCCTCGCCGAGGCGTACCCGGTACGGCAGGGTCAGGTGTACTTCCCGTTCCGCCGGATCTTCGTGGTGGCCCGCACCGGCGCCCGCGCAGAGGAGAACCCGTGACCGACCTGCCCACCTTCATCGCCGGACTGCCCAAGGTGGAGCTGCACGTGCACCACGTCGGCTCCGCCTCGCCCCGGATCGTGGCCGAGCTGGCCGCCCGCCACGAGGGGCGCAGCCCCGTCCCGGCCGACCCGGAGGCGCTCGCCGACTACTTCGCGTTCCGCGACTTCGCCCACTTCATCGAGGTCTACCTGAGCGTGGTGGACCTGATCCGCGACGCCGACGACGTCTGGCTGCTCACCCACGAGGTGGCCCGGGAGCTGGCCCGCCAGCAGGTCCGGTACGCGGAGCTGACCGTCACCCCCTATTCGCACGTGCACCGGGGCATCCCGGCGGAGGCGTTCTGCGAGGCGATCGAGGACGCCCGCAAGCGGGCCGAGGCCGACTTCGGCATCGCGCTGCGCTGGTGCTTCGACATCCCCGGCGAGGCCGGGCTGCCCGCCGCCGAGCAGACCCTGCGGATCGCCCTCGACCAGCGGCCGGACGGGCTGATCAGCTTCGGCCTCGGCGGCCCCGAGATCGGCGTGCCCCGGCCCCAGTTCAAGCCGTACTTCGACCAGGCCCGCGCGGCCGGGCTGCGGTCGGTGCCGCACGCCGGCGAGACCACCGGCCCGGAGACGATCTGGGACGCGCTGCGCGAGCTGGGCGCCGAGCGGATCGGCCACGGCATCTCCGCCGTGCTCGACCCGGCGCTGCTGGCCCACCTCGCCGAGCGGCGGATCCCGCTGGAGGTCTGCCCCACCTCCAACGTGCGGACCCGGGCGGTGGCCAGCCTCGACGAGCACCCGCTGCCGCAGCTGGTCGCCGCCGGCGTGCCGGTCAGCATCAACTCCGACGACCCGCCGATGTTCGGCACCACGCTCAACGACGAGTACGCGGTGGCCGCCCGCCTGCTGAGGCTCGACCCGGACGGGGTCGCCGCGCTGGCCCGCGACGCGGTCGCCGCCGCGTTCCTCGCCCCGGCCGAGCAGGCCCGGATCAACGCCGAGATCGACGCGTACCGGGTGAGCGCGGCGCGCTGAGCGGTCGCGCGGGCGCCGGCCGCCGGGACAGGCGGGGCGGTCGGCGTCGGGCGGCCAGGACCAGCCCGGGTCCGGCCGGCGTCCCGCGCCGGGAGAACCGGCGGGCCGTCGGTGCGAGCGCGAGCGCGGTCAGGACGGCCAGCGCGGCGGCGGGTCCGGGTCCGGCCGTCGTGGACCGGCCGGGGCCGTGCGCGAGCACCGGGTCCTGCCAGGCGGCGAGCGTGAGGGCGATGCCGAGGCCGATCACGGCGGCCCAGCGGAGCAGACGGCTGACGGTCGGGGTCATGACGGTCACCTCAACGCCCGGCTCGACGGGAGAGCGGCGCGCGACGGGAGCGAGGTGTGGGGGGACCGGACTCCCGCCGCGCGCACGGATCCGCCGGCCGGAAGGTGTTACGGGGCGTCCCGGCCGACGGAACTGATGGGTTCTGTCCTGATCCTGGCAGTCCGCGGCGGGTTTGTGGCGGTCGTTAAAACACTCCTAAGGAGAACTTGCACCGGCCCACAGCCACCGGTCAGCGCGGGCGCGGCCAGCGCCGCCCGGCGCGCGGTTCGCGGGCCTCCCGGGCCATCCGGCCGACCAGGCCGAACCGGTTGACCTGCCGGGGCGCCGCGTCCGGATCGGCCAGCAGCATCACCACGCTGGCCCCGCCGAGCCGGGCCCGGTCGATGCTCACCGAACCGTTGGCCTGCAACGCGACCCGCTTGGCGATGTCCAGCCCCAACCCGGTCGAGCCCTGGTCGCTCTCGCCCCGGCGCAGCGCCCGGTCCGGGTTGGCGATGCCGGGCCCGGCGTCGTCGATCCGGATCGCCACCCAACCGTCCCGGCGGCTCACCGCCACCTCGAACGCGGTGCCCTGCGGGGTGTAGCGGAACACGTTGCCGATCACCGCGTCCAGCGCGGCGGCCAGCTCGGCCCGGGGCACCGGCGCGGGGATGCGCAGCTGCGCCCCGACCACCCGGTGCGGGCGGTTCTGGTCGCCGGCCAGCGCCGACCAGAAGACCATCCGGTCCCGGACCACCTCGCTGACGTCGCAGGACGCCGGCGCCGTCTCCTGGCTGACCGCCTTGCGGGTCGTCTTGATCAGCTGGTCGACCTCGCCCTCCAGCGTCACGATGGCCTGCCGGATCCGCCGGATGCCGCGCCGCCGGTCCAGTTCCGCCTCGCTGAACGTGCCGATGCTGGTGTCGTCGGACTCCAACGCCTCCGCGTCCAGCCGCAACGCGGTCAGCGGCGTCCGCAGCCGGTGCGACAGGTCGGCGACCAGTTCGTGCTCGTCGGCGCGCAGCGCCACCAGCCGCTCCGCCATCCGGTTGAACGCGTGCCCCGCCTCGGCCAGCTCCCGCGGGCCGGTGGGCTCGACGCGTACCCCCAGCTCGCCGTCGCCCACCGCGAGCGCCGCCTTGACCAGGTCGCCGGTGGCGTCCACGGCCCGGGCCGCGACCCGGTCGACCACGACCACCGCCGCGCCGACCAGGGCCAGCGCCACCGCGAGCAGCAGCAGCCACCGCCCGCCGGCGCCCGCGTCGAGCACCTCGTCGGGTATGAAGACCTCCACCACGGCCACCCGGTCACCGAGCACCACCGGGTCCAGCCGCAGCACCCCGCCGTCCACCTCGGACACCACCGAGCGCCGCTGCGCGGCGGCGTCGGTCAGCGCGTCCGGGTCGGCCCGACCGGCCGACTCGTCGGCCCCGATGCCGTGCACGACCGGCCGCAGCGCGGGATCGTCACCACTGGCCGCCACCGCCCGTTTGACCACCTCGGGATCGGTGCTGACCGCCAGCGCGCCGGTGACCAGCGCGCTCCGGCGGGCCGCGTCGGCCAGCTTCTCCTCGCGAGACTGGTCGGAGAGGCTGATCCCGAGCGGGATGAGGAAGGCGAACGCGACCAGGCTGCACATACCGGCGGTGAGCCAGGCCAGCGCCGGCCTCAGTCCGGCGCCACCAGCCGGAAGCCGACCCCCCGCACGGTGCGCAGGTAACGCGGCTTCGCCGCGGACTCGCCCATTTTGCGGCGGAGCCAGTACAGGTGAACGTCGATGGTCTGGTCCTCGCCGACCGATGGCTGCCGCCATACCTCCTCCAAGAGTTCCCGCCGGGACACTACCCGGCCGGGACGCGCGGCGAGATACGCCAGCAGGTCGAATTCCTTGCGGGTCAGGGCCAGGGACTCCCCGTCCAGCACCGCGCTGCGCTCACCCACGTCCACCCGCAGGCCGCCGACGGTGTGCACGGCCGGTTGCACGGTACGGCTCGCCCGGCCGGCCCGGCGCAGCACGGTGGTGATCCGGGCGTCCAGGTGGGCGCCGGTGAACGGCTTGACCATGTAGTCGTCCGCGCCGGCCCGCAGCAGCCGGACCACCGACTGCTCGTCGTCGCGGGCGGTGGCGATGATGATCGGCACGTCGGTGATGCCGCGCAACATGCGCAGCGCGTCCGATCCGTCCAGGTCCGGCAGGCCGAGGTCGAGCACCACCAGGTCGGGCGTCTCCGCCGCCACCCGGCGCAGGGCGTCCAGCGCCGTGCCGACGGCGTGCACCGCGTGCCCCCGGTCCGTCAGCGACCGCAGCATCGCGCCACGGACGACGTGGTCGTCTTCGACCAGCAGGACGGTTGCCACGTCAGCACCGTACTCGGCGTGGCAAGTCGATCGCGTTGCGGCGGTCCGGGGAACCGGGCAAGCTGGGACGACGATGACGTTCACCCTCTTCCCCGACACCCGCCTGACGCTTGCCCGCGACGCGCTGGCCGGCCTGTCGGTGGGTGACGCGCTCGGCTCCCGGTTCTTCGTCCCCGGCCGGCGCCCGGCCGACCTCGCCGAGGGACGACTGCCCGCGCCGCCGTGGGAGTGGACCGACGACACCGAGATGGCCTGCTCGGTGGTGGCCGAGCTGGCCGCCGCCGGCCGGATCGACCGGGACCGGTTGGCGCTGGCGTTCGCGCAGCGGTGCGAGCCGTACCGGGGCTACGGGCCGGGCGCGGTGACGATCCTGCGGTTGATCCGCACCGGCACTCCGTGGCCGGTGGCCGCCGCGTCGGCGTTCGACGGTCAGGGCTCCTGCGGCAACGGCGCGGCCATGCGGGTCGCCCCGCTCGGCGCCTGGCACGCCGACTCCATCCGACGCGCCGCCGAGCAGGCCCACGCCTGCGCCGAGGTGACCCACGCCCATCCCGAGGGCGTCGCCGGGGCGGTGGCGGTGGCGGTGGCCGCCTCGCTGGCCGCCCGCGCCCGGCTCGACGGCGTCCGGCCCGAGCCGGCCCGGCTGCTCACCGCCGTGGCCGGCGCGTTGGACCCGGCCGGCGAGGTGCACCGGGGCGTACGCCGGGCCGCCGCGCTGCTGGGTCGCCCCGCCGCCGAGGTGGTCGAGGCGCTGGGCAACGGATCGCGGGTCACCGCACAGGACACCGTCCCGTTCACGCTCTGGGTCGCGGCCACTCTGCTGCACGACTACCCGGCCGCGGTCCGCGCCTGCGTGGAGGCCGGTGGCGACGTCGACACCACGGCGGCGATCGTCGGCGGGATCGTCGCCGCCCACACCGGCGTCGGCACGCCCGGCGGCGTACCCGAGGGCTGGCTCACCGCCCGCGAGCCCCTGCCCCCCTGGCTCACCGCCCCCACCTGACCCCGCCCCCGGCGAGTTCAAGATCTTGGTACGAGACGGCCACCCTGGGGGCGCCTTCGTCCCAAGATCTCCGGCGTTCCGGCATGGTGGACGGCTGGTTTCGGTTGTGGGGATCGTGTGGTGGTTCGGGACGGCGGTCAGGAGCGCCGGCCCGGGGCGCCTGCGGTGACGGGCTCGCCGGAGGCCGGGGCGTCGGTCGCGGGGTCGGCGTCGCGGTCGGTGGCCGGGGCGGGGGAGTCGGCGGTGTCGGGCGGCAGGGTCAGCGCGCCGCGCCGGCGGCGGCTGAGCAGCCAGCCGATCGCGGCCCCGCCGGCCAGCCCGGCGAGCAGGCCGCCGCCGAGCAGCAGGTCCGGGCTCGGCCCGTCGTCGGTGGCCCCGGCGGTCGGGCCCCCGGCGGTCGCGCCGCCCGGTGCCGCGCCGTCCCGGCCGCCGCCGACGGCGCCGTGGCCCCCGTGCGCCGCGCCGCCCGCACCGGCGTCCCCGCCGTGCGTGACGGCGCCCGACAGCGGCGGCAGCAGCGCGACCGTCGGCGCCGGGTGCGCCCCGCCGGCCGGGTCCGCCCAGCGCACCACCGTGCCGTCGGCGTACGTCTGCACCACGGTGAAGACCAGCCGGTCGGTGGCGGGCATCGGGCCCATGCCGAGCGGCAGCCGGGCCGCCCCGGTGCCGCCGCCGGGGACCCGGAGCCAGGTCACCGCGTGGGTCACCTGGTTGAGTTCGGAGGCGTGGATGCCGGCGACCGGCTGGTCCAGCGTGCGGGTGGTGATCGTCGGCGCCCAGTCCGGCACGGACAGGGGATAGACCTCGCCGATCGGGGCGTCCGCGGGCATGGTCAGCTCGATCTTGGTGGTCCGGGTGCCGGGACGGTCCGCGGGCACCACCACGGACAGCTCGATCGCGTCGCCCTGGTGCACCTCGCCGGGGGAGGTCGTGACGGTCACCCCGGCGGCGGCGCTCGCGGCGCCCGGCCAACCCACCGTCCCGGCGAGCGCGGCGGCCAGCAGCGCCGACGCCCATCGGCCCTGACGGGTCATCCTCATGGTCGTCCCCATCCTTCTCGACTGGGGTCGGTACCGGCTCCGGCCCCACCCGGTAGTTCGGTCGGGAGGACGGAAAGGTTCAACGTCGCGCGCAACTCGTCGTCCGGGGCGTGGCGTCGGCGTCGGCCGGGCTCCGGCCGACCGATAGCATCGCAGGGGCCGGTCACCGGCCCACCCGTACCTCGACGACAGGAGTCACCGTGTCCGCACCCCGTACCCCCGTCGTGGCCGACCCCGTCGTCGTCGCCGCCGGGACCACGGCGGCCGACGCGGTGGCCGCGGCCGGCCTGCCCACGACCGGGCCGAAGGCGGTCGTGGTGGTCCGCGACCCGCAGGGCCAGCTGCGCGACCTGGACTGGAAGCCGGCCGAGGAGACGGCGGTCGAGCCGGTCGGGCTGGACACCCCGGACGGGTTGGACGTGCTGCGTCACTCGACCGCGCACGTGCTGGCGCAGGCGGTGCAGGACGTCTTCCCGGAGGCGAAGCTCGGCATCGGCCCGCCGATCGAGAACGGCTTCTACTACGACTTCCAGGTCGGCAAGCCGTTCCAGCCGGAGGACCTGGCCAAGCTCGAGAAGCGCATGCAGGAGATCGTCAAGTCCGGTCAGCGGTTCCGCCGGCGCCGGTTCTCCAGCCTCGACGAGGCTCGCGCCGAGCTGGCCGCCGAGCCGTTCAAGCTGGAGCTGATCGAGGTCAAGGGCGAGGGGCTCGACTCCTCCGAGGTGATGGAGGTGGGCGGCGGCGAGCTGACCATCTACGACAACCTCGCCGCCAACGAGGAGAAGGTCTGCTGGTCGGACCTGTGCCGTGGCCCGCACCTGCCGAACACCCGGCTGATCGGCGCGTTCAAGCTGATGCGCTCGGCCGCCGCGTACTGGCGGGGGTCGGAGAAGAACCCGCAGCTGCAGCGGGTGTACGGCACCGCGTGGCCGACCCGGGACGAGCTGAAGGCGTACCTGAAGCTGTTGGAGGAGGCCGCCCGGCGCGACCACCGCAAGCTCGGTGCGGACCTCGACCTGTTCAGCTTCCCCGACGAGATCGGCTCCGGCCTGGCCGTCTTCCACCCCAAGGGTGGGGTGCTCAAGCGGGTGATGGAGGACTACGTCCGCACCCGCCACATCGAGGAGGGCTTCCAGTACGTCGGGACGCCGCACATCTCCAAGGAAGGTCTCTTCCACACCTCGGGACACCTGCCCTACTACAAGGACACGATGTTCCCGCCGATGGAGATGGAGGGCAGCGACTACTACCTCAAGGCGATGAACTGCCCGATGCACAACCTGATCTACCGGTCGCGCGGGCGCTCCTACCGGCAGCTGCCGATCCGGTTGTTCGAGTTCGGGTCGGTCTACCGGTACGAGAAGTCGGGCGTGATCCACGGTCTGACCCGGGTGCGCGGCTTCACCCAGGACGACTCGCACTCCTACTGCACCCAGGAGCAGGCGCCGGCGGAGATCAAGCACCTGCTCGGGTTCGTGCTGAGCCTGCTGCGTGACTTCGGCATCGACGACTTCTACCTGGAGCTGTCCACCCGGGACGACAGCCGGCCGGACAAGTTCGTCGGCACCGACGAGGATTGGGCCACCGCCACCGCCGTGCTGGAGCAGTGCGCCCTGGAGACCGGGCTGGACCTGGTGCCGGACCCGGGCGGCGCGGCGTTCTACGGCCCGAAGATCTCGGTGCAGGCCAAGGACGCGATCGGCCGGACCTGGCAGATGTCGACCATCCAGTACGACTTCAACCAGCCCAAGGGCTTCGGGCTGGAGTACCAGGCCGCCGACGGCACCCGGCAGCAGCCGGTGATGATCCACTGCGCCAAGTTCGGCTCGATCGAGCGGTTCATCGGCGTGCTCACCGAGCACTACGCGGGCGCGTTCCCGGCCTGGCTCGCCCCGGTGCAGGTGGTCGGCATCCCGATCCGCGACGACCACGGCGACTACCTGGAGGACTTCGCCGCGACGCTGCGCCGGCAGGGGATCCGGGCCGAGGTCGACCTGGGCGACGACCGGATGCAGAAGAAGATCCGCAACGCCCAGCAGCAGAAGATCCCGTTCATGGTCATCGCCGGTGACGACGACGTGGCGGCCGGCACCGTGTCGTTCCGCTACCGGGACGGGTCGCAGCGCAACGGCGTACCGCTGGACGAGGCGGTGGCGCACATCCGCGAGGTCGTCGAGTCGCGCACCAACAGCGGGCCCACCGCCGCCGTCGCCGAGGAGGCGGTCGGATCGTAGGATCGCCGGTGTGACAGGGGCGGAGCGGGACACCGGGTACGGCGGCGACGGCGGTCTGGCGGACGGGCTGGACCGCCTCTGGACGCCGCACCGGATGACCTACATCTCCGGCGAGGACCGGCCCGAGGGCGGATACGAGAAGCCGACCGGCTGCCCGTTCTGCCTGGCGCCCGGCCTGCCGCCGGAGGAGAGCCTGGTGGTCGCCCGGGGCGAGCACGTCTTCGCGGTGCTCAACCTCTATCCGTACAACCCCGGGCACCTGCTGGTCTGCCCCTACCGACACGTGGCCGACTACACCGACCTCGACGCGCCGGAGACGGCCGAGCTGGCCGTGTTCACCAAGGACGCCATGCGGGTGGTCCGGCACGTGTCCAGCGCGCACGGGTTCAACCTGGGCATGAACCAGGGCGGGGTGGCCGGCGCGGGGATCGCCGCGCACCTGCACCAGCATGTGGTGCCGCGCTGGGGCGGCGACGCCAACTTCATGCCGGTGATCGGCCGCACCAAGGTGCTGCCGCAGCTGCTCGCGGACACCCGGGACCTGCTCGCCAAGGCGTGGCCGGCCTGACCCGGGCCCACCCCGACAGTACGATCTTGCGCATGGCCCTGCTGCACCGCGCGGAACTGCGCCCCTCGAAACTGGAGCTGCTCGTCGGCTGGCTGCCCGGCCGGTCCTGGTTCGCCGGCGCGGCCGGCGCCCCGGTGACCCGGGTCGCGGCGTACCGCTTCGACGACCCGGCCGGCGAGGTCGGCATGGAGACGCTGCTCGTGCGTGCCGGCGAGGGCCCGGTGCTGCAGGTGCCGCTGACCTACCGGGGCGCGCCGCTGGCCGGCGCGGAGCGGTTCCTGGTCGGCACCGTGGAACACTCCGTGCTCGGACGTCGCTGGGTGTACGACGCGTGCGGCGACCCGGTCTACCTGCCGGCGCTGGCCGCCGCGGTGCTCGCCGACGCCGGTCAGGCGCAGGAGTACTTCGAGGTCGACGGCGAACGGCAGGTACGCGAGCCGAGCATGACCGTGTCGGGCAGCCGCACCGACCGGACGTGGCCGGCCGGGCCGGCCGACGCGGTGGTCGACGGCGACCCGACCCTGATCCGGGCCGGGGGCGCCGAGCTGGCCCTGGTCCGGCGTCCCGTCCCGGCCGACACCGACGCCGTCGGCGCGCCCGTCGCGGGCCGGCTCACCGGCGCCTGGCCGGGGCAGGACGCCCCGGTGTTGCTGGCCTACGCGGGCTGACGTCCCGGCCGGTTCGCCCGTCTCGGGTCACCGGTCGCATCCCGACCCGTGTCGGTGGCCCCGGCGTCGGGGCGCTTCCCCGGCTCTTGCCTGGTCCGGCTCTTGCCTGGTCCGGCTCCTGCCCGGTCCGGCTCTTGCCGTGACCGGGCGTGGCGTGGTCCAGCTTTTGCCGTGACCGGGCGTGGCGCGGTCCGGCCTGGCGTGGCCTGGTCCGGCTTGGTCGGCTTGGCCACGGTTCGGTCGGCCTGGCCCGGCGTGATCGGCCTGCCCGCGCGGGCAGGCCTGCCGGCCGGAGCGTGGACCTACCGCCCCAGAGCGATATACCGGAGAGTCATAATTATGACTCTCCGGTATGTCGCTCTCCTCGAAAGGCTTTCCCTCTCCCGTTACGCAGGGTGACAGCGGTCGGGCACCCGGGGTGACGAAGCCGCCCACGCGTGCGGGGAAGGTGACAGGATTCGGCGATGGCAGTCAGCACGCGGCCGCTGGGTCGCAGCGGCATCGAGGTGAGCGCACTCGGCATGGGGTGCTGGGCGATCGGCGGCCCGTGGGCCGAGGGCGCCCGGCCGCTGGGCTGGGGCGCGGTCGACGACGACGAGTCGGTGCGGGCCGTCCGCCGCGCCCTCGACCTCGGGGTGACGCTCTTCGACACCGCCGACACCTACGGCGCCGGGCACGGCGAGCGGGTGCTCGGGCGGGCCCTCGCCGGCCGGCGCGACCAGGCGGTGATCGCCACCAAGTGGGGCTACACGTTCGACGAGCGGACCCGGCAGGCCACCGGGGAGAACGCCTCGCCGCAGTACCTGCGCCGGGTCGTGGTCGACTCGCTGCGCCGGCTGGACACCGACCGGATCGACCTCTACCAGCTGCACCTCGGCGACCTGCCGCTGCCCCGCGCCGAGGCACTGGTCGGCACGCTGGACGACCTGGTCGCCGACGGGCTGATCCGGGCGTACGGGTGGAGCACCGACCGGGCCGACCGGGCCGCGGCCTTCGCCCAGGTCGCCAGCGGCGCCGCCGCCGTGCAGCACGCGCTGTCGGTGCTCCGGGACGCCCCGGCCATGCTGGCCGCCTGCGACAAGCACGACCTGGCCAGCCTGGCCCGGGGGCCGCTCGGAATGGGGCTGCTCACCGGCAAGTACACGCCGGAGTCGACGCTGCCCCGCGACGACGTACGCGGTCTCGGGCCGACCTGGCTGGAGTGGTTCCGCAGCGGCCGGCCGGCCCCCGAGTGGCTGCGCCGGGTGGCCCGGGTCCGGGACGCGCTCACCGCCGACGGCCGGACCCTGGCCCAGGGGGCGATCGGGTGGATCTGGGCGCGCAGCGACCGGGCCGTACCGATCCCCGGCGCCCGCACGGTGGCCCAGGTCGAGGAGAACGCGGCCGCGCTGGCCTGGGGCCCGCTCGCGCCGGACCACTTCGCCGAGGTGGAGCGGCAACTGGCGGCGGTACGCTCGGCCGCCCTCCGCGACGCCGACCGCCCCCACTGGCCGATGCCGCCGGTCCCCTCCGCGCGCCCCTGACGCGACCGTCAGGACCGGGTGGAGGACTCCTTGCGGGCCTGGTCGGCCAGGTGGGCGGGCATGGGTTCGTGGCGGGCGAACTCGCGCCGGAACGTGCCGGTGCCGGCGGTCATCGACCGCAGCTCCACCGCGTACCGCAGCAGTTCGGTGGCGGGCACCTCGGCGCGGACCAGGGTGCGGCCCTCGGCGTCCGGGTCGGGCTCGGTGCCGAGCACCCGGCCGCGCCGCCCGGACAGGTCGCCCATCACCGCGCCGACCGAGGAGTCGGCCACCCGGACGGTGATCTCGTCGACCGGTTCCAGCAGCGTCGGCTGACCCTTCTCGGCGGCGTCGCGCAGGGCCAGCGCGCCGGCGGTCTGGAACGCGGCGTCGGAGGAGTCGACGCTGTGCGCCTTGCCGTCGACGAGCGTCACCCGCAGGTCGACCACCGGGTGACCGGCGACCAGGCCGCGCTCCATCTGGGCCCGGACGCCCTTCTCCACCGAGGGGATGTAGTTGTGCGGGACCGCGCCGCCGACCACCCGGTCGACGAACTCGAAGCCGGCGCCCCGGGGCAGCGGCTCCACCTCGATGTCGCAGACCGCGTACTGGCCGTGGCCGCCGGACTGCTTGACGTGCCGGCCGTGCCCGCGTGCGGCAGTGGTGAGGGTCTCCCGCAGCGCCACCCGGACCGGTTCGGTCTCCAGCTCGACCCCGCCGCCGCGCAACCGGTCGAGCACCACGTCCGCGTGCGCCTCGCCCATGCACCAGAGCACCAGCTGGTGGGTCTCCGGGTTGCGCTCCAGCCGCAGCGTCGGGTCACCGGCGACGAGCCGGGACAGGTTGCGCGCCAGCGCGTCCTCGTCGGCCCGGCTGCGCGCCACCACCGCCACCGGCAGCAGCGGCTCGGGCATCTCCCAGGGCGCGACCAGCAGCGGCTCGTCCTTGGCGGAGATGGTGTCGCCGGTCTCCGCGCTGCCCGACTTGGTGACCGCGCAGAGGTCACCGGCGACGCAGGCCGGCACCTCGCGCAGGGTCGCGCCGAGCGGGCTGTAGACGTGGCCGACCCGCTCGTCGGCGTCGTGGTCCGGGTGGCCCCGCTCGGCCATGCCGTGCCCGGACACGTGGATCACCTGGTCGGGGCGGAGCGTGCCGGAGAAGACCCGGACCAGCGAAACCCGCCCGACGTGGCGGTCGACGGTCGTCTTGACCACCTCGGCGACCAGCGGGCCGTCCGGGTCGCAGGTCAGCGGGGGGCGGGGCGAGCCGTCCACCCCGGTGACCGCCGGCAGGTCGTGCTCCAGCGGCGACGGGAACGCCGTCACCAGACCGTCGAGCAGCGCGTCCAGGCCGACCCCGGTCTCCGCGCAGACCGGCACCACCGGGTAGAAGTGGCCGCGGGCGACCGCGGTCTCCAGGTCGGTGATGAGCACCTGCGGGTCGATCTGCTCGCCCCCGAGGTAGCGGTCCATCAGGGTCTCGTCCTCGCTCTCCGCGATGATCCCCTCGATCAGCTCGTCGCGTGCCTCCTGGATGGCCGGCAGGTGCTCCGGGTCCGGCTCGCGCACCGCCGCCGGCAGCCCGGCGGAGTAGTCGAACACGCGGCGGGTGATCAGGCCCATCAGGCCGGCCACCGACTCGCCGTCGTCGCCGAGCATGGGCAGGTAGAGCGGCAGCACGTTGTCGCCGAAGACCCGCTGGCAGAGCGCGACGGCCTCGTCGAAGTCGGCGCGCGGGTGGTCGAGCCGGGAGACGGCCACCGCGCGCGGCATGTCCACCGCGGCGCACTCCTCCCAGAGCGCGGCGGTGGCGGCGTCCATCCCGTCCACCGCCGAGACCACGAACAGCGCCGCGTCGGCGGCGCGCAGCCCCGCGCGCAGCTCGCCGACGAAGTCGCCGTAGCCCGGCGTGTCCAGGAGGTTGACCTTGACGTCGCGGTGCGTCAGCGGGGCGCAGGCCAGGCTCACCGAGCGTTGCTGGCGCACGGCGGCGGGGTCGTGGTCGCAGACCGTGGTGCCCTCGGTGACCGAGCCGGCCCGGCCGATCGTGCCGCTGGCCGCCAGCAGCGCCTCGACCAGGGTCGTCTTGCCCGCGCCGGAGTGCCCGACGAGCACCACGTTGCGAACCCTGCCGGGTTCGGTCACCACCGGCGCGCCGCCGGTGACACCCTTCTCGTTCTTCTGCGCCATCGCGGCGCACCTCCCTCAACCGGTGGTGGTGGCGACCGCCGCGGGCGACGGGGGAGCGGACCCGGACGGGCGCCGCGGCGATATTTTCCGGTGATCTGCTGCTGGACGGGAACGCGGACCGGTGATCCGGTGAACTGGCTCACCTCCTGGCTCGATCTCACACCCGCGCCGGTGCCGGCACAAGGGTCGTCGGGCGGGTCGTCCGCCCGGCTGTGTCCCCGGCCGCTGCCGGCCGTTATCGTGGGACCGCCATGGCGAAGATCTTCCAAGTGACGGCCCGCGCGGGCATGACCCGCGTCGTGGAGCCGATCGCGCGCGGACTGCTCCGCGCGGGCGTGTCCCCCAACGCGGTCACCGTGACCGGCACCGTCGGCGTGCTCGTCGGCGCGCTCGGCTTCGGCGCGCGCGGCCACCTGGTCGCCGGCGCGCTGATCGTCACGGTCTTCGCCCTCACCGACCTGCTCGACGGCACGATGGCCCGGATGAGCGGCGGCTCGACCCGGTTCGGGGCGTTCCTCGACTCGAGCATGGACCGGGTCGCCGACAGCGCGGTCTTCGGCGCGGTCGCCTACTGGCTGGCCACCGAGCACGACCACTCCGGCGTGGCCGCGGCGCTGATCTGCCTGGCCGCCGGCGGCCTGGTCTCCTACGTGAAGGCCCGGGCCGAGGGGCTCGGCATGACCTGCAACGTCGGGATCGCCGAGCGCACCGAGCGGCTGCTCATCGTCGGCGTCGGCGGCCTGCTCACCGGCGTCGGCGTCCGCCCCGCGCTGGAGATCGCGCTCTGGCTGCTCGCCGCCGTCTCGATCTTCACGGTGGGGCAGCGGATGGCCCACGTGTACCGGCAGGCCCAGCGGGTCGGCGCGGAGTGAACCTCACCGAGGCGGGCTTCGTCGCGGGCTGGCGCCTGATCCGGGCGCTGCCCCGGCCCGTCGCGGCCGCGGCCTTCCGGGCGGGCGCCGACCGCGCCCACCGCAGGGACGGCGGGGGTACGCGTCGACTGCGCGCCAACCTGCGCCGGGTGGTCGGCCCGGAGCTGCCCGAGGCGGAACTGGACGCGCTGGTCCGCGCCGGCCTGCGCTCGTACGCCCGCTACTGGATGGAGGCCTTCCGGCTGCCGGGCCTGGACCGGGCGGAGATCCTCGCCGGGTTCCGCCTCGACGGCGCCGACAAGCTCGCCGCGGACGTGGCGGCCGGGCGCGGCGCGGTGGTGGCGCTGCCGCACGCCGGCAACTGGGATGCCGCCGGCGCCTGGGTGGCGGCCACCGGCTGGCCGATGACCACCGTGGCCGAGCGGCTTCCGGACGGCGTCTACGAGCGGTTCGTCGGGTTCCGGGAGGGGCTGGGGATGGAGATCCTGCCCAACCGCGGCGGCCCGCGTCCCGCGTTCGACGTGCTGGTGGACCGGCTGCGCGCCGGTTACGTGGTGCCCCTGCTCGCCGACCGGGACCTGTCGGCCCGGGGCGTGGAGGTGGACTTCTTCGGCGGCCGGACCCGGATGCCGGCCGGTCCGGCGCTGCTGGCCATCCGCACCGGCGCCCCGCTCTACGTGGCCTCGATGTGGTACGAACCGGACGCGGCGTGCGCGTCGATCGAGGGCCCGCTGCCGCTGCCGGCCGAGGACAGCGCCCCGCTCGACGAGCGGGTGCGCGTGGTGACCCAGCGGATTGCCGACGGTCTGGCGGCGGGCATCGCCCGGCATCCGGAAGACTGGCACATGCTGCAGCGGATGTGGCTGGACCAGGGTCCGCAGGGCGCGCCCACGTCGGCGCAGCCGCCGGCCACCACCGGGACGGTCTAGAGGGGGCGCAAGTGCGGATCGGCATCGTGTGCCCGTACTCCTTCGACGTCCCGGGCGGGGTGCAGAACCACGTCATGGACCTGGCCGAGGCGCTGCTCGGGCTCGGCCACGAGGTGAGTGTGCTGGCCCCGGCCGACGAGGACGCGCCGTTGCCGCCGTACGTGGTGTCGGCGGGCCGGGCCGTGCCGCTGCCGTACAACGGTTCGGTGGCCCGGATCGCGTTCGGCCCGGTCTCCACCGCCCGGGTGCGCCGTTGGATCACCCGCGGCGACTTCGACGTGCTGCACGTGCACGAGCCGCTCACCCCGAGCCTGTCGATGCTGGCGGTGCTCTGCGCCCGCGGCCCGGTGGTGGCCACCTTCCACACCGCGATGACCCGCTCCCGGGTGCTCTCCGCCGCGCAGGGGGTGCTGCGGATCGTGCTGGAGCGGATCACCGCCCGGATCGCGGTCAGCGCGCTCGCCCGCAAGGTGCAGGTCGAGCACATGGACGGCGGCGCGGTGGAGATCCCCAACGGGGTGGCGGTGGCGAAGTTCGCCGGGGTGGCGCCGCTGCCCGACTGGCCGGGGGAGTGCGGCCCGGGCGCCGGCGGCACGCTGGGGTTCCTGGGCCGGTTCACCGAGCCGCGCAAGGGCTTCCCGATCCTGCGCGACGCGTTCGTCGCGCTCGCGCCGCGCCGCCCCGGGCTGCGCCTGCTGGTGGCCGGCCCGGGCGACGCCGACGAGCTGTACGGGCGGTTCCCGGCCGACCTGCGCGACCGGGTCACGTTCCTCGGCCTGGTCTCCGAGGCGGACAAGGCACGCATGCTGCGCAGCGTGCACCTCTACGTCGCACCGAACACCGGCGGGGAATCCTTCGGGATGATCCTCACCGAGGCGCTCGCCGCCGGCACCACCGTGGTCGCCAGCGACCTGGACGCGTTCCGCAGGGTGCTCGACGGCGGGCGGGCCGGCCGGCTCTTCCCGACCGGCGACGCGGTGGCGCTGGGCGCGGCGCTGACCGAACTGCTCGACGACGACGGCCAGCGGGCCGGGCTGACCGCCGCCGGCGACCAGGTGGTGGCGAATTTCGACTGGCCCGTGGTTGCCCGCCGCGTTCTGGAGGTATACGCAGCCGCGATCGAGGCCACCGACGGCCGGGTCATGGACCAGGAGTGGGCGGGGCTGGGCTGACCGCGGTGGCCGGTGGGGCCGCTGTGACGAGCGCGTCGACCGGTGCCCGCGCCGGCCGGCCGGGATGAGGAGCAGCACTACGATGCCGGGCATGTGGTGGGTGGTGGGCGCGGCCCTGGTGCTCGGGCTGGTCTCGGCGTACCTGATCTGGACCTCCGGCCGGGTGCAGCGGCTGCAGGTCCGGGCGGACTCGGCGGCCCGCGCGCTCGACGCGCACCTGCTGCGCCGCGCGGCCGCCGCCGCGGTGCTGGCCGAGCAGCGGTACGGCGTGGAGCTGTACGCCGCCGCCCGGATCGCGCTGGACGCCGCCCCGGAGGAGCGCGAGGCCGCCGAGAACGACCTCACCCGGCAGTTGCGCGCGGTCCGGCTGGACCCGGACGACGCGGCCTGCGCGGCGGTGATCGCGGCGAGCCGGCGGCTGGCGCTGGCCCGGCAGGTGCACACCGACCTGGTCCGGGACGCCCGGTCGGCCCGGAGCCGTCCGGTGGTGCGGCTGTTCCGGATGGGACGGGGGCGGGAGTGGCCCCGCTACTTCGACATCGACGACCCGACGGTGGTCCCGCGCGCGGACGTCACCACCGGCTGACCGGGCCGGGGCTCGTGACGGCGGCCACAGGGCAGGCCACCGGGGGGCCGATTGGCTGTCGGAGCGGCGTCGCGCCGGTCGTAGCATTCCAGCGCAGCCCCCTCCCCAGCCCGTCGAGGAGCGATGACCCGTGTCTGAATCCACCGCACCGACCACCGACGCCACCGTCGGCACCGCCCGCGTCAAGCGCGGCATGGCCGAGATGCTCAAGGGCGGCGTGATCATGGACGTGGTCACCCCCGAGCAGGCGAAGATCGCCGAGGACGCCGGCGCCGTGGCCGTGATGGCCCTGGAGCGCGTGCCGGCCGACATCCGCGCCCAGGGCGGCGTGTCCCGGATGAGCGACCCGGACATGATCGACGGCATCATCTCGGCCGTCTCCATCCCGGTGATGGCCAAGGCCCGGATCGGCCACTTCGTCGAGGCGCGGATCCTCCAGGCGCTCGGCGTCGACTACGTCGACGAGTCCGAGGTGCTGACCCCGGCCGACTACGCCAACCACATCGACAAGTGGGCGTTCACCGTCCCGTTCGTGTGCGGCGCGACCAACCTGGGCGAGGCGCTGCGCCGGATCACCGAGGGCGCCGCCATGATCCGCTCGAAGGGCGAGGCGGGCACCGGGGACGTCTCCAACGCCACCACCCACATGCGCAAGATCCGGCAGGAGATCCGCCGGCTCCAGACGCTGCCGGCCGACGAGCTGTACGTCGCGGCGAAGGAGCTGCAGGCCCCGTACGAGCTGGTCAAGGAGGTCGCCGAGCGGGGCAAGCTGCCGGTCGTGCTGTTCACCGCCGGCGGCATCGCCACCCCGGCGGACGCGGCCATGATGATGCAGCTCGGCGCCGAGGGCGTGTTCGTCGGTTCGGGCATCTTCAAGTCCGGCAACCCGGCCCAGCGGGCCGCCGCGATCGTCAAGGCGACCACGTTCCACGACGACCCGGACGTGCTGGCCAAGGTGTCGCGCGGTCTGGGCGAGGCGATGGTCGGCATCAACGTCGACGAGATCCCCCAGCCGCACCGCCTCGCCGAGCGCGGGTGGTGAACCGAAGGAAGGGCCCCTTCTTAACGCCTCCGGTAGAGGCGGGGCCCCTTCTTAACACCTCGAAGGGAGCGGTGTGACCGGACCGGTGATCGGCGTGCTCGCGCTTCAGGGCGACGTACGCGAGCACGTCGCGGCGCTGGCCGGCGCGGGCGCCGACGCCCGGGCGGTGCGCCGGCCGGGCGAGCTGGACGCGGTCGACGGCCTGGTGGTGCCCGGCGGTGAGTCGACCACGATCAGCAAGCTGGTGGACATCTTCGAGATGCGCGAGCCGATCGACAAGCGGATCGCCGCCGGCATGCCGGTCTACGGCTCCTGCGCCGGCATGATCATGCTGGCCACCGAGGTGCTGGACGGCCGCCCCGACCAGCGCGGCTTCGCCGGCATCGAGATGACCGTCCGGCGCAACGCGTTCGGCCGCCAGGTCGACTCGTTCGAGGCGCCGGTGACGCTCGCCGGGGTCGACGGCGAGCCGTTCCACGCGGTCTTCATCCGCGCGCCCTGGGTCGAGCGGGTCGGCCCGGGCGTGGAGGTGCTCGGCCGGGTCACCGACGGCCCGGCGGCCGACCGGATCGTCGCGGTCCGTCAGGGGAACCTGCTGGCCACGTCGTTCCACCCGGAGCTGACCGGCGACCTCCGCCTGCACCGTCACTTCGTCGACGTGGTCCGGGCCGCCGCCTGACGGCCGCCGACCACGCCGAGCGCGGCGCCGGCCGTCGTGGCGGTGCGCCCGTGGGTGCCGGCCGGCCGTGGCCTCGGTAGGATTGCCGGGTTCGGCTCCGGCGCGGGCTGCGGACGCGGGCGTGGATCACTAACGGAGGTACTCAGATGTCCGGCCACTCAAAGTGGGCGACCACCAAGCACAAGAAGGCCGTGATCGACGCCAAGCGCGGCAAGATGTTCGCCAAGCTGATCAAGAACGTCGAGGTGGCGGCCCGCGCCGGCGGCGGCGACCCGGCCGGCAACCCGACCCTCTACGACGCCATCCAGAAGGCGAAGAAGAACTCGGTCCCGAACGACAACATCGACCGCGCGGTCAAGCGCGGCTCCGGGCTGGAGGCGGGCGGCGCCGACTGGCAGACGATCATGTACGAGGGCTACGGCCCGAGCGGCGTGGCGATGCTGATCGAGTGCCTCACCGACAACCGCAACCGCGCCGCCACCGAGGTGCGCACCGCGCTGACCCGCAACGGCGGCTCGCTCGCCGACGCCGGCTCGGTGTCGTACATGTTCTCCCGCAAGGGCGTGGTGATCGTGCCCAAGGCCGACACCAGCGAGGACGACGTGATGATGGCCGTCCTCGACGCCGGCGCCGAGGAGGTCAACGACCTCGGTGAGGCGTACGAGGTGGTCTCCGAGCCGGGCGACCTGATCGCGGTGCGCTCCGCCCTGCAGGACGCCGGGATCGAGTACGAGTCGGCCGAGTCCTCCCTGATCCCCAGCGTGAACGTGCCGCTGGACGAGGAGGGCGCGCGCAAGATCTTCAAGCTGATCGACGTGCTGGAGGACTGCGACGACGTGCAGAACGTCTACGCCAACTTCGACGTCTCCGACGAGGTGATGGCCGCGGTCGGCTGACCCGGACCGCCACGACGGCCCGACACCCGGACCTCCCGGGCGTCGGGCCGTCGTCCATGGTGGACGTCGCGATGCTCGTCGCGGCCCGTCGTCAGTCGCTCGTCGCGCGCTCGGCGATGGCCGGCAGGGCGCGCGCGAACGAGGCGAGGCTCTTGTACGGCTCGCCGTCCAGCACCCGCGCGGCCAGCCCGAACGGGAAGCCGGTCACGCCCAGCGCGGAGACCGCCGGTGCCCCCGGCGACCTCTCGTGCGCGACCCACTCGCCGGCGTAGGCGCGGACGACCACCTCGCCGGTGTAGGCCCCGATCAACCGCCACCACAGGTCCAGGCGCTCCTCGGCCAGCGGACCGTCGGCGATCAGGTCGGCGCACACCCCGTCGAGCGTCGACAGACTCTCGGGCGACCAGTCCAGCCGGTGGCCGAACTGCCGGGACACCAGGTCGACGCACTCGTCGGCGAGGGCGCGCAGGTGGGTCGGGTCCGTACTCATGGTCGGCGATCCTCGCACAGGTCGGACCGGCACCGCCGCCCCGCCGGCAGGTCCCGGGCCGGGCGGGGGCGGCCGCGGTCAGCCGACCGTCTCGCGCTGCCGCCAGGCCGCACGCACCGACGTCCGCCCGTTGGTGCGCAGCAGCGAGCCCTGGTAGATCCGCGCCCCGGCGGCGAGGAAGCCGGCCGCCGCGACCAGCAGCAGCGCCAGCGCCACGAACGGCTCCCAGGTCGCCGCGTCGCCGGTGAACAGCCGCACCGGCATCGCGGTCGGCGCGGACAGCGGCAGGTACGACAGGATCCGCATCGCGGTGGCGTTGTCGTTGAGGAACACCACCGCGAAGAACGGCGCCATCACCGCCAGTTGCACCGGGGTGGACGCGCCGGCGATGTCCTCCTGCCGGTTGACCAGCGCGCCGGCGGCCGCCCACATCGCCGCCAGCAGCAGGAAGCCGAGCAGGAAGAAGGGCACGAACCAGCCGAGCGCGGGGGCGACCAGGGCGAGCAGGTCCCCGCCCCCGGTCAGCCGCAGCCCGGCCACGGCGGCGACCGCGATCAGCGCCACCTGTCCCAGCGCCAGCGCGCCGGCGGCGACGATCTTGCCGGCCAGCAGCGCCCGGACCGGCACGGCGGCGACCAGGATCTCCACGATCCGGGTCTGCTTCTCCTCGGTGACACTCTGCGCGACCTGGATGCCGAAGGTCTGGGACATGATGAAGAAGACGAACGCGAAGGCGAACGGCACCAGGTAGGCGGTGACCGGGTCCACCGCGTCGGGGTCGAGCAGCCGCACCTGCGGGGCCACGCTGAGTGCCTGGACCACGTCGTCCGGGGCCCGCTGGTCGCCGAGCACGGTCGGGCCGGCGACCAGCGCCGCGTCCGCGTCGCCGTCGCGCACCGCCCGCTCGGCGGCCGCGTCGTCGGCGACCACGAGGACGTCCAGGCCGGCCGCGCGCAGCGGGCCGGCGGCCGCGGCGGGCGCCGCCACCGTGGACGGTCCGCCCTGCAGCATCGCCGGCAGCACCGTGGAGGCGATCGCGATGAGCAGGAAGACCAGGGTGCCGTAGAGGAACGTCTTGTCGCGCAGCTTGACCTTGATCTCGCGGGCGGCGACCAGCCGGGTGGCCTGGTAGGTGTTCACTGGTTGACCTCTCGGAAGATCTCGGCGAGGGACGGGGTGACCGGGTGGAAGGCGCGCACCGGGCCGCGGGCCAGCGCCGCGCGCAGCACGGACTGGTCGTCGACGGTGGGTTCCAGGTCGAACACCGCGCGGGCGCCGTCGAGGTCGACCAGCTCCACGCCGGCCTGGTCCCGCAGCCAGCCGGCGTCGCCGTCGACCACCAGTTCGAACCGGGGCAGGGTGTACGCGGCGCGCAGCTCCTCCCGGGGGCCGGCGGCCCGGATGGTGCCGCCCGCGATGATCACCAGGTCGTCGCAGAGCCGTTCCACCACGTCGAGCTGGTGGCTGGAGAAGAGCACGGGCGCCCCGGCGGCGGCCCGTTCCCGCAGCACCGCGACCACCGTGTCGACGGCGAGGGGGTCGAGCCCGGAGAAGGGCTCGTCGAGGATCAGCACCTCCGGGTCGTGCACCAGCGCGGCGGCGATCTGCGCCCGCTGCTGGTTGCCCAGCGACAGCGTCTCCAGCAGGTCGTCGCCGCGCTCGCCGAGGCCGATCCGGTCCAGCAGCGCGTCGGTACGCCGGCGCGCCGCCGGCGCGTCCAGCCCGTACAGGCGGCCGAGGTGGGCCACCTGCTCGCGGGTGGTCATCTTCGGGTAGAGGCCCCGTTCCTCCGGCATGTAGCCGAACCGCCGCCGGGCGTCCCGGGTGAGCCGGTCGCCCCGCCACGTCACCTGCCCGGCGTCGGGGGCGAGCACGCCGAGGATGATCCGCATCGTGGTGGTCTTGCCGGCGCCGTTGCCGCCGACGAACCCGGTCAGCCGGCCGGCGGTCACGTCGAAGGTGACGTCGGAGAGCACCTGACGTCCGTCGAAGCTGCGGTCGACGCCGTCCAGGTGGAGCACGCTGGTCATGCGCCCGACGCTACGGTCGGGCGGGCGCGACGGCGTCCCACCAGGGGTTGATCATCGGGGTCCGCCGCACGGCGGATGCCGTCAGCCGCCGGGCCGCACGATGCCGTGCTCGTACGCGAAGATCACCGCCTGGACCCGGTCCCGTAGTCCCAGCTTGGCCAGCACCCGGCTCACGTGGGTCTTCACGGTCGCCTCGCCGACGTGCAGGACGGCGGCGACCTCCGCGTTGCTGGCGCCCCGCGCCACCAGCGCCAGCACCTCACGCTCCCGGGGGGTCAGTTCCGCCGTCGCGGCGTCGTGCCGAGGGTCGGGCGGCGCGGCACCGGGACGGGCGAAGGTGGAGATCACCCGGCGGGTGAGCGCGGGCGCGATCAGTCCCTCCCCGCGCGCCACCACCCGGACCGCCTCGACCAGATCCTCCGGGGTGCCGTTCTTGAGCAGGAAGCCGCTCGCCCCGGCGCGCAGCGCCGCGAAGAGGTAGTCGTCGCGGTCGAAGGTGGTGAGGATCAACACGGCCGGGCCGTCGCCGGTGGCATCGTCGGTGATCCGGCGGGTCGCCGCCAGCCCGTCGAGCACCGGCATCTCCACGTCCATCAGCACCACGTCCGGTCGCAGCGCGGCGGCCATCGCCACCGCCCGCTCCCCGTCGGCGGCCTCCCCGACCACCTCGATGTCGTCCTCCACCTCGAGGATGATGCGGAAGCCGCTGCGGACCAGGTGCTGGTCGTCGACGAGCAGGACCCGGACCGGCCCGTCCGGCGCCGGCCCGGTCACGCCGCTCGCCCGGCCGTCTCGGGGGCCAGCGGCAGACGGGCCCGCACCCGGAAGCCGCCACCGGCCCTCGGCCCGGCCTCCAGCTCACCGCCGTGCGCGGTGGCCCGCTCACGCATGCCGATCAGGCCGAGTCCACCCCCACCGCCGGGCCCTCCGCCGCGCCCGTCGTCGCTCACGTCGACCTCCAGCTCCCGGTCGAGGTAGCGGATCCGCACGTCCAGCGACGTGGCGGACGCGTGCTTGACCACGTTCGTCACCGCCTCCTGCACGATCCGGTACGCCGCCTGGGACACCGAGCGGGGCAGCGGCGTCGGGTCGCCGTACACCCCGAGCCGGGTCCGCAGCCCGGTCTCGCGGGCCCGGTCGACCAGCGCGGCGACCTGCTCGATGCCGGCGGTGTCGGTGGGCCCGGCGCCGGACGTGACGCTCGGGTCCCGCAGCACGCCGAGCATCCGGCGCAGCTCGTCCACCGAGGTGCGGGCCGTCTCCTCGATGGCGGTCAGCGCGGTACGCGCCTTGTCCGGGTCGCGGTCGAACACCCGCCGGCACGCGGCGGCCTGCACGCCCATGACCGACACGTGGTGGGCGACCACGTCGTGCAGCTCCCGGGCGATGCGGACCCGTTCCCCCATCACCGCCCGCTCGCGCGCCTCCTCCTGCGAGCGGCGCAGCTGCTCGGCCTGCTCCCGCAGCTCGTGCCGGCGGCGCGCGGCCACCCAGGCGGTCTGGCCGGAGTAGTAGGCGAAGGCGAAGAACAGGACGTTGTACAGAACGCCGTTGATGACGGCCGCGAGCACCGGCGGCACCGGGCCGGCGGCGCCGTCGAAGGCGCTCGCCGAGAGCTGGTCGGCGCGCAGCGCGAGCGACAGTCCCAGCCAGCCGAACATCGCGCCGATGATGGCGACCCGGACCCGCCCGGCCAGTCGCCGGTCGGTGCCCCAGGCGCCGAGGGTGTAGAGCGCGGCGAAGAGCGCCCCCGACGGGAGCTGGGACAGCGGGACCGCCCGGGCCTGCCCGGCGATGAAGGCGATCGAGATGAACACCGCGACCGCGGTGGGCCACCGTCGGCGCAGGGCCAGCGGCGCGGTCGCCGCCGCCGTCCAGAAGATCTGTTCGGCCAGGCTCGGCGGCAGACCGAGCAGGAACGCCCCGGTGCTGCGGGCGAGGGTCAGCTCGAACAGGGCCAGCACGGTGACTCCGAGGCCGATCCAGAGGTCGGTGCGGAGCTGCTCGGCGGTGGGACCCGGCCGTCGCCAGCCGGTGGTGGTCGCGGTGCTCACCGTACGACCATGCCACCCGCCCCCGCCCGCCCCGACCGCAAGGGCACCCCCGCCACCCGACCCACCCTGATCGACGAGGGAAACCGGGCTGACCGGGGCGCGGGTGGGGGCGTAGCCTGCCTCGGTGCTCGTACCCGATCTGCCGCTGCGCACCGGGCGCCTGGTGCTGCGCGCCTTCACCACGGCCGACCTGGCCGTCGTCCGGGACTACCGGGGCCGCCCGGAGGTCACCCGCTTTCTCTACCAGGAGCCCTACGACGACGAGTCGGTGCGGCCGGCGATCGACCGGATGGTCCGCCGGACCGCGTTGCGGGCGCCGGGCGACGTGCTCCAGTTGGCGGTGACGCTGCCCGACACCGGCGTGGTCGTCGGGGACGTGCTGCTGAACTGGACCAGCGGCGAGCACCGGCAGGGCGAGATCGGCTACGCGGCCCACCCGGACCACACCGGTCGGGGGTACGTCACCGAGGCGGCCCGGGAGCTGCTGCGACTCGGCTTCGACGGGTTGGGCCTGCACCGGATCGTCGGTCGGCTGGACGCCCGCAACACGGCCTCCGCCCGGGTGCTGGAGCGGTTGGGCATGCGGCGCGAGGCGCACCTGCGGGAGAACGAGTTCGTCAAGGGGGAGTGGACCGACGAGGCGGTCTACGCCCTGCTGGCACGGGAGTGGCGCGCGACGGCCTGAAGCCCGGCGTACCCGAGGGCCCGGCGCGCCCGGTGCGGGCGGCGCCGGGCCGGTCGGGACCTCAGCGGCGGGCGCGAACCGCCTTGACCGCGCTGTCGATCACGTCCCAGACCGCGATGACCACGGTGACCACCACGGCGATCCGGGCGACGTCGTCCGCCCCGCCCTCGCGGAGCCAGGCGAACCGCTCGACCAGGTCCGGGTTGAGCATCCGGTCGGTCAGCAGCAGCCACACCACCGGCGCCGCGAACGCCAGGTTGAGCAGCGCGTTGACCGCGACCAGCGGCCAGGTCCACCGGCCCGACCGGTACTTCGCGATCTCCAGACCGACGGTGGCCAGCAGCACCACGATCAGCGCCGGGAGCCAGAAGCTCCAGAGCGCCGGGTCGAGCACCGGCAGCCGGGAGCCGTCGCCGCTGGCCCAGTGCTGGAAGTGCTGCCCGACGAGGACGCCGACCGTGCCGAGCAGGAACACCACGGACGCCACGCTGTCCGGCTGGCTGATCTGCCGGTCGTGGGTCTCCTCCGGGAGTTGGTCGACGGTCCACTCGGGCAGGCCCAGCGGGGTCCGGGTGCGCTCCAGGACGGCGAAGGACAGCGTGACCCAGAACGCGATCTGCACGGCCGTCTGCAACGCGCTGGCGATGCCGGCGCCGATCGCCGCGCCCGGTTCGCCGCCGACCGTCGCCTTGACCACGCCGGTGACCACGCCGACGATCGCCGGGATCCAGGTGAGCAGCATCCGCAGCACCCGCCACCAGAGCAGGTAGTAGCGCGGGCCGATGAGCTGGAGCGTGCGGTCGCTGTAGCGGGCCGCGAGCTGCTCGGGGTTGCCCATCTCGGTGAGCACCTCGCGCTCGGCGGAGGCGTGGTCCTGCCCGCCGGCGGTCCGGTCGTCGATCATGTCGGCGATGGAGGCGCGCAGCTCCTCGGCGAGCTCGGCGCGGCGCGGGGCCGGCACGGTGCGCAGGGTGGCCGCGAGGTAGCGGTCGGTCAGGGAACTCATCGCCCTACTCCTTCGATCAGCTGGGTGACGGACGTCTGGACCGCGGTCAGGTCGTCGAGCAGGCGGCCCAGCACCGTCTCGCCGTCGTCGCTGGTGCGGTAGAACTTGCGCGGCCGGCTCTCCTCGGTGTTCCACTCGCTGGTCAGCAGGCCCTGTTCCTCGAGCCGGCGCAGCAGCGGGTAGAGCGTGTTGGCGTCGACCGCGAAGCCGTGCGCGGCCAACCGTTGCAGCAGGGCGTAGCCGTAGTCGGGGCGGCGCAGGGCGACCAGGCTGGCCACCACGATCGTGCCGCGTCGCAGCTCCTGGAGGTGGGTCCGGAGGACCTCGTCGGTGACCATGTGACACACGATAGTGTGTGCCACACACCATTGCAAGCAGATACACCGTCGTGTGGCATACACCGGTCCGTCGGGAGAGACGCCGGCCACCCCCGGCGCGGACGGTGGAGCCGGTCGGACCGCCTCGGTAGGGTGGGTCGGTCGACTCCGACGCAGCTTGATCCACAACCCGGGGGGCGCCACGCATGGGCGATTCGTTCGCGCATCTGCACGTACACACCGAGTACTCGATGCTCGACGGGGCGGCCCGGCTCAAGGACCTATTCGCCGAGGCGGCGCGGCTCGGCATGCCGGCGGTGGCGATCACCGACCACGGCAACATGCACGGCGCGAACGACTTCTACAAGCAGGCCATGGCCGCCGGGGTCAAGCCCATCCTCGGCGTCGAGGCGTACGTGGCGCCGGAGTCGCGCTTCCACAAGGCACGGGTCAAGTGGGGACGCCCCGAGCAGAAGAGCGACGACGTCTCCGGCAACGGCGCCATCACCCACATGACCATGTGGGCGGCGAACCGCACCGGCCTGCACAACATGTTCCGGCTCAACTCCCGCGCCTCCATGGAGGGCCACTACGTCAAGTGGCCCCGGATGGACATGGAGCTGATCGCCGAGCACGCCGAGGGCATCATGGCCACCACCGGCTGCCCGTCCGGCGCGGTGCAGACCCGGCTGCGGCTCGGCCAGTTCGACGAGGCGCTCAAGGTCGCCGCCGCCTACCAGGACATCTTCGGCAAGGACAACTACTTCCTGGAGATCATGGACCACGGCCTCGACATCGAGCGCCGGGTCCGCGACGGGCTCACCGAGATCGCCCGCAAGCTCGACATCCCGCCGGTGGTCACCAACGACTCGCACTACACCCACGAGGCCCAGGCCGAGGCGCACGACGTGCTGCTGTGCGTGCAGACCGGCAGCAACGTGGCCGACCCGAACCGGTTCCGGTTCGAGGGCGGCGGCTACTTCGTCAAGTCCGCCGACCAGATGCGCGCGGTCGACTCCTCCGAGCTGTGGCAGCAGGGCTGCCGCAACACGCTGCTGGTGGCCGAGAAGGTCGACCCCACCGGCATGTTCACCTTCCACAACCTGATGCCACGGTTCCCGATCCCCGACGGCGAGACCGAGGAGTCCTGGTTCCGCAAGGAGACGTTCGCCGGGCTCAAGCGCCGCTTCCCGAACGGCATCCCGGAGGGCCACGTCGTCCAGGCCGAGTACGAGCTGGGCGTCATCATCCAGATGGGCTTCCCGTCCTACTTCCTCGTGGTCGCCGACTTCATCCAGTGGGCCAAGAACCAGGGCATCGCGGTCGGCCCGGGCCGTGGCTCGGCCGCCGGCTCGCTGGTCGCGTACGCGCTGGGCATCACCGACCTGGACCCGATCCCGCACGGCCTGATCTTCGAGCGGTTCCTCAACCCCGAGCGCGTCTCGATGCCGGATGTCGACATCGACTTCGACGAGCGCCGGCGCGGTGAGGTCATCAAGTACGTGACCGACAAGTGGGGCGAGGACAAGGTCGCGCAGATCGCCACGTTCGGCACGATCAAGGCGAAGGCCGCGATCAAGGACTCGGCCCGCGTGCTGGGTTTCCCGTACGCGGTCGGCGACCGGATCACCAAGGCCATGCCCCCGGCGGTGATGGGCAAGGACATCCCGCTGTCCGGCATCTTCGACCCGAAGCACCCGCGCTACGCCGAGGCGGGCGAGATCCGGGGCCTCTACGAGTCCGACCCGGACGTCAAGAAGGTGATCGAGACCGCGAAGGGCATCGAGGGCCTGATCCGGCAGACCGGCGTGCACGCGGCCGGCGTCATCATGTCCGCCGAGCCGATCATCGAGCACATCCCGCTGATGCGGCGTGACTCCGACGGCGTCATCATCACGCAGTTCGACTACCCGACCTGCGAGTCGCTCGGGCTGCTGAAGATGGACTTCCTCGGCCTGCGCAACCTGACGATCATCGACGACGCGGTGAAGAACATCCGGCTCAACCACAACCTGGAGCTGGACCTGCTGGGTCTGCCGCTGGACGACCGGCAGGCGTACGAGCTGCTCGCCCGCGGTGACACGCTGGGCGTCTTCCAGCTCGACGGCGGGCCGATGCGCTCGCTGCTGCGGCTGATGAAGCCGGACAACTTCGAGGACATCTCGGCCGTGCTGGCGCTCTACCGCCCCGGCCCGATGGGCGTCGACTCGCACACCAACTACGCGCTGCGCAAGAACGGCCTCCAGGAGATCACCCCGATCCACCCGGAGCTGGAGGAGCCGCTGCGCGAGATCCTCGCCCCGACCTACGGCCTGATCGTCTACCAGGAGCAGGTGCAGCGCGCCGCGCAGATCCTCGCCGGCTACACGCTCGGCCAGGCGGACCTGCTGCGCCGGGCGATGGGCAAGAAGAAGAAGGAGATCCTGGACAAGGAGTTCATCCCGTTCCGGGACGGCTGCCGCGAGCGCGGCTACTCCGACGAGGCCATCCAGGCGGTGTGGGACGTGCTCGTCCCGTTCGCCGGCTACGCGTTCAACAAGGCCCACTCCGCCGCGTACGGCCTGGTCTCCTACTGGACCGCCTACCTGAAGGCGCACTACCCCGCCGAGTACATGGCCGCGTTGCTCACCTCCGTCGGTGACGACAAGGACAAGATGGCCATGTACCTGTCCGAGTGCCGCCGGATGCGCATCCAGGTCCTCCCGCCGGACGTGAACACCTCGGCCGGCCCGTTCACCCCGGTCGGCAAGGAGATCCGCTTCGGTCTCGGCGCGGTGCGCAACGTCGGCGCGAACGTGGTCGCCTCGATCATGCGGTGCCGCGACGAGAAGGGCGACTACACCGACTTCTACGACTTCCTGTCCAAGGTGGACGCGGTGGTCTGCAACAAGAAGACCATCGAATCGCTGATCAAGGCCGGCGCGTTCGACTCGCTCAACCACCCCCGCAAGGGCCTGCTGGCGGTGCACGCCGACGCCATCGACGCGTACGCCGACGTCAAGCGCAAGGAGGCGGTCGGCCAGTACGACCTGTTCGGCGCCGGCTTCGGCGACGCGGACACCGGCGGCAGCACGACCGTCATGCCGGTCATCGGCGAGGGGGAGTGGGACAAGCGCGACAAGCTCGCCTTCGAACGCGAGATGCTCGGCCTCTACGTCTCCGACCACCCGTTGTTCGGCCTGGAGCACGTGCTCGGCGCCGCCGCGGACACCACCATCGCCGCGCTCTCCGAGGAGGGCACCGTGCCCGACGGCGCGGTCGTCACCCTCGCCGGCATCCTCTCCGGCGTGCAGCGCCGGGTCACCAAGCAGGGCCGGGCCTGGGCCTCGGCCACTCTGGAGGACCTGGCCGGCGGCGTGGAGACGCTGTTCTTCCCGAACACCTACGAGGTGATCGGGCAATACATCGCCGAGGACGCCATCGTGGTGGTCAAGGGCCGGGTGGACCGGCGCGACGACACCCCCCGGATCATGGCGATGGACATGTCCATGCCGGACGTCACCAGCAACCCGGCGAACAAGCCGGTCACCCTGACCATTCCGGTGCACCGCTGCACCCCGCCGCTGGTCGAGCGGCTGAAGGAGACGCTGGTGCTGCACCCGGGCGACTGCGAGGTGCACGTCAAGCTGCTCAACGGCGGCAAGGTCACCACGCTGCGCCTCGGCCCGTTCCGGGTCGCGCCGACCACCGCCCTGATGGGCGACCTGAAGAGCGTGCTGGGCCCGGCCAACGTGAGCTGACCGGCGGTGACGTCAGGTCGGCCGATACTCCATCTCCGGCCGGCCCGGCGTCCCGTACCGGGGTGTGCGGGCCGCGCGCTCCACCGACACCAGATACTCCAGGTAGCGTCGCGCGGTCACCCGGGAGATCCCGGTACGCGCGCCCACCTCTGTCGCGGAGCGGCCCTGCGCGCCGAGCGCCGCCAGCACCGTGTTCAGGGTCTGCTCGTCCAGCCCCTTCGGCAGCGTGTGCGCCGCCGCGCCGCGCAACGTGGCGAACATCCGGTCCACCTCGTGCTGCGCGGCCACCTCGCCCTCGGCCAGCGCGTGCCGCCGGTACTCCGCGTACCGCTCCAGCTTGTCGCGGAACGCGGCGAAGGTGAACGGCTTGAGCAGGTAGTGGGTGACCCCGAGGGAGACCGCGGTCCGCACCGCCGCCAGGTCCCGCGCCGACGTCACCGCCAGCACGTCGGTGCCGCTGCCGGACGCCCGCAACGCCCGGCACACCTCCAGCCCGTGCAGGTCGGGCAGGCGGAAGTCGAGCAGCACCAGGTCGACGTCCGCACCCCCGCCGGGCCGCAGCGCCGCCATCGCCTCCCGGCCGGTGTGCGCGACGCCGACCACCACGAAGCCCGGCACCCGCTCGGTGTACGCCTTGTGCGCCTCGGCCAGCACCGGCTCGTCCTCCACCACCAGCACCCGGACGTCGCTCACCGGGCGTCCCTCCGGGGCAGCGGCAGCCGGACCGTGAAGACCGTTTCGCCGTCGTCGGTGCGGGTCACGTCGGCCGTGCCGCCGTGTCGGCGGACCACCTGCCCCACCAGGGCGAGCCCGAGCCCTCGGCCGGCGCTCTTGGTCGACCAGCCGCGCCGGAACGCGTCCGCCACCCGCTCCGGCGCGAGGCCGGGGCCGCTGTCACCGACGCGTACGGTCAACTCGTCGTCACCGGCGCCGACGAAGACCCGGACCCGGCGCGGCGGCGGGCTGCCGGCCACCGCGTCGAGCGCGTTGTCGACCAGGTTGCCGACCACGGTGATCAGATCCGTGCCGGGCAGCGGGCTGCCGTCGAGCCGGCAGTCCGGCTCGATCACCAGGTCCACGCCGCGCTCGCCGGCCCGCGCCGACTTGCCGAGCAGCAGCGCGGCCAGGGCCGGTTCGGTCACCGCGCCGACCACCCGGTCGGTGAGCTGCTGGGCGAGCGCCAGGTCGCGGGTGGCCAGCCGGACCGCCTCGTCGGTGCGGCCCAGCTCCACCAGCGTCAGCACGGTGTGCAGCCGGTTCGCCGACTCGTGGGTCTGCGCCTGCAACGCCTCGGTCAACGCGCGTACCGAGTCCAGCTCGCTGGCCAGGTTGCGCAGCTCGGTCTGGTCGCGCAGGGTCAGCACGGTCCCGAGCACCGCCCCCTCGAAGCGGGTGGTCCGCTGGTTGGCCACCAGCACCCGGTCGCCGGCCAGGACCGGCTCGTCGTGCGCGTCCCGGCCGGCGGCCAGCAGCTCGGCCACCGCCGGCGGCAGGTCGATCGCGGCCACCGGCCGGTCGGTCACCGCCGCGTCGTCGGCCAGCCCGAGCAGCCGCCGCCCCTCGTCGTTGACCAGCGCCACCCGCCGGTCCCGGGTCAGCACCAGCAACCCTTCGCGTACGGAGTGCAGGACAGCGTCGTAGTACTCGTACATCCGGGTCATCTGGGCCGGGCCGAGTCCGTGGGTCTGCCGGCGCAGCCGCCGGCTGAGCAGCCAGGAGCCGGTGGCCGCCAGCGCCAGCGCCGGTACGGCCGCGCCGAACAGCACCGGGGCCTGGGCGAGCAGCTTCCGGTTGATCGCCCGGGTGGTGATGCCGACCGAGACCAGCCCGATGACGTGGTCGTCGTCCCCGTACACCGGGACGACCGCGCGCACCGACTCACCGAGCGTGCCGACGTTGGTCACGGTTAACGCCTCGCCGGCCAGCGCCGGGCCGATGTCGCCGATGAACGGCCGACCGATCAGCTCGGCGGTCGGGTGCGAGTAGCGGGTCCGGTCCGGGGCCATCACCACCACGAAGTCCGTTCCGGTGGCCACCCGCGTCGCCTCCGCGTACGGCTGGAGCGTGGCCGACGGGTCGGGGGCGGTGAGGGCCGCGCGAACGCTGGGGGAGCGGGCCACGGCCTGGGCCACGGCCAGCACCTCGTCCTCGGCGGCCTGGTGGGAGTCGTTGCGGGCGAGCCAGACCGCGCCGCCGGCGCCGGCCAGGACGAGCAGCGTCACCACCACCGCCTGGAGGGCGAACAGCTGCCCCGCGATGCTCCACTGCCGCCGCGCCATCGTGTCAGTGTGGCGCACCCGCACGGCGGTGTTTCGCCCTCGCGTTGCGCGGGTGAACAGAATGAACGCAATCGTGCGGTCCGGTGAGACCTGGTTCACAGTGTCGACATGGACACCACCACCCCCACCCCCGAGGCTGTCCGACCCGCCCGCCGGGACCGGACCCGGTACCTCTACCTGGCGGTCATCGTCGCCGTCGTCGCCGGCATCGTGGTCGGCCTGGTCGCGCCCGACGTCGGCAAGGCCTTGAAACCGCTGGGCACCGGCTTCGTCAACTTGATCAAGATGATGATCAGCCCGGTCATCTTCTGCACGATCGTGCTCGGCGTCGGATCCGTCCGGCAGGCGGCCAAGGTCGGCAAGGTCGGCGGCCTCGCGCTCGGCTACTTCCTGGTCATGTCGACAGTGGCGCTGGCGATCGGTCTCGTGGTCGGCAACATCATCCACCCCGGCGCGGGCCTGGACCTGGGCCCCGACGTGGCCGACGCCGGCCGGTCCGCCGCCGGCGACGAGAGCGCCGGCACGGTCGACTTCCTGCTCGGCATCATCCCGACCACGCTGGTCTCCGCGCTGACCGAGGGCGAGGTGCTGCAGACCCTGCTGGTCGCGCTGCTGGTCGGCTTCGCCGTGCAGGGGCTGGGCAGTCGGGGCGAGCCGGTGCTGCGGGCGATCGGCGTGCTCCAGCGCCTGGTCTTCAAGGTGCTGGCCATGATCATGTGGCTGGCCCCGATCGGCGCGTTCGGCGCGATGGCGGCCGTGGTCGGCGCCACCGGCGTGGACGCGCTGAAGAGCCTGGCGCAGATCATGCTCGGCTTCTACGCCACCTGCCTGATCTTCGTGATCGTGGTGCTCGGCCTGCTGCTGCGCCTGATCGCCCGGATCTCGATCTTCTCGCTGCTGCGCTACCTGGGCCGGGAGTTCCTGCTGATCCTCTCCACCTCGTCGTCGGAATCGGCGCTGCCCCGGCTGATCGCCAAGATGGAACACGTCGGCGTCGGCCGTCCGGTGGTCGGCATCACGGTCCCCACCGGCTACTCGTTCAACCTCGACGGCACCGCGATCTACCTGACCATGGCCTCCCTCTTCGTGGCCGACGCGCTGGGCAAGCCGCTGGCGGTCGGCGAGCAGATCTCGCTGCTGGTGTTCATGGTGATCGCCTCCAAGGGCGCGGCCGGCGTGACCGGCGCGGGCCTGGCCACGCTCGCCGGCGGCCTCCAGTCGCACCGGCCGGACCTGGTCGACGGCGTCGGCCTGATCGTCGGCATCGACCGGTTCATGTCCGAGGCCCGGGCGCTGACCAACTTCGCCGGCAACGCCGTGGCCACCGTGCTGGTGGGCACCTGGACCGGTGAGTTCGACCGCGACCAGGCCCGTGCCGTCCTGGCCGGGGACCGCCCGTTCGACGAGGCCAGCATGGTCGACGAGGACGACGACGAACGCCCCGCCGAGGACACCCCGCCCGGCGCCGAGCGTCCGCTCGCCGGCTCCACCGCCTGACCCCCGCCAGCCCGCGCCCGGCCTGGCCCGGCCTGGCTCGGCTTGGCCTGGCCCGGCCTGGCTCGGCTTGGCCTGGCCCGGCCCGGCCTGGCTCGGCTTGGCCTGGCCCGGCTTGGCCTGGCTCGGCTTGGCCTGGCCCGGCTTGGCCTGGCCCGGACCGGCGTGGCCCGGCTCGGCTTGGCTTGGCTTGGCTTGGCCCGGCGCGACCCGCCCGGCTTGGCCCGCCTTCACCACGGGCGGGATTGGCTACGTAGTCCGCCTGCGGACCAGCCACGCGCCTGGAGCGGCGCTCTCGTCGAGACGGGCACGGGCCGGAGCGCCCCGACTGTTGATTCGGTCCATGTCCCGACGGACCCACCCTGACTCGACCAACCAGACAGGCACGTGACTTCCAAGCGATATACCGCTCAGTCATAAATATGACTGAGCGGTATATCGGTCTTCAGCCGTCGTCCTCATCCGGTCGCAACGACGCAGGCCGGTCCGCGATCATGCACCCTCGGTCCGGGCAAAAGGGGCGGAGCGCCCAGGGAGGTGGCCGGAACTGCAAGATCGGTGGGCGCGAGGCGCGGTGCGCGGTGCCCGGTGCGCGGTGCGCGGTGCGCGGTGCCCGGTGCGCGGTGCGCGGTGGGCGGGGCGCGGTGGGCGGTGGGCGGTGCGCGGTGGGCGGTGCGCGGTGGGCGGTGCGCGGTGGGCGGTGCGCGGTGGGCGGTGCGCGGGGCGCGGGGCGCGGGTGTAGGGCGGGCGGGGCCGAGGGTGGGGGTGCAGAGCAGGGCCGAGGGTGGGGTGTAGGGCGGGGTCGGGGCCGCGGAGCGACGGCCGGGGCGAGGCCGGGGCGGGCGCCAGCGCGGGGCGTGGGCGGGGGCGGGGCAGCAGGGGGTGGGGTGAGGGGTGGGGGAGCCAGGGTGCAGGGCGAGCGGGGTGAGGAGCGTGGGCCACGGGGGTGGGATTGGCGGTGTCGGGCGGCGGCGGGGGTGGCTAGCGTCGGTGGCATGGAGCTGGAGCAGGCGCGGAAGTTGTGGCAGGTGGAGCCGGGCTGGTTGAACACGGCGACCTACGGGTTGCCGCCCGATCCGGTGTGGACGGCCGTGCAGCAGGTGCTCGCCGAGTGGCGGACCGGCCAGGTGTCGTTCGAGGTGTGGGACGAGTCGGTCGGCCGGTCCCGGGCCGCGTTCGCCCGGCTGGTCGGCGTGGACCCGGTCGACGTGAGCGTCGGCGCCGCCGTGTCCCAACTGGCCGCGCCGATCGCGGCGGCGCTGCCGTCGGGGGCCACCGTGGTGGTGCCCGAGGTCGAGTTCACCTCGATCCTGTTCCCCTGGCTGGTGCAGGAGGACCGGGGGGTGCGGGTGCGGACCGTGCCGCTCGACGGCCTGGTCGACGCGATCGACGCCGACACCGACCTGGTCGCGTTCAGCCTGGTGCAGTCCGCCGACGGCACGGTCGCGCCGTACGACGAGATCGTCGCGGCGGCCCGGGCGCACGGGGCGCTGGTCGTGGTCGACGCCACCCAGGCTTGCGGATGGCTGCCGTTCGCGGCCGACCGGGCGGACGCGGTGCTGGTGGGGGCGTACAAGTGGTTGATGGCACCGCGCGGCGCGGCCTTCGCCTACCTGGCCCCGGCGCTGCGCGAGCGGATGCGTGCGGACGCCGCCGGGTGGTACGCGGGACGCGACCCGCACGCCTCGTACTACGGCACGCCGTTGCGGCTGGCCGACGACGCCCGGCGTTTCGACATCTCCCCGTCGTGGCTCTGCTACGCCGGGGCGGCGCCGGTGCTGGAACTGCTCGCCGACCTCGACCTGGCGGCGGTGCGGGACCACGACGTGGCGCTGGCCAACCGCTTCCTGGCCGGGCTGGGGCGCCCACCCGGCGACAGCGCGATCGTCAGCGTGGACGTGCCGGACGCGCAGGAGCGGCTGGCCCGTGCCGGGGTGCGCGCGGCGGTGCGGGCCGGCCGGGTCCGCGCCTCGTTCCACCTCTACACGACCGAGGCGGACGTGGACCGGGCGGTCGAGGCGCTGACCGGCTGACCGCTCAGGCCAGGTGGCCGCCGATCTTCGTGTACCCGCGCAGCAGGTCGCGGGAGATGATCAGCCGCTGCATCTCGTCGGTGCCTTCGAAGATGCGGTAGAGCCGCACCTGCCGGTACCAGCGTTCGATCGGCAGCTCCCGGGTGTAGCCCATGCCGCCGTGGATCTGGAGCACCCGGTCGACCACCCGGTTGACCATGCCGGCGCCGTAGAGCTTGCCCATCGAGGAGGCGTGCCGGGGGTCGAGGCCCTGGTCGACGGTCCAGGCCGAGCGCAGGATCAGCCAGCGCGCGGCCTCCAGCTCGGTCTCCGAGTCGGCGATCATCCACTGGATGGCCTGGTTGGTGGCGATCGGCGCGCCGAACGTCTCCCGGGTGTTGGCGTGGTCGATCGCCATCTGGAGGGCGCGTTCGGCGATGCCGACGGCGTGCGACGGGATGGTGTAGCGGCCCTTGCCGATCCACTCCATGCCGAGCGTGAAGCCCTGCCCGATCTCGCCGAGGATGTTGCGGTGCGGCACCCGTACGCCGTCGAAGATCAGCGAGGCCGGTCCGCCCTCGCCCATGGTCTGGATGAACTCCGACCGCCAGCCCATCGCCCGGTCGACCAGGAACGCGGTCGCGCCGCCGCGCCGGGCGCCCTTCTCCGGGTCGGTCACCGCCACCACGATGGCGAAGTCGGCGTCGTTGCCGTTGGTGATGAACGTCTTCTCGCCGTCGAGGACCCAGTCGTCGCCGTCGCGCCGCGCGCGCAGCTTGATGTTCGCCGCGTCCGAGCCGGCGCCCGGCTCGGTGATGGCGAAGCAGGAGATCCGTTCGCCCTCGATGGTCGGGATCAGGAACTCGCGCTTCTGCTCCTCGGTGGCGTGGAACAGGATGTTGTCGGCCTCGCCGCCGAAACGGAACGGCACGAAGCTGCGGCCCAGCTCGGTCCAGATCAGCGACTGCATCACCGCCGGCAGGTCCATCCCGCCGTACTCCTCCGGGGTGGCCAGCCCCCAGAAGCCGAACTTCTTCGCCTTGAGCTGCAACTCGCGCAGCTCTGAGCGGTCCAGGCCGGGCCGGTGTGCGCGCTCACGGCGCAGCACCTCCTGCTCCAGCGGCAGCACCTCGCGGGTGACGAAGGCGCGCACGGTGTCCCGGACGGCCCGTTCCTCGTCGGACAGTGCGAAGTCCACGATGCTCCCTCGGTCGGCGTGGCATCCGTCGCGGCGGCGGCGGTCACCTTTAAACTAGCGGTGCAAGTTTTCATCCGTCCAGCCCTCTCCTGTCACCGCCGCGGTGAGACCCGCCCGGTTAAGGTGCATGATCAGGTGGTTTCGGACGGGAGGCGGCTTGCGGGACCTGGTCTGCGAACAGGTGAGGGGAGTGGCCGGCAACCCGGCGACCCCGTCGGAGTTGCTGCTCCGCATGCTGGACGACAGCGACGCGGCCGTGGCGGTGCTGATCTTCCGGAACACGCTGCCGGACGAGTTCTGCGCCGCCGTCGCCGCACACCCGGATCGGCGGGTCCGGGCGGCGCTGGCGGACAGTTCGTCAGCCACGCCGCAACAGCGCGCCCTGCTCGTCGACGATCCCGCGCCGATGGTCCGTATCCTGCTCGCCCACGGGCCGGAGCTGTTCCGGGCCACGCCCGCGCCGCTGCCCGAGGAGGCCTACGCCCGGCTGGCGGCGGACCCGGACCACCGGGTCCGCGACGAGGTGGCCGGGTCGCGGCAGTGTCCGGTGGACGTCCGGGCCCGGATGGTCGAGGACCCCGATCCCGAGGTCCGGGTCTCGGGGTACGCGGGCTGGGCGGATCCGCCGGAGGGGATCACCGACCGGCTGCTCGCCGACCCCGACCCCCGGGTGCGCGACGCGGTGGCCCGGCGGGCGTGGCGCCGCCGTCCGGAACTGCTCGCCGGCGTGCTCGACGAGGCGTGGTCGGACCCCTGGTGGCTGCGTGACCTGGCCGTCGAGATCCCGTTGGCGCGGGCGACGGCGGAGCGACTCGCCCGGCACCAGGACCGGGACGTCCGCGCGGCCGTGGCCGAGAACCCGCATCTGCCCCGCGACCTGGTCCAGGAGTTGGCCACCGACCCCGACCCGACGGTGCGGCTACGGCTGTCTCTGCGCCCCGGGCTCAGCGAGGCCGAACGCGCCGCCATCGACTACGAGGTGCGGCCGGAGACCCGCCTCCGACCCGCCCGGTGGGTGCTCGACCGGCTCGGCGATCCCGACGCGCTGGACGGCGCCGTCCGCTCGGCCCACGTCGGGCTTCGGCGCAGCGCCGCGTACAGCCCGAGTCTGCGTCCGGATCAGGTGGCCCGGCTCGCCGGCGACGACGACTTCGCGGTCCGGCTGCTGCTCTGTGAGAACCACGACGAGGTCCCGGGGGAGGTGCTGCTCGCGACGTATCTGGAGGCTCGGGTGATCACGGCGAGCATGTTGATCGCGCGGCCCCGCTTCCCGCGGGTCGGGCTGGCCCGACTGGCGGACTCCGCCGATCCCAGGGCGCGCATGCTGGTCCGCCACGACCCGGAGGCGCCGGCCGGGCTCATCGACCGGCTCAGCCGTGATGGGGACGGCGGCGTCCGGTCCCGGATGGCGTCCGACCCCCGCCTTGGCGCCGGGCGGCTGGCCGAGCTGCTCGACGATCCGGCCGCCGCGGGATCGGCGGCGGGAAACCCCAACCTTCCGGTCGCCCTCATGGAACGGATCCTTGCCGGGGCGGGGATCCTCCGGGCGTCCGCCGGATCCGCCGGCGGGGAGGTCTGACATGCCCCGCCCCCGCCAGGCCCTGCTCAACCGGGACCGGATCGTCGAGACCGCGCTCGTGCTCATCGACGCCGACGGTCTCGGCGCGCTCTCCACCCGCCGGCTGGCCGCCGCGCTCGGTGTGCAGGGCCCCTCGCTCTACAACCACTTCGCCACGAAGGACGAGATCCTCGACGCCGTGGCGGACAGCGTCACCGGCACGGTCGACGTGAGCGTCTTCGACCGGTACGACTGGGTCGAGGCGCTGCGCCGCTGGGCCCGGTCCTACCGTGCGGCGCTGGCCGCGCACCCGAACATCGTCCCCTACCTGGCGCAGGGGCCGGGCCGCCGGCCGGCCGCGCTGGCCATGGCCGACGCTGTCTACGGCGCGCTGGTCCGGGCGGGCTGGCCGCCGGCCCGGGCCACCCACATCGGCGCCGCGCTGCGCTACTTCGTGGCCGGGTCGGCGCTCGGCTCGTTCGCGCGGGGGTTCGTGGAGGACCCGGAGTTGTACGCGGCGCACCCGCACCTCACGCAGGCGCACCGGCTGCGCGGCCACCAGCGCAGCGTCGACGAGGGTGCCTTCACCCTCGGCCTGGACGCGTTGCTGCACGGCCTCGCGGACGAGTACGCCCGGACGGTGGCCCCGGTGGAACGCGGCAGCGGTCCGGGGTAGCGTCAAAACTCCCACTGCTAGTTTCCCGCCCCCGAAGGGACGCCATGGATCTCGCCGATGCGCCCCCCGCCCTGCTGGTCCGCCGCCATCTGCACCTCGCCGGGGACTGGGTCGACCCGGCGGACGGCGGGACGATCCCGGTCGAGAACCCGGCGACCGGGGAGATCATCGGGCAGGTTCCCGCCGGCACCCCCGCCGACGTGGACCGTGCGGTCGCCGCCGCCCGGGCCGCCTTCCCCGGCTGGGCCGCCACGGCACCCGCCGACCGGGCCGCCCACCTCGACCGGCTGCACGCCGCGCTCGCCGCCCGCGCCGACGAGATCGCCCGCACCGTGGCCCTCGAACTGGGCACCCCGCTCAAGCTCGCCACCCGGGTGCAGGCCGGGCTGCCGCTGACGGTGCTGCGCGGCCTGGTCGACCTGGCCGCCCGCCCGCCGGCCGAGCAGACCATCGGCAACTCCCTCGTCGTCCGCGAGCCGGTCGGCGTGGTCGGCGCGATCACCCCGTGGAACTATCCGCTGCACCAGGTGGTCGCCAAGGTCGCCCCGGCGCTGGCCGCCGGCTGCACCGTGGTGCTGAAGCCGAGCGAGCTGACGCCGCTCACCGCGTACCTGCTCCTCGACGCGGTGACCGAGGCCGGCCTGCCGCCCGGGGTGGTCAACCTGGTGCCCGGCACCGGCCCGGTGGTCGGTGAGGCGCTCGCCGCGCACCCCGACGTGGACCTGGTCTCGTTCACCGGCTCCACCGCCACCGGCCGGCGGATCGCGCACCTCGCCGCCGACCGGATCGCCCGGGTCGCCCTGGAACTGGGCGGCAAGTCGGCGAACGTGATCCTGGCCGACGCCGACCTGCCCACCGCGGTCAAGGTCGGCGTGGGCAACGCGCTGCTCAACTCCGGGCAGACCTGCACCGCCTGGACCCGGATGCTGGTGCACCGCGAGCGTTACGCCGAGGCGCTCGACCTGGTCGCGGCCGCCGTGGCCGGCTACCGGCTGGGCGACCCGTTCGACCCGGCCACCCGGCTCGGCCCGCTGGTCTCCGCCGCCCAGGCCCAACGGGTACGCGGGCACGTGGACCGGGCGCTCGCCGACGGCGCCCGGCTCGTCGCCGGCGGCCCGGACGCGCCGTTGCCGTCCCGGGGCCACTTCGTGGCGCCCACCGTCTTCGCCGACGTGCACCCGGACAGCGCGTTGGCGCAGGAGGAGGTCTTCGGGCCGGTGCTCGCGGTGATCCCGTTCGCCGACACCGACGAGGCGGTCGCGATCGCCAACAACTCCCGGTACGGCCTGGCCGGCGCGGTCTGGTCCGCCGACTCCGACGCGGCGCTGGCCGTGGCCCGGCGGCTGCGGACCGGCCAGGTGGACGTCAACGGCGGCGCGTTCAACGCGCTCGCCCCGTTCGGCGGCTACAAGCAGTCCGGCCTCGGCCGCGAGCTGGGCGGCTACGGCGTCGAGGAGTTCACCGAGCTGAAGGCGATCCAGCGGTGAGGGCGCTGGTCGTGCGTGGCCGGGGCGAGACCCCGACGGTCGAGGAGGTGCGCCTGCCCGCGCCCGGCCCGGGGGAGCTGCGGGTCCGCATCCGCGCCGCCGGCCTCTGCCACTCCGACCTGGCCATGGTGAACGGCACGCTGGCGCCGGCGTACCCGCTGGTGCTGGGGCACGAGGCGACCGGTGTGGTGGCCGAGGCGGGTCCGGCGACCCGGCTGGCGGTCGGCACGCCGGTGGTACTGAACTGGGCGCCCGCCTGCCGCGACTGCTGGCACTGCCGGCACGGCGAGCCCTGGCTCTGTGCCGCGAACACCGCCCCCTCGGTCGCGCGCGGGGAGACGGCCGCCGGGGAGTCGGTGCAGGTCACGCTCGGGCTCGGCGCGCTCGCCGAGGAGGTGGTGGTGCCGGAGCGGGCGGCCGTGCCGGTGCCGGCCGGCCTGCCGCCGGCGCAGGCGGCGCTGCTGGGCTGCGCGGTGCTCACCGGCGTCGGCGCGGTCCGCAACACCGCCCGCGTGGGCGCCGGCGAGTCGGTGGCGGTGATCGGGCTGGGCGGGGTCGGCCTGGCCGTGCTCACCGCGGCCCGCCGCGCCGGCGCGTCACCGATCCTCGCGGTCGACGTGGTCGAGGCCAAGCGGGAGCTGGCCCTGGCCGCCGGCGCCACCGACTTCCTGCGCTCCGACGACACGCTCGGCAGGGAGGTCCGCGCGCGTACCGACGGGCGCGGGGTGGACCACGCCTTCGAGTGCGTCGGCCGGTCCGCCACCATCCGGGCCGCCTGGCGCGCCACCCGGCGCGGGGGAGCGGTGACCGTGGTCGGCATGGGCGCCAAGGACGACCTGCTCAGCCTGTCCGCCCTGGACATCTTCCACTCGGCGCGGACGCTGCGCTCCTCGGTCTACGGCTCGACCGATCCGGACCGCGAGGTGCCGGAGCTGGCCGCCGCGCTCGCCGCCGGCGACCTCGACCTGGCGCCCCTGGTCAGTGGCACGGTGTCGCTGGCGGAGGCGCCCGAGGCGCTGGACCGGCTGGCCCGTGGCGAGGGCGCCCGCTGGGTGGTCACCTTCCCGGACTGATCCCGGCGCTCAGCCGGCATGGCGGATCGACTCGACCTGCCGGAGTACGCCGCCGGCCGGTGACGGTGCCGCACCACATGTCGACGGCCCCCGATCGGACCGGACCCGGTCGGGGGCGACCGACACCTATGGAGGACGAGCCCGTGCCGCCCCGGGGGAATGTGTGGCGGATCGACATGGCTCGACCACTTCGGCTCCCCGTAGGTTTCCTGCACGCGACGGCCCTGTGACCCCGGTCACCGACCTGGCCGTCGCGTGCGGACCTGCGGAGGGTGAGGCGATGGCCGGGCAAGCGATCCTGTCGGCCCGAGGGCTGACCCGGGACTTCCGGGGCTTCCGGGCCGTCGATCGCGTCGACCTCGACGTGGCGCCGGAGACCGTGCATGCCCTCGTCGGCCCGAACGGCGCCGGCAAGACCACACTGTTCAACCTGCTCACCGGCTTCCTGCCGCCCAGCGGCGGGCGGATCGAGCTGGACGGCCGGGACGTCACCGGCCTGCCCCCCGAGCGGGTGGCCCGCCTCGGGGTGGCCCGGTCGTTCCAGATCACCAGCCTCTTCCCGCAGCTCGGCGCGCGGGAGCACGTCGAGCTGGCCCTGCAGGCGCGCAGCGGGCTGGGCTGGCGGTTCTGGCGGTCGGCGAAGCTGATGCGCCGCTACCGGGACCGGGCCGACGAGCTGCTGGCCATGGTCGGCCTGGCCGACCTCGCCGAGGCGCCGGCGGAGGCGCTCGCGTACGGGCGCAAGCGGGCCCTGGAGCTGGCCATCGCGCTCGCCCTCGACCCGAAGGTGCTGCTGCTGGACGAGCCGACGGCCGGGATGGGCCTGGAGGACGTCGACCGCACCGTCGACCTGATCGCCACCGTCCGCACGGGACGGACCGTGGTCATGGTGGAACACAACATGAGCGTGGTGGGCCGGCTCGCCGACACGGTCACCGTCCTGCAGGCCGGCAAGGTGCTGGTCGAGGGGCCGTACGAGCAGGTCCGCGCCGACGAGCGGGTCATCACCGCCTACCTGGGAGCCGCGGATGCTGCGCATTGAGAACCTCTCCGCCTGGTACGGCGAGGCCCAGGTGCTGCGGGAGGTGAGTCTGGAGGTGGCCGCCGGCGAGGTGGTCACCCTGGTCGGGCGAAACGGCGCCGGCAAGTCCACGCTGCTGCGGTCGGTGATGGGGCTGCACCCCGGCCAGCGCGGCGCGGTGCACCTCGACGGCCGGGACATCTCCCGGCTGCCGGCGTACCGGCGGGCGCGGGCCGGGCTCGGCTGGGTCCCCGACGACCGGGGCGCGTACGCCACGCTCACGGTCACCGAGAACCTGACCCTGCCGCCCCGGGTCGGTCCCGACCCGTGGCCGCTGGAGCGGGTGTACGAGGCGTTCCCCGCCCTGCACGCCCGGCGCGACTCGGCCGCGACCATGCTCTCCGGCGGCGAGCAGCAGATGCTCGCGCTGGCCCGGGTGCTGCGCATGGGCGCCCGGCTGCTGCTCTGCGACGAGCCCACCGAAGGGCTGTCGCCGCTGCTCGTGCAGCAGGTCGGTGACCTGCTGCGGGAGGCCAAGAAGCACGGCGTGACCGTGCTGCTGGTGGAACAGAACCTGCACTTCGCCACCGGCGTCGCCGACCGGCACTACCTGCTGGCCGAGGGACGGATCGCGGAGGCGATGGAGAACGCCGAGGTGCGCTCGCGGGAACGCGAGCTGCTGGCGTACCTCGGCATCTGAATCTGGACGGCTGACCCGCGCGGACCGCGCGGTACGAAGGGGATGAACATGCGTAGGAGCGTGGGTGTGGCCGCCGCCTCGGCGGCGGCGCTGCTGGTGGCCGGCTGCGGCGGCGGTGGCCCGCAGTCCGGGGGCGACTCGAAGCTGACCGGTGACAAGATCGTGCTGGGCGTGCTCAACGACCAGTCGGGCGCCTACTCGGAGCTGTCCGGGCGCAACTCGGTCAAGGCCGTGGAGATGGCCATAGCCGACTTCAAGGCCAAGCACGGCGACGACGCGGTGACCAAGGACATCACCGTGGAGACGGCGGACCACCAGAACAAGCCGGACGTGGCCAACAGCAAGGCCCAGGAGATGGTCGACCGCAAGGGCGTCGACGCCATCCTGGACGTGCCGACCTCCTCGGCCGCCCTGAAGGTCGCCGACGTGGCCAAGGAGAAGAAGAAGCTCTACTTCAACATCGGCGCCGCCACCACCGACCTGACCGGCAAGAGCTGCAACAAGTACACGTTCCACTACGCGTACGACACGTACATGCTGGCCCACGGCACCGGCACGGTGACCACCGAGCAGGTCGGCAAGAACTGGTACATCCTCTACCCGAACTACGCGTTCGGGCAGGACATGGAGAAGAGCTTCACCGCCGCCATCACCGCGGCCGGCGGGCAGGTCGTGGGCAAGGACGGCGCCCCGTTCCCGAACACCAGCGGCGACTACTCGTCGTTCCTGCTCAAGGCGCCGACGCTGAACCCGAAGCCGCAGGTGCTCGGCACCATGCAGGCCGGCGCGGAGCTGGTCAACGTGGTCAAGCAGTACAACGAGTTCAAGCTGCGGGACAAGGGCGTCGGGCTGGCCGTCGGCCTGATGTTCATCACCGACATCCACTCGCTCACCCCGGCCGCGCTGGCCGGCACCACCTACACCGACGCCTGGTACTGGAACTTCGACCAGCAGAACCGGGAGTGGGCCGACCGGTTCCAGTCCGAGACCGGCACCCGTCCGTCGTTCGCCCACGCGGCGAACTACTCCGCCGCCATGCAGTACCTGGAGGCGGTGCAGGCCGCCGGCACCGACGACGCGGACGCCGTGGTCAAGGAGCTGGAGGGCAAGGACGTCAACGACCTCTTCCTGCGCAACGGCAAGATCCGCGCGGAGGACCACCGGGTCGTGCACGACGCGTACCTGGCCCAGGTGAAGCCGCAGGCCGAGGTCAAGGAGCCGTGGGACTACGTGAAGATCCTCAAGACCATCCCGGCGGCGGAGGCGTTCCGCGCGCCGTCGGCCGACTGCAAGATGTGACGACGGTCTGATGTCAGGGTTCCTGCAGAACACGTTCAACGGGCTGGTGGGCGGGGCGTTCTACGCCCTGCTCGCCCTCGGGCTCGCGGTCATCTTCGGCATGCTCCGGGTGGTGAACTTCGCCCACGGCGCGTTCTACATGCTCGGCGCGTTCGGGGCGTACGTGCTGCTCGCCGAGGCCGGCGTGCCGTTCTGGGCCGCGTTGGTGATCATGCCGCTGGCGCTGGGCCTGCTCGGCATGGTGCTGGAGCGGGCGGTGATCCACCGGCTGACCCGGCTCGACCCGCTCTACAACTTCCTGCTCACCTTCGGCCTGACGCTGATCCTGCAGGACCTGGTCAAGTCCCGGTACGGCGTGCAGTCCAGCCCGTACGCCACGCCCGCCGAGCTGAGCGGGACGGTCGACTTCGGACTCTTCGACTTCCCGACGTACCGGGTCTTCATCCTCGGCTTCACCGTGCTGCTGTGCGTGGCGGTGTGGTGGGTGCTCGGGCGGACCCGGATCGGCATGGTGGTCCGGGCCGCCACCGAGCGGCCGGAGCTGACCCGGGCGTTCGGCATCGACGTGGGGAAGTGGGTCACCCCGGTGTTCGGCTTCGGCATCGCCCTGGCCGGGCTGGCCGGGGTGCTCGCCGCCCCGATGCGGGCGGTCAACCCGCTGATGGGCGCCGACCTGATCATCGTGGTCTTCGCGGTGGTGGTGATCGGCGGCCTCGGCTCGATCTTCGGCTCGGTCGCCGCCGGCTTCGGCATCGGCCTGATCCAGGCGTGGGGCGAGGCGTACCTGTCCGACTACCCGCTCGTGTCGCAGACCGTCGTGTTCGTGGTGATGGCCGCCGTGCTGCTCTGGCGTCCGGCCGGCCTGTTCGGCCGAGAGGAGGCTCCCGCATGACCAGTGCTGTGGACACCGACGCGGACACCACGTCCGCCAAGCGGCCCGCACCACCGTCCGGACTGCTCGCCGTCGCGCGGGCGCCCGGCTGGGTCCGCTACGCGCTGCTCGCCGCCGGCCTGCTCGTCGCGCTGTGGCTGCCCAACGGGCTCTACCCGGCGGTCGCGGTGGACATCCTGTGCTGGGCGCTCTTCGCCGTCTCGGTGGACCTGCTGCTCGGCTTCACCGGGCTGATGTCCTTCGGGCACGCCGCGTTCTGGGGCACCTCGGCGTACCTGACCGGGCTGGTGGCGATCCACGCCGGCCTGCCGTTCCCGGCCGCGGTGCTGGCCGGGGCGCTGGGCGCGGCGCTGCTCGCGCTGCCGATCGGCTACCTGGCGGTGAAGCGCACCGGGATCTACTTCGCCATGGTCACGCTGGCCTTCGCGCAGATGGTCTACTACGTGGCCAACGAGTGGCGCTCGGTCACCCAGGGCGAGAACGGCCTGCAGGGCGTGCCGCGCGCGTTCTTCGGCGCCGACCTCACCGACGACTACTACTTCTACTACGCGATCCTGCCGATCGTGCTGCTCGGCCTGCTCGCCGCCTGGCGGATCGTGCACTCGCCGTTCGGCCGGGTGCTGGTCGGCATCCGGGACAACCCGGCCCGGGCCCGAGCGCTGGGCTACCCGGTGCACCGCTACAAGCTGACCGCGTTCGTGCTCTCCGGCTTCCTGGCCGGGCTCGGCGGCGGGCTCTTCGCGGTCGGCCACCGGTTCGTGTCGCTGGACGTGCTGCACTGGACGACCTCCGGCAAGGCGGTCATCGTGGTGGTGCTCGGCGGCATCGGCACGCTGTGGGGCGGGGTGCTCGGCGCGGCCCTGGTGGTCCGCCTGGAGGACTGGCTGTCGTTCTCCGGGTTCGAGGCCATCGGGCTGGTCACCGGCGGCATCTTCGTGCTCGTCGTGCTGCTGTTCCGCCGGGGCATCTGGGGCACGGTCGCCCACCTGGCCCGGCGGCGGGCGGCGACCCGTCGGGGCCGGTCCGGCTAGACCGGCGCGCGCCGGCGGCGCGACGCGGGCGGAGGACCTCGCCCCCGCGTCGCGCCGCCCGGCGCCGGGCCCCCTAGGCGGGGGTCAGGCGGAAGACCGGCCAGCCGATCTCGGTACGCCAGTCGGCGGGGACGTCGGTGTCGCGCGGCCCGACCAGGTAGGTCTCGCGGATCGGCCCGTCGACGACCAGCGCGTGGGCGACCACCCAGGCGCCGAGCCGCCCGTAGGTGACGTCGATGTCGTCGTGCGGCCCGGAGTGCACGGCGACGGCGAACTCGGCCGCCGGCAGGTCGACGACCTCGATCCGCCCGGTCGGGCGGGGACGGCGGACCGGCCGGTAGACGGTCACGGCGCCGGCGCCGTCGGTGAACAGCTCGTTGGCGTACTGGCCGCCGGGTGGTCCGGTGCGCTCGCCCACCGGGTACGCCGCGTCCAGCTCCGCCATCGCGCCGTCGTACCAGGCGCCGGCCCGCGCCAACTCGACGTCCGCGCGTACGGCGGCGACGGTGAGCCCGGGGACGGCGCGCAGCTCGACCGGCAGATCGTCATCGTCGGGGCGCAGCAGCCTGCGCAGGGCGGTGACGGCCCCCCGGGTGCGGTCCAGCGTCTCCTCCAGGCGACGCAGGTGCCCGGCGATCAGGTCGGTGCGCCGGGCGGGGTCGTCGGTGGCGAGGATCGCCTTGACCTCGGCCAGTGGCACGTCCAGCTCGCGTAGTCGGTGGATCACCTGCGCGGGCGGTACCTGGTTCGTAGAGTAGTAGCGGTAGCCGGTGAAGGGGTCCACGGTCTCCGGCTCCAGCAGCCCGGCCTCGTGGTAGCGCCGCAACGTCCGCACGCTCAGGTGGGTGACCGTCGCGAACTCCCCGATCGTCATGCCCTTGCGCATGCCTTCACTCTGCACCTTCCCCACGCGGGAGAGTCGAGGACTTGACCCTCTCCCGCCGAGAGACCTCACGGTGGGCACATGGACGCAATCGACTGGAGCCGGGCGAGCCGGATCTCGCCGGACGACCTGCCCGAAACGATCACGCAGTACCTCGTCGCGCATCAGGCCCGGGACGTCGACGCGGCGGTGGCACGCTTCACCCCCGACGCGTCGGTGACCGACGAGGGCCGTACCCACCGGGGACCCGGGCAGATCCGGGACTGGCTGTCCCACTCGTCGAGCGAGTACACGTACACCTCCGAGCTGGTCGCGGCGGCCCGGGTCGACGACCGGAACTACGACGCGGTCCACCATCTGGAGGGCGACTTCCCCGGCGGCGTCGCCGACCTGCACTTCCGGTTCACGCTCCGGGACGGGCTGATCGCCCGCCTGGTGATCGAGCCGTGACGGCCGGCGACCGGCCGCCGAGGACCTGGTTCGTCACCGGCGGCGGCCCGGGCGGGTTCGGGATCGCCTTCGCCGAGGCCGCACTCGAGGTGGGGGATCGGGTGGCGGTGACCGCTCGTCGGACCGAACCGTTGCGCGAGTGGGCGGACGCCCGCGGGGACCGGGTGCTCGTGCTGCCGTTGGACGTGACCGACCCCGGCCAGGTACGCACGGCGGTGTCCGCGGCGGAGGATCGCTTCGGCGGGATCGACGTGCTGGTCAACAACGCCGGCCGTGGCTGGTACGGGTCCGTGGAGGGGATGGCGGACGCGGCCGTCCGGGACCTGTTCGAGCTGAACTTCTTCGCGGTGCTGTCGGTCACCCGCGCGGTGCTGCCCGGCATGCGGGCCCGGGGCGCCGGTTGGATCGTGAACATGTCGTCGGCGGCGGGGCTGCGCGGGGTGCCGGGATTCGGCTACTACAGCGCCGCCAAGCACGCGATCGAGGGGCTGACCGACGTGCTGCGGGACGAGGTGGCCGGCCTCGGCATCCGGGTGCTGGCGGTCGAGCCGGGAGCCTTCCGCACCCGGGCCTACGCGGGGTTCGCCGACGAGCCGGCCCGGGAGACGGTCCCCGACTACCGACCGATGCTGGAGCAGGTCCGCAGCGCGATGGTCGAGCAGGACGGCCGGCAACCCGGCGACCCGAGGCGCGGCGCGCGGGCCGTCGTCGCGGCGATGGACCAGGAACCTCCGCCGCACCGGCTGGTCCTCGGCGGCGCCGCGTTCGACGCGGTCACCGCGACCCTCCGGGACACCCTGGCGGACATCCGCGCCGGTGAGGCTCTCGCCCGGGGCGCCGACTTCCCGACCGGCTGACCCGCCGGCCCGATGGCCTCCGTGCCGGCAGACCGCCGATGGCCGGCCCGACGCCGAGCGCGCCGGTGTGAGCCGCCCCACCGGTGACGCGGCGGTACGGGTCCGATCCGGTCCGGGCGCATCCAGGCCGCCCCCTTCCGACGAACCCCTCGGTAGTGACCGTCTACCGAGGGGTGCGTCCGGTGGTGACCGATCCGATCCCGGCCGATGTCGTCGAGTCCGCCCGCAAGCAGTTCACGCTCGCGGCGGAGGACCTGGACGGCAACCGGGTCGCCGCGCTGGTCGTCGAGGCCGCGGGCCGGTGGGGGGTGGCGCCGGTGTGGGAGGGCGTCTGCGCGCCGATGCTGGCCGCGCTGCCCGGCCGCAGCGCCGCCGAGGTGGCCGTGGAGCACGCCTTCTCGGAGGGCCTGCGGTCCGGACTGGACGTGCTGCTGCGCGGGCCGGGGACACCACCTCCGGCCGGCGGCATCCTGCTCGCCGGGGCGGAACAGGAGCTGCACTGCCTCGGCCTGCACGCGCTCGCGGCGGCGCTGCGCGAGGCCGGTCTGGGCAGCCTGCTGCTCGGCGCCGCGCTGCCCTGGCCGGCGCTGGCCAGCGCGGTGCGTCGGACCCGCCCGCACACCGTGGTGGTGTGGTCGCAGACACCGATGACCGGACGGGCGTACCGCGCGGTCCGCTTCGCGCGGGAGTTCCCGTCGGTGCGGGTGCACGGCGCCGGGCCGGGCTGGATCACGCCGCCGGCCACGCCGGCCGGGCATCTGACCAGCCTGTCGGACGCGCTCGCCGCGTGTCGCGACGCCGCCCGGCAGCGGGACGAGGCGCGGTAGGCGGTATCCGTCCCGCGCGGCTCACGCGCCGCGGGCGGTGGCGGCCGGTCAGCCGGCCCGGAAGCCGCGCAGGAGGGCGGCGACGGCGGACTCCGGGTCGAAGTTGTCGTCGGGGGCGGCGAGTTGGTTGCCGAGGAGCCCGTCGACGAGCGCGAGCAGCGCCCGGAAGTGGGCGGACGGGTCGGTCGAGCCGAGCGCGGTGAGCAGCGGCACCCCCCACCCGGCCAGCCGCGCCCGCCCGGCCTCGATGGCGGGGCGCAGCTCGGGCCGCACGGCTGACTCCACGAACAGCGCGTACCGGGCCAGTGTGACCACCCGCTCCTCGTCGGTGAACCGCCGGACCAGCCGGCCGAGCACGCGGGTGAACCCGTCGACGTCGCCGGGCGGCAGATCCGCGGCGAGTCGCTGCCAGGTCTGCGTCTCCACCTCGACCAGTCGCTCGAAGACGCCGTCGACCAGCGCTTCCCGGGTGCGGAACCGGTTGGACGCGGAGCCCTCGGGCAGTCCCGCCTCCGCGTCCACCGCCCGGTGGGTGAGCTGCCGCGGCCCTCGGGTGCCGAGCACCCGGATGGCGGCGTCGAGCAGGAGCTGCCGGCGATCGGTCACCGGGTCAGACTACAGGCGTAGTGGAGCTGACTACATCTGTAGTACGGTGGCAGGCATGGACGGTCGGGCGGTGGTGGTCGGTGGCGGTGTGGGTGGGCTCGCGGCGGGCGTCGGGCTGCGCGCCGCCGGCTGGCAGGTGACGGTCCTGGAGCGCTCCGCCGGGCTGCCGGAGACCGGCACCGGGCTCGGCATCTGGCCCGGGGCGATGCGCGCCCTGGACGCGCTCGGCGTGGGTGACGAGGTGCGCCGCCGCGGCCGCCGGCAGCTCGGTGGGACGATCCGGCGGCCGGACGGCAGTCGCATCGCCACCATCGACGTCGACCGGCTGGAGCGCCGGCACGGCGAGCCGGTGCACCTGGTCACCCGGCCGGTGCTGCTCGCGGTGCTCGCCGCCGCGCTGCCGGGGCCGGTGCTGCGCCTCGCCGCCCCGGTCACCGACCCGCGCGCCCTGCTCGACGCGTACGACCTCGTGGTCGGCGCGGACGGGATCAACAGCGTGGTCCGCGTCGCCCTGCACGGCGACCGCTACCCGCTGCGCCACGCCGGCGCGGTGGCCTGGCGGGGCGTGGTCGACACGGAGGTGCCCGAGGGCGGCGAGACCTGGGGGAGGGGGCGCAAGTTCGGGCTCACGCCCGCGGGCCCGGGGCGCACCAACTGGTACGCCGCGGTGAGCCTGCCCGAGGGGCATCCCGCGCCGACGGACGACCGGGCCGAGCTGCGTCGGCTCTTCGGTGACTGGCACCGGCCGGTGCCGCAGGTGCTCGACGCCCTCACGCCCGACGGGATCCTCCGGCACGAGATCCGCGACCTGACCCCGTTGCCGTCCTACGTGGGCGACCGGACGGTGCTGCTGGGCGACGCCGCGCACGCCATGACGCCGGACCTCGGGCAGGGCGCCTGTCAGGCGCTGATCGACGCGGTGGCGCTGGCCGACTGCCTGCGCGCCGCCGACGACCTGCCGGCCGGGCTGCGGGCGTACGACCGGCGCCGCCGGCGGCCCACCCAGCGGATCGCGGCCGGCGCGCGGTGGGCGGGCCGACTCTCCCAGGCCCGGCGCCTGCTGCCGGTGCGCGACGCGGTGCTCCGGCTGGCGCTGGCCGCCGGCCCGCCCGCCTGACCGTGACCTGGCGCACATTCGATACGAACCGGTTCCGTATCGAAACCCGCTCACCTACGCTCGGCTGCGTTACGAGTCTGCCCCGTATCGTATTCCGACGCGGGTGAGCCGGGGGGAGAACCCGAATGGAACCGCACGAGAACACCGGACACCCGAGGAGGTGGGCGATCCTCGGGGTGCTGGTGATCAGCCTCCTCGTGGTCGTCCTCGACAACACGATCCTCAACGTCGCGCTGCGCACCCTCGCCGACCCGGTGCACGGCCTCGGCGCCAGCCAGGGCGAGCTGGAGTGGGCGATCAACTCCTACACGCTCGTCTTCGCCGGCCTGCTGTTCACCTTCGGCGTGCTCGGCGACCGGCTCGGCCGCCGCCGCTTCCTCATCTTCGGGCTGGCGCTGTTCGGGCTCGCCTCGCTGCTGTCGGCGTACGCGCAGGACCCGGCGCAGCTGATCGCCGCCCGGGCGCTGATGGGCGTCGGCGGCGCGGCCATCATGCCGGTGACGCTCTCGATCATCTCCAACGTGTTCGACCCCCGCGAGCGGGCCAAGGCGATCGGGGTCTGGGCCGGCGCGGTCGGCCTCGCCGTGGCGATCGGCCCGGTGCTCGGCGGCGCGCTCCTGGAGCACTACTGGTGGGGTTCGGTCTTCCTGATCAACGTGCCGGTGGTGGTGCTCGGCGTGGTGCTGGTCGCGGTGCTGGTGCCCGAGTCCCGCGATCCCTCGCCCGGCCGGGTCGACCTGCTCGGCGTCCTCCTGTCCGTGGTCGGCCTGGTCGCCCTCACCTACGGCATCATCGACGGCGGCGAGCACGGCTTCGGCCGGCCGCAGGTCTGGGTGGCGGTCGTCGGCGGCCTGGCGGTGCTCGGCTGGTTCGTGGCCCACGAGCTGCGCAGCGACCACCCGTCGCTGGACGTGCGGCTGTTCCGGGTGCCCCGGTTCGCCGCCCCGGTGGCCCTGGTCGGCCTGGTCTTCTTCGCCGCCATGGGCGTGATGTTCTTCGGCGCGTTCTACCTGCAGCTGGTGCGCGGCTACAGCCCGCTGGAGAGCGGCCTGCTGTTCCTGCCGTTCGCGGCCGCGCAGCTGATCTTCGCGCCGCGCAGCGCGGCCATGGTCCGCCGCTACGGCGGCCGGACGGTGGCCGCGGTCGGGCTGCTGCTCACCACGATCGCGCTCGCCGCGTTCGTCTTCATCGACGCGGACACGCCGATCTGGATCTTCTCGGCGCTGGGCTTCGTCCAGGGCGCCGGCATGGCCAACATCATGCCGCCGGCCACCGAGTCGATCATGTCGGCGCTGCCCCGGGAGAAGGCCGGGGTCGGCTCGGCGGTCAGCAACACCATCCGCCAGGTCGCCGGCGCGCTCGGCGTGGCGGTGCTCGGCTCGGTGCTCTCCGCGGTCTACCGGGACCAGGTCGCCCCGGCGGTCGCCGCCCTGCCCGCCCCGGTCCGCGACGCGGCCCGGGAGTCGGTCTCCGGGGCGTACGCGGTCGCCGACCGGCTCGGCCCGGCCGCGCCGCGACTGATCGACGCGGCCAACGACTCGTTCGTCTCGGCGATGCACTGGGCGGCCGGCGTCTCCGCGCTGGTGGCGGCGCTCGGCATGGTGATCGTGCTGCGGTGGATGCCGGGCCGGCCGGTCGTCGCCCCCGACGCCGCCCCGGCCACGGAGCGGGAGTTGGCCGGGACCGCGTAGGTTCGTGGACAATGTCTGACATGACTTCCACGGCGGATGCTCCGCGGTCGCCCGGGCGACCGCGGAGCACCCGCGCGGACGAGGCGATCGTGGAGGCCACCCTCGACCTGCTGGCCGAGGGCAGCACCGTCGAGGCGCTCTCCATCGAGGCGATCGCGGCCCGCGCCGGCGTCGGCAAGGCCACCATCTACCGTCGCTGGCCGGGCAAGGAGGCGCTGCTGCTCGACGCGCTGGGCCGGCTCAAGGGCGCCCCGCCCCGCACCGGCGGCCGCTCGGTCCGCGACGACCTGGTCCTGCTGGTCGGCGCCGTGGGCCAGCACGTGGACCCCCGGGTCCGCAAGATCATGCCGTGTCTGGTGCCCGAGGTGAGCCGCAGTTCCGCGCACCGGCAGGCCTACGAGGCGATCATCGAGCCCCGGCGCCAGGCCATGCGCGAGGTGCTGCTGCGCGCCGTGGACAGTGGGGAGCTGCGCGCCGACCTCGACGTGGAGGTGGCCATGGCGTTGCTCACCGCGCCGATGCTGACCCAGCGGATGCTGCACTGGCACCCCGACCGGGACGAGCGGATCCTGCCCGAGCGGATCGTCGACGCGGTCCTGGACGGCCTGCGCCCCCGCTGACCCGGCCGGCTCAGCCGGCCGGGGTGCGCAACCGGTGCAGCCGCAACGCGAGCTGCACCTCCAGCGCCCGCTCCGGGCGCTGCCAGTCCGCGCCGAGCAACTGCCCGACCCGCTCCAGCCGTTGGGTCACCGTGTTCACGTGCACGTGCAGCTGCTCGGCCGCCCGGGCCAGGCTGCCGCCCACCCCGAAGTACGCCTCCAGCGTCTTCACCAGCGCGGTGCCGCGCCGGGCGTCGTAGTCGACCACCGGCCCCACGGTCGCGGTGAGGAACCGGGTCACGTCCCGGTCGCCGGAGTCGCCGACCGCGCCCAGCAGCAGCCCGACGAAACCCAGCTCCGCGGTGCTCGCCCCCTGCCCGGCCCGGCCCAGCGCGCCGAGCGCGGTCAGGCAGCGCTCCGCCTCGGCGAACGTGACCGCCAGCGACGCCGGACCGGTCGACGGCCCGCTCGCCCCGGCGGTCACCGGGCGGCCGGTCACCCGGGACAGGTCCCGGGCCACCGCGCGGGCCGCCCCGCCGGCGTCCTGGCCGGGCAGCATCAGCACCACCCGGCCGTCGCGCGCCGCGGCCAGCCCACCCCGGGTCGACGCGTACGTGGTGGCCCACGACAGCACCCGCTGCCGGGCCGAGCCGGTCTCGGCGAACGCGTCGTCGCCGACCGCCACCAGCACGTGCGGCGCGTCCAGGTCGACCCCGATCCGGCGGGCCCGGCTGCGCAACGCGTCGGTGTCCCGCAACGGCCGGGCGATCAGGTCGTCGAGCAGCTCGCCCCGGACCCGACCCTCCGCCTCGGCCACCGTGCGGCGGAACAGCAGCAGCAACGCGGTCACCAGCGCCGCCCGCTCCAGGATCCGCTGGTCGGCGTCGACCAGCTCGTCGTCCGGGCGCAGCACCAACGCGCCCAGGTTCTCCGCGCCGGCCACCACCGCGGCGTACCAGAGCGGGCCGCGCCGCACGCTGCGCCCCTCGGTCCGCGACGCGGCCACCGCCTCCACGATGTCCGCCCGGTCCGGCTCGGAGATCTCGCCGACCCGGGCCAGCCGCCGGCCCTCCGCGTCCAGCGCCAGCAGCGCCCCGCCGAGCACCTCGGTGACCGCCGCGGCCACGTCCTCCATCCCGCCGCCCCGCACGACCAACGCGGTCATCCGGTCGTGCGCGGCCGCGGCGCGCTCCACCGACGTGCTGTGCGCCTGGATCGTGCCGTTCGCCGCCGACAGCTCCTCCAGCGCCGCGCGGGTCTCGGCCAGCAGCCGGGCGGTGTCGATCGCCACCGCCGCGTGCGCTGCCAGGGAGACCAGCAGCGACACCTCCTCCCGGGCGAACGGCCGGGCCGAGCGGTTGGCCGCGTAGAGCACGCCGATCACGCTGGAACCGAGCCGCAGCGGCACGCCGAGGATGGCCACCAGGCCCTCCTCGCCCACCCCGCCGTCGATCTCCCCGGTGTGCCGGAACCGCTCGTCCTCCGGGTAGTTCGCGGTGGCGTACGGGGTGCCGGTCTGCGCCACCAGCCCGCCCAGACCGTCGCCCATCTCCAGCCGCAGCCGCTGGAAGCGGGCCGAGATCGACCCGTCGGTGACCCGCATGTAGGTGTCGCCGCGCTCGTCGTCGTTGAGCGTCATGTAGGCCACGTCGGTGCCGAGCAGGATCCGCGCCCGGTGCACGATCGCCCGCAGCACGTCGTCCAGGTCGCGCAGGCCGGCCAGGTCGTTGGCGGTGTCGTACAGGCCGGACAGCTCGGTCTCCCGCCGGCGGCGGCGCTCCAGCAGCGCCCGCACCCGCAGCGCCACCACCTTCGCCTGCTCCAGCTCGGCCAGGCGGTCGGCGGGCAGGCCGGCGGCGCGCGCGGCGACCAGCGGGCCCTCGAACTCGACCGCGGCGGCCTCGCGCGCCAGCAGCTCCAGGAACTCGACCGGCGACGACATGACCGACATTGTGCGCGGCGCCACTAGTTCGCCGTCCAGCCCCCGTCGAGGGCGATCGACGCGCCGGTGAGGAACGCGGCGGGCGGCGCGCACAGGTACGCCACCAGCTCGGCCACCTCCTCCGGCTCGATCAGCCGCTTGATCGCCGCCCGGGCCAGCATGATCTTCTCGATCACCTCGTCCTCGCCGATGCCGTGACTGGCCGCCTGGTCGGCGATCTGGCTCTCCACCAGCGCGGTCCGCACGTACGCCGGGTTGATGCAGTTGGCCGTCACCCCGTGCGCCGCGCCCTCCAGGGCCACCACCTTCGACAGGCCCTCCAGCGCGTGCTTCGCCGACACGTACGCCGCCTTGTACGGCGACGCGCGCAGCCCGTGCACCGAGGAGATGTTCACGATCCGGCCCCAGCCGTTGGCGTACATCCGGGGCAGCGCCCGGCGGATCAGCAGGAACGGCGCCTCCACCATCACCCGCTGGATGTACTCGAACCGCTCCACCGGGAACTCCTGCACCGGCGCCACGTGCTGCAGGCCGGCGTTGTTCACCACGATGTCGGCGTCGACGTCGAGCCGGTCCACCGCCTCCGGGTCGGCCAGGTCGACCCCCTCGGCCCGGCCGCCCGCCTCGGCCGCCACCGCCTTCGCCGCCTCCACGTTGCGGTCCAGCACCACCACCGAGGCGCCGGCCGCCGCCAGGCGCAGGGCGCAGGCCCGTCCGATGCCGCTGCCACCACCGGTCACCAGGGCGTTGCGACCGGAGAGGTCGACGTGTACGACGTGGGGGACCGCCACGGGTTCTGCCGTCATGGCGCAAGAAGTTACGAGGCGTGTGGCCTCGGGCACATGGGGCGGCGACACATACTCGACCGCTTCAGTGTGTGGTGTGTTGTGCTCCGATCGCACCCGGCGTGTCCGGGCGTCCGGTCGTCGGAGCACACCAGTAGGGTGTGTCGAACACACGTACTGCTGACGGCTCGGGGAGGAGGCGGCGTGCGCGTGCTCGGCGTCGACCCGGGGCTGACCCGGTGCGGGGTCGGCGTGGTCGAGGGCGTCCCCGGTCGCCCGTGCACGCTGGTCGCCTACTACGTGGTCTACACCGACCCCGAGGACGACCTGCCGCTGCGCCTGCTGCACCTGGACCGGTCGCTCACCGACCTGGTCGCCGAGCACCGGCCGGACGCGGTCGCGGTGGAGCGCGTGTTCAGCCAGCACAACGTGCGCACGGTGATGGGCACCGCCCAGGCCAGCGGCATCGCGGTGCTCGCCGGCGCGCGGGCCGGGCTGCCGGTGACCACCTACACGCCGAGCGAGGTGAAGGCGGCGGTGACCGGTTCCGGTCAGGCCGACAAGGCGCAGATGACGGCCATGGTCACGAGGTTGCTTCGGCTCGCCGAGCCGCCTCGCCCGGCCGACGCCGCCGACGCCCTGGCGTTGGCCATCTGTCACGTCTGGCGCGGTGGCACCCGGTCCAAGCTGGCCGCCGCCGCCCAGCGGGCCCGACGAGGAGGGGCACGATGATCGCCAGCGTTCGCGGCACGGTGACCGCCACCGGTCCGGACCACGCGGTGGTGGAGGTGGGCGGCATCGGCCTGGCCGTGCAGTGCGCCCCCGGCACGCTCGCCGACCTGCGGGTCGGCCAGCCGGCCCGGCTGGCCACCAGCCTGGTGGTCCGGGAGGACTCGCTCACCCTCTACGGCTTCGCCGACGACGACGCGAAGCAGTTGTTCGAGTTGCTGCAGACCGCCAGCGGCGTGGGCCCCCGGCTGGCCCAGGCGGTGCTCGCGGTGCACACGCCGGACGCGGTCCGCAAGGCCATCGCCAACGCCGACACCGCCGCGCTGACCCGGGTGCCCGGGATCGGCAAGAAGGGCGCCGAGCGGCTCGTGCTGGAGCTGCGCGACCGGGTCGGTCCGGTGCCGGTCGGCCCCGACGGCGCGGCCGGGGTGACCGTCGGCGCCTGGCCGGAGCAGGTGCGTCAGGCGCTGGTCGGGCTCGGCTGGACGGCCGCGCAGGCCGACCAGGCGGTGGCCGCGGTGGCGGAGACCGTCGACGGCGAGACGCCGCCGGTGCCGGTCCTGCTCAAGCAGGCCATCCGTCTGCTGGGCCGCACCCGATGACGGGCCCGCGCGGATGACCGGCGACAACCTGGTCTCGGCGTACGTCAGCGACGCGGAGCGGGACGCCGAGGCCAGCGTCCGGCCGAAGCGGCTCGCCGAGTTCATCGCCCAGGACCGGGTGCGCGACCAGCTCGACCTGCTGTTGCAGGGCGCGATGCGACGCGGCTCCCCGCCGGACCACATTCTCCTGTCGGGGCCGCCCGGCCTCGGGAAGACCTCCCTGGCCAACATCGTCGCGGCGGAGCTGGGCGCGGGCATCCGGGTGACCAGCGGGCCGGCCATCGAGCGCTCCGGTGACCTGGCCGCGATCCTGACCAGCCTGGCCGAGGGCGACGTGCTCTTCATCGACGAGATCCACCGGATCGCCAAGCCGGCCGAGGAGCTGCTCTACAGCGCCATGGAGGACTTCCGGGTCGACGTGGTGGTCGGCAAGGGCCCCGGCGCCACCGCCATCCCGCTCGATGTGGAGCCGTTCACGCTGGTCGGCGCCACCACCCGCTCGGGTCTGCTGACGGGCCCGATGCGGGACCGGTTCGGCTTCGTCGCGCACCTCGACTTCTACTCGCCGGCCGACCTGGAGACGCTGCTGCACCGCTCCGCCCGGATCCTCGGCGTGCCGATCACCACCGACGGCGCGGCCGAGATCGCCGGCCGGTCCCGGGGCACACCCCGGATCGCCAACCGGCTGCTGCGCCGGGTGCGCGACTACGCCGAGGTGCGGGCCGACGGCGTGGTGACGGTGGAGACGGCGCGGTCCGCGCTGACCGTCTACGACGTGGACGCGCTCGGCCTGGACCGGCTGGACCGGGCGGTGCTCACCGCGCTGGTCGACTCGTTCCGGGGCGGCCCGGTCGGGCTCTCCACCCTGGCGGTGGCCGTGGGGGAGCAGCCGGACACGGTCGAGGAGGTCTGCGAGCCGTTCCTGGTCCGGGCGGGGCTGCTGGCCCGGACCCCGCGGGGTCGGGTGGCGACGGCGGCTGCCTGGCATCATCTGGGGCGTACGCCCCCGAATGGTACATTTGGCGCGGACGCCCCGGCCGGGCCCGATCTGTTCTCGGTCCAGACCGATCAGCCGTGATCCGAACGTGATCTGTGCCGCATTCGGTGTTCTCAGGAGCAGGGACTAGACTTCGCCGCGGTCTGTACAGGACGTGAGAATCCGCCTCCGCTGCGGTGCCCTCCGGGGCCGGCGGGGGCCAACCGGAAGGTCGACACCGTGCTTTACGCAGCAGCGAGTGGCGGGGGAGCCGGCGGTCTGACGCCGATCCTCATGATCGCTCTGCTCTTCGTCGTCATGTACTTCATGATGATCCGTCCGCAGCAGAAGCGCCGCCGTGAGGCCGAGCAGATGCAGTCCGCCCTCTCCCCGGGCGACGAGGTGGTCACCATCGGCGGCCTGCACGGCACGGTCACCGTGGTCGAGGACGACACCGTCCTGCTGGAGGTCGCTCCCGGCGTGCAGACCCGCTACGCGCGCCCGGCCGTCGCCCGGGTGATCAAGCGGGCCGAGGCGCCGGCGGCCGAGACGATCAGCGAGGAAGCCGAGCCGGTCAAGGAGTGACCGCCCGCCCCGGACGGGGCAGCGGGGACACCCGCACAAGTGGATAGTTGGGTCGGCGTCGGACGCCGGCACGCGGGCAGGCCCGCGCGGCGCCCCCGCGTCGCGTCCGGGTCGGCGTGCCGTCCGCCGGGGCCGACCAGCCGGAGCAGTCGGGCGGACACCCCCGGCCCGACAGTTGTCGCCGCCGCGGAAGCGGCGCGACCGTACAGGGAGACAGGACAGCCGTGGCACCACCTCAGGGACAGATGCGCCCCGGACGGCAGCTCGCCGTGCTCGGGTTCATCTTCGTCGTCCTCTATCTTTTGGTGTTCTTCTCGGGCGGCGCCAGCGGTGGCTGGAAGGACCGGCTGGAGCCCCGGCTCGGCCTGGACCTCATCGGCGGCACCCGGATGACGCTCGAGGCCACCAACACGGTGGACGGCAAGCCGCCGACCGCCGACAACCTCGAAGAGGCGCGCCAGATCATCGAGAGCCGGGTCAACGCCTACGGCGTGGCCGAGGCCGAGGTGGTCACCGAGGGCAACCGCAACATCGTCATCTCCCTGCCCGGCCAGAACCGCGACCTGACCGACGTCGGTGAGGCCGCCGAGCTGCGCTTCCGCAAGGTGCTCAAGGCCACCGACGGCAGCGGCGCGGCCCTCGCCCCGCCGCCGAGCCCGAGCGCCAGCCCGGCCCCGTCCGGCAGTGCCAGCCCCAAGCCGTCGGGCAGCGCGTCGGCGAAGCCGTCCGGCAGCGCCTCGCCGAAGGCGAGCACGAGCGCCAAGGCGACCGCCTCGCCGAGCGCCGGCGGGCAGGGCGGCATGGCCCCCGCGCCGAGCGCGACGCCGACTCCGTCGGCGTCGCCGAGCGCCGCCGCGCCGAGCCCGAGCGCCAGCGCCGCCCCGGTGCCGCAGAGCATCGAGCAGCAGCGCAAGGCCGTCGAGCAGAAGGTGGGCGCGGCCGCCTGGGGCGCCGCCTCCGGCCTGAAGGCCCCGGCCGACCTCGCGACCGACCCGTCGCTGGCCGACAAGCTCAAGCCGTTCGGCACGCTCTCCCCGCAGGAGATCGCGGTGCTGCCGGCGGACATGCAGTTCAACGTCCCCTCGATCACCTGCGCCCAGCTCGACAAGCGGCCGGCCGGCTCGATCAACGACCCGAAGCAGACGGCGGTGGCCTGCGAGGCCGGCGCGAAGAACCTGCTCGACGTGGCCAAGGTCGAGGGCACCGACGTCAAGAACGCCTCCGCCCAGCTCGACCAGACCAGCCAGTGGGTGGTCAGCCTCAACTTCACCGGCAGCGGCCAGGAGAAGTGGACCGCGCTGACCCGCGAGTCGTTCAACAACGAGGGTCAGGCCTGCGACCAGACCGCGCTCGGCCAGGACGGCAAGTGCCGGGTCGCCGTGGTGCTGGACAACCGGATCGTCTCCTCGCCGGAGATCCAGGGCGTGCTCACCGGTGACTCGCAGATCACCGGCAGCTTCGACAACAAGTCGGCGAACGCGCTGGCCAGCCAGCTCCGCTACGGCGCGCTGCCGGTGACGTTCGAGCCGCAGGAGAGCCAGAACGTCACCGCGACGCTCGGTGACAGCCACCTCAAGGCGGGTCTGCTGGCGGCCGGCATCGGCATGCTGCTGGTCATCATCTACTCGTTCTTCTACTACCGGCTGCTCGGCTCGGTCATCTTCCTCAGCCTGGTGCTCTCCGCGCTGCTGGTCTTCGGCGCGCTGGTGGTGCTCGGCCGGTCGATCGGCTTCACGCTGACGCTCGCCGGCATCGCCGGCATGATCGTCTCGCTCGGTGTGGCGGCGGACTCGTTCGTCATCTACTTCGAACGACTCAAGGACGAGATCCGCGAGGGCCGCAGCCCGCGCAGCGCGGTCCCGCGCGCGTGGATCCGGGCCCGCCGGACGATCATCTCGGCCAACGCGATCACTCTGATGTCGGCGGTCGTGCTCTACATCGTGTCGGTCGGCGCGGTGAAGGGCTTCGCCTTCGCGCTCGGCCTGGCGACCGTGCTGGACCTGGTCGTCGTGTTCCTCTTCCGCCACCCGATCATGACGATGTTCGCCCGTACCCGGGCGTTCCTGTCCCCGCGGGTCAGCGGTCTGGGTCGGGCGCTGCCGGCCCGGTCGGCCGAGTCGGGCGCCGCCCGCAACCCGCGTGTCAAGGAGGCCTGAGATGGCGAAGAGTGGTCTGGCCGCCCGGCTCTACCGGGGCGAGGCCGATCTCAACATCGTCGGCAAGCGCAAGGTGTGGTTCGCCGTCGCCGGCGCGCTGGTGCTGATCGCCGTGCTCAGCTTCGCGATCCGGGGCTTCAGCCTCGGCATCGAGTTCGCCGGCGGCAACTCGTTCCAGGTGCCGGCCAGCGTGGGCACGCTCGACCAGGCCGAACGCACCGTCGACGACGTGCTGGCCAAGGAGGCGCCCGGCGTCGAGGTGGTCACCGCGCAGAAGGTCGGCGGCGCTGGCGGCGAGACCTACGAGATGCGCACCGGGCAGCTCAGCCAGGACCAGGCCAACGCGGCCAAGGCCGCGATGGCGGAGGAGTTCGGGATCCAGGCCGACCAGATCAGCGGCAGCCAGGTCTCCGAGGCGTGGGGCAGCCAGGTCACCTCGCGGGCGCTGCTCGGCCTGCTGATCTTCATCGCGGTGGTGTCGATCTACCTGGTGCTGCGCTTCGAGTGGCGGATGGCGGTCGCCGCGATCGCCTCGCTGCTGACCAACCTGGTCCTCACCGCCGGCATCTACTCGCTGGTCGGCTTCGAGGTCACCCCGTCGACGATCATCGGCTTCCTCACCATCCTGGGCTTCGCGCTCTACGACGTGGTGGTGGTCTTCGACAAGGTGCAGGAGAACACGCGGGGCATCACCGCGAACAACAACCTCACCTACGGCGAGGCGTCCAACCTGGCGCTCAACCAGAGCCTCATGCGCTCGCTGAACACCTCGGTCGTCGCGTTGCTGCCGGTCGGCGGTCTGCTCTTCATCGGCGCCGGCCTGCTCGGCGCGGGCACGCTGAAGGACCTGGGCCTGGTGCTCTTCGTCGGTATGGCGGTGGCGTTCCTGACCTCGATCCTGCTGGCCACCCCGCTGCTGGTGCTGCTGAAGAACCAGGACCCGCGGATCAGCGCCCACAACAAGCGGGTGCTCGCCCGCCGGGGGGCGCTCGCCCGGGGCGAGATCACCCCGAAGGGCGCGCCGCGCGCCGCGCCGGTCGGCGACGAGCCGATCGACCCGGACGCGGCGGCGCTGGCCGGCGCCGCGCCCAAGGTCGGCGCCCGGCCGGCCGGCAAGCGTCCCAGCGGCGCCCGGGGCGGTCGCCCCGCCGGCGGCGGGGGCAACCGGCCCGGTGGCGCGAAGCGCCGCTGACCCGGACGGAATCGACCGGACGGCGTCCGTCATGCTGGTGTCACGGCATGACGGACGCCGTCGTCGTTTCGAGAGGACATGGGACGCACCGTGACGGAGACCCACACCGCCGGCGTACGGGGAGACAGCGGCCCGGAGGTCGCCCAGCTGGTCGCGAGCCGGCTGCTCGACGTGCCGGACTTCCCCAAGCCGGGGGTCATGTTCAAGGACCTGATGCCGCTCTTCGCCGACGGCGTCGCGTTCCGCGAGGTGATCGACGGGATCATCGCCTACCACGGGCCGGACTCGTTCGACACCGTCGCCGGGATCGAGGCGCGCGGGTTCGTGCTGGCGGCGGCCGTCGCGTACGCCACCGGGGTCGGTGTGGTGCCGGTGCGCAAGGCCGGCAAGCTGCCCCGCGCGACCCACTCCGCCTCCTACGCGCTGGAGTACGGCGAGGCGACGCTGGAGGTGCACCAGGACGCGTTCACCGCCGGGCACCGGGTGCTGGTGCTCGACGACGTGCTGGCCACCGGCGGCACCGCCGAGGCCACCCTCGACCTGGTCGAGCGGGCCGGCGGCACGGTCTCCGGTTTCACCGTCCTGCTGGAGCTGGGCTTCCTCAAGGGCCGCGAACGGCTCGCCCCGCGTCCGGTCCATGCCCTGTTGACCGTTTGACCCGCCGGCCGGTCGGCGCGACCGGCTCGGACCGTCCGGCGGAGCGGCGGCGTACCCTGCGTACGGGTAGCATTGCCCTTTGCCTGACCGGGCGGGCGACCGTCCGGGGCGGCGAGCCGCCGGGGCCCGGCCCCGGTGACCGGCGCGGAACAACACCGACCCCCGGGTCGGTTGAACCAGACGTCGGCCGCACGGCCGACGCATCCCCGGCGAGCGGTGAGGAGGCCGGTGTCCCACGATGTCGTCCCTCCGGTGGAGGGCACGGTGCACCCGACAGGCGACGCGGACGGCTCGGTGACCGAGCGCAGCGGCAACCCTCCGGCCCGGGCGACCGGCGCCACCGGGGGCGTGCCCGACGCGACGGCCGACGGCGGCGCGGTCGTGGTGCCGTTCCCGACCGACGACCCCTCGACCAGCGGCGGGTTCGCCCTCTCCAACGCGCCGACCGGCCGTCGGGTACGCGCCCGGCTGGCCCGGTTCAACGCGCCCTGGCAGACTTCGCAGGTCAGCGAGGTGCTGGAGCCGCTGATCTCCACCCACCGGGACGCCCACCCCAAGGCCGACGCCCGGCTGCTGCAGCGCGCCTTCGACACGGCCGCGCGCTGGCACTCGGGTCAGTACCGCAAGTCCGGCGACCCGTACATCACCCACCCGCTCGCCGTGGCGACCATCCTGGCCAACCTGGGCATGGACACCACGACGCTGGTCGCGGCGTTGCTGCACGACACGATCGAGGACACCGAATACACGCTCGACGCGATGCGGGCCGACTTCGGCGGTGAGGTCGCGCTGCTGGTCGACGGCGTCACCAAGCTCGACAAGGTCAAGCTGGGCGACGCGGCCAAGGCGGAGACGATCCGCAAGATGGTCGTGGCCATGGCGAAGGACCCGCGGGTCCTGGTGATCAAGCTGGCCGACCGGCTGCACAACATGCGGACGCTGACCTTCCTGCCCCGCCCCAAGCAGGAGCAGAAGGCCAAGGAGACGCTGGAGATCCTCGCCCCGCTGGCGCACCGCCTCGGTATGAACACGATCAAGTGGGAGCTGGAGGATCTGGCCTTCGGCACGCTGTTCCCGAAGCGGTTCGAGGAGATCAACCGGCTGATCGGGGAGCACCAGCCGCAGCGCGAGGCGCTGCTGCGCCAGGTGACCCAGAAGGTGTCGACCGACCTGAAGGCCGCCAAGATCAAGGCGGAGACCACCGGCCGGCCGAAGCACCTCTACTCGATCTACCAGAAGATGATCGTGCGGGGGCGCGACTTCAACGACATCTACGACCTGGTGGGTGTGCGGATCCTGGTCGACACGGTGCGCGACTGCTACGCGGCGCTGGGGGTCATCCACGCCAACTGGCAGCCGGTGCCGGGCCGGTTCAAGGACTACATCGCCATGCCCAAGTTCAACATGTACCAGTCGTTGCACACGACGGTCATCGGTCCCACCGGCAAGCCGGTGGAGATGCAGATCCGCACCTACGCGATGCACCGCACCGCCGAGTTCGGCATCGCCGCGCACTGGAAGTACAAGGAGCACAAGGGCACCCCGGTGGTGGGCCCGCCGGCGCACATCGACGAGATGACCTGGCTGCGGCAGCTGCTGGACTGGCAGCGCGAGGCCGCCGACCCGAGCGAGTTCCTGGACGCGCTGCGCTTCGACCTGTCCAGCCAGGAGGTGTACGTCTTCACCCCCAAGGGTGACGTCATCCCGCTGCCGACCGGGTCGACGCCTGTCGACTTCGCGTACGCGGTGCACACCGAGGTCGGGCACAAGTGCATCGGGGCGCGGGTCAACGGCAAGCTGGTGCCGCTGGAGTCGACGCTGTCCAACGGCGACGTGATCGAGATCTTCACGTCGAAGTCCGACACGGCCGGCCCGACGCAGGACTGGCTGGGCTTCGTCAAGAGCCCGCGCGCCCGCACCAAGATCCGCCAGTACTTCAACAAGGAGCGGCGCGAGGAGGCGATCGAGGCCGGCAAGGACGCGATCGTCAAGGCGATGCGCAAGCAGGGCATGCCGTTGCAGCGGATGCTCACCTCGGACGCGTTGATGGCGATCGCCCGGGACCTGCACCTGGCCGACGTGGCCTCGCTCTACGCGGCGGTCGGCGACAGCCAGGTCTCCGCGCAGTCGGTGGTGCAGAAGCTGATGGCCTCCTACGGCGGCGAGGAAGGCGCGGCGGAGGACATCGCCGAGACCGCCGTCGCCACCCGGCCGCCGCGCAGCCGGCAGAGCAGCGCCGACCCGGGCGTGGTGGTCCGCGGCGTCAGCGACGTCTGGATCAAGCTGGCCCGGTGCTGCACACCGGTTCCGCCGGACTCGGTGTTCGGCTTCGTCACCCGCTCCGGCGGGGTCAGCGTGCACCGCGACGACTGCGCCAACGCCGAGGACCTGCGCGCCCAGCCCGAGCGGGTGGTCGAGGTGAGCTGGAAGCTCACCTCCGCCTCCACGTTCCTGGTCGCCATCCAGGTGGAGGCGCTGGACCGGCACAAGCTGCTCGCCGACGTCACCCGGGTGCTCTCCGAGGAGCGGGTGAACATCCTCTCCGCCACCGTCACCACCACCCGGGACCGGGTGGCGGTCAGCCGGTTCAGCTTCGAGATGGCCGACCCGAAGCACCTCGGGCACCTGCTCGCCGCGGTGCGCAAGGTCGACGGCGTCTTCGACGCGTACCGGGTCACCTCGGGGGCCTGAGCCGCCCACCCCGCACGCGGAAGCGCCCGCCGGCTGATCCCAGCCGGCGGGCGCTTCGTCGTCGCGCGGGTGCTCAGCCCTGGATCGGGCTCAGGCTCACCTTCGTCATCACGAGCTCCTTCTTCGGGTGACCGCCGCCGGCCTGCTGGGCGAACGCGCCGTCGTCGCCGGCCGCCGCGACCTGCTTCACCACGTCCATCCCGCCGGTGATCGTGCCCAGCACCGTGTAGTTCGGGTCGAGCTGCGAGTCGCCGTACACGATGAAGAACTGGCTGCCGGTGCTGCCCGGCTGGCCGGAGTTGGCCATCGCGATCACGCCCTGCGGGTACGGCGGGCGCTTGTCGGTGGGGAGGTTCTCCTCGGCCAGGTTGTAGCCCGGCCCGCCGGTGCCGTCGGTGTCCCGCCAGCCCTTGCCCGTCGCGCTCGGGTCGCCGCACTGGAGCACCTGGATGCCCTGGGTCACCAGGCGGTGGCACTTGGTGTTGTCGAAGAAGCCCTTGCTGGCCAGGTGGGTGAAGCTGCCCGCGGTGCAGGGCACCTTGGCGCGGTCCAGCTTGGCGGTGATCGGGCCCAGGTTCGTGTCGATCGTCATCGTCTGGCTGCCCTTGGCCGCCTGCTCCGCCGGCGGCAGCCCGACGTCCTTGATCTGCGCCGGCCGGCCCTCCTTCGGCACCTCGGTGTAGGCGCACTGGACGAAGCCGGCGGCGGTGCCGCCCTGCTTGTCGTCGTCATCGTCGCCGAGCGAGGTGGCGAGCCAGACGGTGCCGGCCACGACGAGCACCAGCACGGCCGCGGCGCCGACGATCGCCTGCGTCTGCCGGCGCTTGCGGGCCTTACCGGCCCGCTCGGCCATCTCCCGTTCGAGCCGGGCCCGCGCCGCCGCGCGCTGGCGGTCTCTCGTGGACGTCACGGTCTCTCCTCACCTGCTGGGTATCGGGGGACGGCGCCGCGCGCCGTCGAGTCATGGGTGGGTCAGCGTCGGCTCAACCGGCGCTGGGGCTGCTCGCCGGCGCGCTGGACGCGGCCGGCGCGGCGTTCGGGTCGCCGACGGTGAGGCTCTGGATCACCACGTCCGTCTTCGGCTTGACCTTCGCGCCGCTGCCATTGTCCACGGTCGGGAGCGCGCCGATCTTCTCCACCACGTCGAGGCCGCCGGTGACCCTGCCGACCACGCTGTAGTCCGGCTTGGCCGGGTTGAAGTCCTTGAAGAAGATCAGGAACTGGCTGCCGTTGGTGCCGGGCGGGTTGCCGATCATGGCGACCGTGCCCTTCGGGTACGCGGGCGGCTGCCCCGGCGCCGGCGAGGCCGACGGGCTGGGCTCCGGCGCGGAGGGGACGTTCTCGTTGTAGAACGAGTAGGTCGGGCCGCCGATCCCGGTGCCGCTCGGGTCGCCGCAGCGCAGCGCGCCCTCGGTGGTGATCTCGTGGCAGTTGGTGCCGTTGTAGAACGACCGGCTGGCCAGGTGGGCGAGGCTCGCCGCGCCGCACGGGGCGTCGGCCAGGTCCAGGCCGACGGTGATCGGCCCACCCTGGTTGGTGGTGATCGTCATCGACCGCGTGCCCTCGGTGGGCAGGTCCTTGGTGGCGGGCGTGCCGACGTCCTTGAGGTTGGTGTTCGCCGCGCCGTCCTGCGGGGTCCAGAGGCAGACGTCCTCGGCGGTCGGCTTCTCCGGATCGGAGTCGAACGCGCCGAGCGCCCAGGCCGAGCCGGCCACGATCAGCGCGAGCACCACCGCGGCGCCGACGCCGGCCTGGATCTGCCGGCGGCGCTTCGCGACCGCGGCCCGCCGGGCGAGCTGCCGGTCGAGCTTGGCCCGCGCCAGTTTGCGCTGCCGGTCCCTACTGGAAGCCACCGGTGCTCCCCTTCCTCTGCCTGATCTGCCGGCGTCGCCGACGCCGCCCGCCGTCCCGGTCGGGGTGCGCCACGCCACACGCCCGCCAGAGTGTACGGGTACCGACTGTGAATGTGGTGTACGAGGTCCCGCCTGCGTTTATCGGAAGGTGTCACTGGGACTGTTGGGGCAGGCGGGTCCGGTGGCGGGCGAAACCCGCTCGCCGGTGCGACTAGGCTGCTGGGCGAGGACGACGACCGGACGGAAAGGGGACGGACGTGCTCGTGGCCGGCTTTCCCGCGGACGCCTTCGGCACCAACTGCTATGTGGTGGCGACCGCTCCGGGGGAGCAGTGCGTGGTGGTCGATCCCGGCATCGGGGTGCTCGACCGGCTCGACGAGGTGCTCGCCGAGCACCGCCTGCACCCGGCCGCCGTGCTGCTCACCCACGGGCACCTGGACCACACCTTCTCGGTCGCGCCGGTCTGCGGGGCGCGCGGCATCGCCGCCTACGTCCACCCGGAGGACCGGGAGCTGCTGGCCGACCCGTCCAAGGCGCTCTCGATGGACCTCACCGCGCTCTTCGGCGGTCGCCTGCCCTACGCCGAGCCCGACGACGTGGCCGAGCTGACCGACGGCGCGACCCTGTCGCTGGCCGGGTTGGAGATCACCGTCGACCACGCCCCCGGCCATACCGGCGGGTCGGTGCTGTTCCGGATGCCCGGCGCCGGCTCGCCCTGGGAGGCCGACGAGATCTGCCTCTCCGGTGACGTGCTCTTCGCCGGCTCGATCGGGCGCACCGACCTGCCGGGCGGCAGCATGCCCCGCATGCTGGCCAGCCTCCGGGAGAAGGTCCTCCCGCTGGCCGACGACACCGTCGTCCTGCCCGGCCACGGTCCCGCGACCACCATCGGCCGCGAGCGCGCGACCAACCCCTACCTCGTCGAGGTGGCGGGGTCCGCGCGCCCGGCCGCGCCCACCCGAGGCCTCTAGACCGCACCCGCGCCCCGCGCGGGTTTCCAAGGAGTACGTCATGAGCAAGCCCACGCCCATCTCCGGCTTCCCCGAGTGGACGCCGGCCCAGCGGATGATCGAGCAGTTCGTGCTCGACCGGATCCGCGCCACGTTCGAGCTGTACGGCTTCGCGCCGCTGGAGACCCGCTCGGTGGAGCCACTCGACCAGCTCCTGCGCAAGGGGGAGACCTCCAAGGAGGTCTACCTGCTGCGCCGGTTGCAGGCCGACGCCGACGGGCCGGCCGGCGACGACGCGCTCGGCCTGCACTTCGACCTGACCGTGCCGTTCGCCCGCTACGTGCTGGAGAACGCCGGCAAGCTGCAGTTCCCGTTCCGGCGCTACCAGATCCAGAAGGTGTGGCGGGGGGAGCGGCCGCAGGAGGGCCGCTACCGGGAGTTCCTCCAGGCCGACATCGACATCGTCGACCGGGACACACTGCCGGCGCACTACGAGGCCGAGATGCCACTGGTGATCGGTGACGCGCTGCGGTCGCTGCCCATCCCGCCGGTGCGGATCCAGGTCAACAACCGCAAGATCTGCGAGGGCTTCTACCGGGGCATCGGGCTGACCGACCCGGAGGCGACGCTGCGCGCCGTGGACAAGCTCGACAAGCTCGGCCCGGCGAAGGTGGCCGATCTGCTGGCCGAGACCGCCGGGGCGAGCGAGGCCCAGGCCAAGGCGTGCCTCGCGCTCGCCGAGATCTCCGCGCCGGACGCCTCGTTCGCCGACGCGGTCCGCGCCCTCGGGGTGAGCGATCCCCTGCTCGACGAGGGCATCGCGGAGTTGACCGCGGTGGTGGAGACCGCCGCCGCGCACGCGCCCGGCCTCTGCGTCGCCGACCTGCGCATCGCCCGGGGCCTGGACTACTACACCGGCACGGTCTACGAGACGCAGATGATCGGCTACGAGCGGTTCGGCTCGATCTGCTCCGGCGGCCGCTACGACAACCTGGCCAGTGCGGGCAGTGTGCGGTTCCCCGGGGTGGGCATCTCGATCGGGGTGACCCGGATGCTCGGCCTGCTCTTCGGCGCCGAGGCGCTGTCGGTGTCCCGCTCGGTGCCGACGTGCGTGCTGGTCGCGGTCACCGCCGAGGAGGATCGGGCGGCCAGCGACGCGGTCGCGGCGGCGCTGCGGTCCCGGGGCGTGCCCACCGAGGTGTCGCCGTCCGCGGCGAAGTTCGGCAAGCAGATCCGGTACGCCGAGCGGCGGGGCATCCCGTACGTCTGGTTCCCCGGCGCGGACGGCGACGAGGTGAAGGACATCCGTTCCGGCGAGCAGGTGGCCGCGGCGGCGGGCGAGTGGACGCCGCCCCGGGCGGACCTCAAACCGCTGGTCGGTCCGGCCGGCACTGGCGCCTGAGGACGTTTGGACCTACGGTGGCGTAAGTTACGCCACCGTAGGGAGAACGTCGTGTCCGTGCTCAGCCAGACCGCCCTGCTCACCGAACTGGAGCCGGTGGTCGAGAAGAACCTCGACCGCCACCTGTCGCTGGCCAAGGAATGGTTCCCGCACGAGTACGTGCCGTGGAGCGACGGGCGCACCTTCGACGGCCCGCTCGGCGGGGAGCCCTGGTCGGAGGCCGACTCGACGATGTCCGAGGTGGCCCGCACCGCGCTGATCGTCAACCTGCTCACCGAGGACAACCTGCCCTCCTACCACCACGAGATCGCCACGCTCTTCGGGCGCGACGGCGCGTGGGGCACCTGGGTGCACCGGTGGACCGCCGAGGAGGGGCGGCACGGCACCGCCATCCGGGACTACCTCACGGTGACCCGGGCGGTGGACCCGGTGGCGCTGGAGCGGGCGCGGATGGTGCACATGTCCGCCGGCTACCGCAACACCCACGACGACGAGGTGCTGCACTCGCTGGCATACGTGTCGTTCCAGGAACTCGCCACCCGCATCTCGCACCGCAACACCGGCCGGGCCACCGGCGACCCCGCCTGCGAGGCGCTGCTGGCCCGGGTGGCGGCGGACGAGAACCTGCACATGGTCTTCTACCGCAATCTGCTCGGCGCCGCGTTCGAGCTGGCGCCGAGCCAGGCCATGCGGGCGGTGGCCGACGTGCTGGCCGACTTCCAGATGCCCGGGGTCGGCATCGACGGCTTCGCCCGCAAGTCGGTGGCGATCGCGCTGGCCGGCATCTACGACCTGCGGCAGCACCGGGACGAGGTGGTGGTGCCGGTGCTGCGCCAGTGGAACCTGTTCGACGTCACCGGCCTGGACGCCGACGGCGAGACCGCCCGCGACCAGATCGCCGCCCACCTGGACACCCTGGAGACCCAGGCGTCCCGCTTCGAGGAGCGCCGCGCCGCCCGCGCCTCCCGCCTCACCACCCCCCGCTGACCACCCCACCCCACCCCACCCCACCCCACCCCACCCCACCCCACCCATCCCTCACCCTCACCCCTCGGCGATCTTGCAGTTGCTGCCCGGGCAAAAGCCGTGGATCAGGCGTTCCGTGGGCCGAAAGTGCAAGATCGCGGGGCGGGGCGGGGCGGGTCAGGCGGGCTGGTCGAGGGGGAAGAGGAGGCAGGTGGAGGTGGCGTGGGCGACGAGGCGGTCGGCGGGGTCCGTCAGGCGGGCCTCGGCCAGGGCGGTGCGGCGACCGCGTTGCAGCACGGTGCCCTCGCAGCGCAGCGTGCCGCTGTCCACGGTGACCGGGCGCAGGAACTTCACGTTGAGGTCGAGCGAGGTGTAGCCGACGCCGGCCGGCAGCGTGGTGTGCACGGCACAGCCGGCGGCGGTGTCCAGCAGCGTGGAGAGGACCCCGCCGTGCACGGTGCCGAGCGGGTTGTAGTGGAACTCCTGCGGCAGCAGCTCGACCACGACCCGGCCCTCGTCGGCCTCCATCCGGGCCATGTCGATGAGGTGCATGACCGGCGGCGCGGCCAGCTCGCCGGCGATCATCGCGCGCAGCAGCTCCAGGCCGCCGCGCCGGCCGACGTGGGCGGCCCCGGCGACCGGGTCGGACCAGGTGAACGTACGGCTGCGCTCCTGCGTCTGTGTCATGGACCCAGCGTCGCAGCGCGTTGCTGAGTCTGTCAATCAGACCTAGCCTGGTCGACATGAGACCCGCGGCACTGGACTGGTCGGTGGAGAACTGCACCATCGCGCGCGCCATGGAGATCCTCGGCGAGCGGTGGACCGTGGTCGTGCTCCGCGAGGTGTTCAGCGGCGTGCGCCGCTTCGACGACATGCGGGTGCGCACCGGCATCCCGCGTCAGGTGCTGACCAACCGCCTGTCGATGCTGGTGGAACGGGGCGTGCTGCGCCGGGAGCCGTACCGGGAGCCGGGCAGCCGGCCGCGGCAGGAGTACCGGCTCACCGAGATGGGACTGGACCTGTGGCCGGTGCTGGTCGCGGTGCTCGGCTGGGGTGACCGCCACCTGGCCGACCCCGAGGGCGCGCCGCTGACCGTGGCGCACCGCGACTGCGGCGCCGAGGTCCGGGTCGCGTTGCGGTGCGCCGACGGGCACGACGTGACCGATCCCCGGGAGGTACTGCCCCGCCCCGGCCCGGGGGCGCGCCGTCGCGCCTGACCGCCCTGAGCGGCTCTGACACTCCATGACGATGTTGTTGCCGCGCCGTTACATCGGGGTCCGGTGCGAATCCGGGCAAAGTCATGTCTTGCTTACGATCTTAAATATGTGAATACTTTGGTCAGCCCGGACGGTTTCCCCAGGTCGCCCGGGTTGTCCTCGGGCGCTTCCCCATGACAGCGCCCGTTCACCCCCATTCGGAGGTTGTTACATGCGACCCACGAGGTCCACGCTCCGTCGCGCCGCCGCCGTCGCCCTGGCCGGCACCCTGGCCACCGGCTCCCTGCTCGGCGCGCCCGCCCAGGCCGCGCCCTCGCCCCTCTCGCCGGACGCCGCCGCGACCCTCGTCGAGAAGCTCGGCGACCGGGCCGCCGGCGCGTACGGCGACGCCAGCGGCAAGATGGTCGTCACGGTGACCGACGCCGCCGCCGCCCGCCAGGTGCACGCCGCCGGCGCCACCCCGAAGCTGGTCACCCGCGGCGCCAAGCAGCTCAGGGCCGCCACCAGCGAGCTGGAGCGCTCCGCCAAGATCCCGGGCACCGCCTGGTGGACCGACGCGGCGACCAACCAGGTCGTCGTCTCCGTCGACAGCACCGTCACCGGCGCCAAGCTGGCGCGGGTCAAGGCCGCCGCCGCCCGCACCGGCGGCGCGGTCCGGATCGAGGCCGAGGCCGGCACGCTCAGCACCCGGATCTCCGGCGGCCAGGCCATCTACGCCGGGGGTGGGGGCCGCTGCTCGCTCGGGTTCAACGTCCGCAGCGGCTCGACCTACTACTTCCTCACCGCGGGCCACTGCACCAACATCTCGTCGAGCTGGTACAGCAACTCCTCGCAGACCAGCCTGCTCGGCACCCGCGCCGGGACGAGCTTCCCGGGCAACGACTACGGCATCGTCCGGCACAGCAACTCGGGCAACGCCGCCGGCAACGTCTACCTCTACAACGGCAGCTACCGCGACATCACCGGCGCCGGCAACGCCTACGTGGGCCAGAGCGTGCAGCGCTCCGGCAGCACCACCGGCCTGCGCAGCGGCTCGGTCAACGCCACCAACGCGACGGTCAACTACGCCGAGGGTTCGGTCTACGGCCTGATCCGGACCAACGTCTGCGCCGAGCCCGGCGACAGCGGCGGCTCCCTCTTCTCGGGCAGCACCGCGCTCGGCCTCACCTCCGGCGGCAGCGGGAACTGCCGCACCGGTGGTACCACCTACTTCCAGCCGGTCACCGAGGCGCTCAGCGTCTACGGCGTGAGCGTCTTCTGATCGAGACCCCACGGACGGGCCGCCGGGTGACCGGCGGCCCGTTCCGCGTTCCCGACCGGGTCGGTGACGCGGGTCAACCACCTGCTCCCGGCCGACCCGGAGGGACCGGCGCGGGGGCGGATGTCGTGGCCGCCCGGCGGGCCGACAGGACCGCGGCCAGCGGCCAGAGCGCGACGGCCAGGGCCGCCACCCGCTCGGCCAGCCCGGTCCGCGAGCCGCCGGTCACCTCCATCACGAACCAGCCGAACAGCACCAGCAGGACCGCGGTCACGGTCAGCGCCACCGGCCGGCGGAACGCCCACGGGGGCGTGCCGGTGGGCGAGGCGGCCACCTCCCGGCGCACGGCGCGCGGCAGGCGCAGGGCCGAGCCGGCGGGCCAGAGCGACAGCGCGAGCACCGCGACCGTGGCCACCACACCGTGCGCCGGCGAGCCGCCCACCTCGGGGCGGGGGAACGCGAGCAACCCGACGGTGGCCGTGCCGCCGAGCGCGAGCAGGAACCGACTGGCCAGCCCGGCGGCGTGCAGCACCGCGGCGGTGGCGACGTAGGCGACGCCGAGCAGCACCAGGACGCCCCCCATCAGCCAGGGGTCGGTCGCCCCCTCGCCGGCCAGCTCGCTGATCGTGTCCCGCACCGGGTCGTAATCCGGGGGCTGGCGGGCGCCGGCGACCGTCCATCCCGTCACCAGCATCGCGGGCGCGGCCGCCGCGACGGCCACGGCCCAGCTCGGTACGGCACGCACCCGGCCACGGTAACCGTCCGCCCGGGTCACGGCCCGGCTTTGCCACACCCCCGGGCCGGGCCGCTCCGACGGGTGCCCGGGAGCCGGCCGGTCCGCCCTGACAGAATGCGGGAAGCAGTCGTGGACCAGATGAGGAGACGCCAGCCGTGATCCGTACCCACAATGCCGGAAGCCTGCGCGCCGCGGACGCCGGCTCGACGGTGACGCTCGCCGGGTGGGTGGCCCGCCGGCGCGACCACGGCGGTGTCATCTTCGTCGACCTGCGCGACGCCTCCGGCGTCGTGCAGGTGGTCTTCCGCGAGGAGGACGCGCACGCGCTGCGCAACGAGTTCTGCGTCAAGGTCGTCGGCGAGGTGACCCGTCGCCCCGAGGGCAACGAGAACCCGGACCTGCCGACCGGCGAGGTCGAGGTGACCGCCGCCGCGCTGGAGGTGCTCTCCGAGGCCGCGCCGCTGCCGCTGCCGGTGGACGACCAGATCGAGGCCGGCGACGACATCCGGCTCAAGTACCGCTACCTGGACCTGCGCCGGGGCGGCCCGGCCAAGGCGATGCGGCTGCGCTCGAAGGCCAACCAGCTCGCCCGCACGGTGCTGCACGAGCGGGACTTCCTGGAGATCGAGACGCCGACGCTGACCCGCTCCACCCCGGAGGGCGCGCGCGACTTCCTGGTGCCGGTGCGGCTGCAGCCGGGCAGCTGGTACGCGCTGCCGCAGTCGCCGCAGCTGTTCAAGCAGCTGCTCATGGTCGGCGGCATGGAGCGCTACTACCAGATCGCCCGCTGCTACCGCGACGAGGACTTCCGGGCCGACCGGCAGCCGGAGTTCACCCAGCTCGACATCGAGATGTCGTTCGTCACCGAGGACGACGTGATCGACCTCGGCGAGGCGATCGTCTCCTCGCTCTGGAAGGACCTGGCCGGGCACGAGATCGTTCGGCCGATCCCGCGGATCACCTGGCACGACGCGATGGCCCGCTACGGTTCCGACAAGCCGGACCTGCGCTACGGCGTGGAGCTGACCGAGCTGACCGACTACCTGCGCGGCACCGAGTTCCGGGTGTTCGCCGGCGCGATCGACGCGGGCGGCTACGTCGGCGCGGTGGTCATGCCCGGCGGCGCGAGCCAGACCCGCAAGGAGCTGGACGGCTGGCAGGACTGGGCCAAGGCGCGCGGCGCGCGCGGCCTGGCCTACGTGGTGCTGGACGCGGAGACCGGCGAGGCGCGCGGCCCGGTGGCCAAGAACCTGTCCGAGGCGCACCTGGCCGGCCTGGCCGACGCGGTCGGCGCGAAGCCCGGTGACGCGGTCTTCTTCGCCGCGAGCACGAACACCCGGGAGGCGCAGGAGCTGCTCGGCGCGGCCCGGATCGAGATCGCCAAGCGGTCGAACCTGGTCGACGAGAGCGCGTGGGCGTTCTGCTGGGTGGTCGACGCGCCGATGTTCGAGCGCACGGACGAGGGCGGCTGGACCGCGGTGCACCACCCGTTCACCTCGCCGAACGCGGAGTGGGTGGACCGCTTCGAGTCCGCGCCGGACCGGGCGTTGGCCTACGCGTACGACATCGTCTGCAACGGCAACGAGATCGGTGGTGGCTCGATCCGTATCCACCGGGGTGACGTGCAGCAGCGGGTGTTCGACCTGCTCGGCATCACGCCCGAGGAGGCGCAGGACAAGTTCGGCTTCCTGCTGGAGGCGTTCAAGTACGGCGCCCCGCCGCACGGCGGGATCGCGTTCGGTTGGGACCGGGTCTGCATGCTGCTGGCCGGCGCGGACTCGATCCGCGAGGTGATCGCGTTCCCGAAGACGCGTGGCGGCTTCGACCCGCTGACCGGCGCGCCGACCCCGATCACCGGGCAGCAGCGCGCCGAGGCCGGCATCGACGCCAAGCCGAAGGCGCCGGTCGGCCCGCACGCCGGCACCGCCGGCCCGGCCGCCCCGGTGGCCGACCCGACCTGATCCTGGCTTCGTCGAAAGGCCCGCGTCATGTGACGCGGGCCTTTTCGATCTTCAGGGGGACGGATGAACCTGCTCGTGGTGGGCGCCAGCGGCTTTCTCGGTGGCGAGGTGTGCCGGCAGGCGGTGGCCGCCGGGCACCGGGTGGTCGGCACCTACCACTCGACCGCCGTCGGGGTGCCGGGCGTCGCGCCGCGCCGGCTCGACGTGACCGACCGCGCCGCCGTGCGTGAGCTCCTGACCCGGGTACGCCCCGACGCGGTCGTGGCGACCCCCTACCGGTACGACGACTGGGCGGTCACGGCGGACGGGGCGGCCCACATCGCGGTCGCCGCCGCCGAGGTGGGCGCGCGGTTGGTGCACCTGTCCAGCGACGCGCTGCACGCGGGGCGGCCGACGGCGTACGCCGACGACGACGTGCCCACGCCGCTGCACGCGTACGGGGCGGCGAAGGCGGCGGCGGAGACGGCGGTGCGGGCGGTGGATCCGGGCGCCGCGCTGGTGCGGACGTCGCTGATCCTGGGGGAGGGGAGCAAGCAGATCCAGCTCTGCCGGGACGCGCTCGCCGGCCGGGCGACGCTCTTCACCGACGAGCTGCGCTGCCCGGTCCACGTCGCCGACCTGGCCGCCGCCGTGCTGGAGCTGGTGCCGGGCGACTACGCCGGGCTGCTGAACGTGGCCGGGCCGGACGCGGTGAGCCGTGCCGAGCTGGGAGTCCTGGTGGCGCGGCACGACGGCGTGGACGCGGGCTCACTGAGGACGACCACGATCGCGGGCGCCGGCCTGCACCGGCCGGCCGAGGTGGTGCTGGACTCCGCCCGCGCCGTCGGGCTGCTGCGGACCCGGCTGCGTGGGGTCGCCGAGCTGTACGGCTAGTTGCACACTTTCTTTGCAAGACTCTTGTGCATGTAATGTGTGCACAGATACTGTGCAACTCATGGAGGAACAGAAGAGAGAGCGGACCGAGGACCGCGCCGTGCGCATCGACCACCGGCAGGTGCGCGCCCTGGCCCAGCCGCTGCGCATGCGGCTGATCGGGGCGCTGCGGGTCAGTGGCCCCGCCACGGCCACCGCCCTCGCCGAGATGCTCGGCACCAACACCGGCGCGACCAGCTATCACCTGCGTCAGCTCGCCGAGGTGGGCCTCGTGGTCGAGGACCCGAACCTCGGCACCGGCCGGCAGCGCTACTGGCGGGCCGCGCACGACGCCACCAGCTGGGAGGCCTCCGACTTCGACGACGACCCGGACGCGCGGGCCGCCATCGAGTGGATCGAGGAGGACTACGTCCGCTTCTTCGCCCATCACGCGGAGCGCTGGTTCGCGGGGCGCCACGAGTGGTCGCCCGCCTGGCGCGACGCGTACGGCATGGGTGACTTCTTCATGCGGATCCCGGCCGCCCGGCTGGAGGCGATCAAGGCCGAGGTCTTCGCGGTCTTCGAACGCCACCGGGACGAGACCGACCCGGACGACCCCGACGCCGAGATGGTCCAGCTCTACCTGGCCGCCTTCCCGCTGAGCACGGTGCTGCCGCCGGCCGGGGAGAAGCCGTGAGCGCGCTGTCCGTACGCCAGGTCCGGTCCCGCTACCTCATCCTCTTCGGCCTGCGCTGGCTGCCCGCCGGCCTGATGATCCCGGTGATGATCCTGCTCATGCAGGAGCGCGGGCTCTCGCTGTCCCAGATCGGCCTGGTCTTCACCGCGCAGGGCCTGGTGGTGCTGGCGCTGGAGCTGCCCACCGGCGGGTTCGCCGACGCGCTCGGCCGCAAGCCGGTGCTGCTGGCCGCCTGGGTGGTCTGCCTCGCCTCGCTCGCGCTCATGGCGGTGGCCGACTCGTTCTGGATGTTCTTCCTGGTCTGGGCGTTGCAGGGTGTCTACCGGGCGCTCGACAGCGGCCCGCTGGAGTCCTGGTACGTCGACGCCACGCTGGCCGCCGACCCGGCCGCCGAGTACGAACGCGGCCTCGGCTGGGCCGGCACCGTCGTCGGCGTCGCGATCGGCGCGGGCGCGCTGCTCAGCGGTGGTCTGGTGGCGCTCGGACCGGTCGGTCCGGTCAGCGCGCTGACCCTGCCGGTGCTGGTCGCGGTCGTGCTCCAGGCGGTCTCGATCGCGGCGCTGCTGGCGTTGCTCGTCGAACGGCGACCCGCCTCCGGCCCGGCCGCGCTGCGCGCCTCGGTGGTCGAGGCGCCCCGGATGGTCGGGCAGGCCGTCGGTCTGCTGCGCCGCAACCGGGTGCTGCTGGCCCTGGTCGCGGTCGAGCTGTTCTGGGGCTTCGGGATGGTCACGTTCGAGTCGTTGCTGCCGGTCCGGCTGTCCGAGGTGGTCGGTGACGCCGACCGCGCGGCCGCGCTGCTCGGCCCCGCCGGCTCCGCGGCCTGGCTGGCCAACGCGGCCGGGGCCGCGCTCACCCCGCTCCTGCTGCGCCGCCTCGGCGCCGCGCCGGCCGCCGCGCTGATGCGGATCCTGCAGGGCGCGACGGTGGTCGGCATGGGCCTGCTGGCCGGCCCGGTCGGTGTGCTCGTGGCCTACCTGGCCTGCTACGCCGTGCACGGCGCCTCGAACCCGCTGCACCAGGGCCTGCTGCACCGGCAGGTCGACGGTCCCTACCGGACCAGCGTGCTCTCGCTGAACTCGATGATGGCCGGAGCGGCAGGAGCGCTCGGTGCGGTGGTGCTGACCGCGCTCGCCGACGCGACGAGCGTCGGGGTCGCCATGCTCGTCGGCGCGGTGGTGCTCGCCGTGGCCGCGCCGCTCTACCTGCCGGCCTGGCGCGCCGGCCGGGCCGCCGCGGACGGCCCTACCGGCCCGGTCGGCGGCCCTACCGGCCCGGATCAAGCCCTCGTCGGTCCCGGCGCGGTGGCCGGTGTGCCGACGTCGGACCGGCCGGCCGTGGCCGGCGCCGCCGACCGGCCCGCCTGACCGGCCGGGAGGTCGGTCGGCGACGACGAACCTGGTGACACGAACGACCCGGGCGGGGCGCGGGACTACGAGGCTCCCGATCCGTCCGGGTCGTCAGGTTCGTCACCACCGCACCCCCGTCCCCGGACCCGCCGCCTGGCCGCCCGGCGAGGTCAGGCCAGGTGGACCGAGGTGCGCGGCTCGGTGCCGGTGAAGCCGAGCCGGCGGTAGAGCCGGATCGCGCCGACATTGGCGGTGTAGACGCCGAGCGCCACGTGGTCGTACCGGGCGAACAGCGCCGCCGTCATCCCTGCGGTCAGCGCCGCGCCCAGCCCTCGGCCCCGGCGCCCGGGTGCTACGGTCAGGCCGGCCACGAAACCGATGTCGCCGCGGCTGCGGTCCGCGCCGCAGGCCACCAGGCGGTCACCGTCCCGGATGCCGTACCAGTCGACCACGCGCGGGTCGCCGGGCTGGGAGGTGGAGCTGGGGAACGCCTCCTCGACGAGCGCGGCGAGCGCGGGGTGGTCGGCCCCGGTGAGCCGGACCACCCGGTCCTGCGCCGGCTGCGGTGGTGGTGGCGCGGTGGTCCAGAGGAAGTCCCACTCGTCGAGGCGGGCCACCGGAAGGCGGGCGGCCACCTCGGCCGGCGCGGTCCGGGGCAGGTGCACCGACTGGCCGGCGCGCAGCGTTCCGTCGGCCCGCAGGCCGGCGAAGACCTCCAGCGCCGGCCCGGCGGCGCCGAGCGCGCCGCCCGCCGGCCCCTGTCCCGGGGGGAGCAGCCAGCCCACCGCGTCGTCGCGTCGCCAACCCCGCGCCTCCTGGTCGCGCCAGAGCGCGTGCCGGGCGTACGGATGGTGGCCGGTGGCGGCGAGCAGGGCCTCGCGCCCGGTCAGCGCCGGGTCGGCAGTGATCATGTCGTCAGCCTAGACACCCGCCCGGGCGAGCCGTTCCACGGTGGAGATTGACGAACAGACCGATCGGGTACATCCCTCGCCGACCTACTGGGAACCCCCACCGGAGGAACGACATGCTCGCCATTCTCGCGGCCATCGTGTTCGGCTTCGCGCTGCTGCTGGACTTCCTGAACACCAACTTCGGCGCGCCGGACCTGTTCAACAACTGGACCCTCAGCCTGATCGGCTTCCTGCTGCTCTCGCTCTACCTGGCCGGCGTCGGCTCCGGCCCGCGCGGTGGCGGTGGCGGCCGCTGGTACCGCGGCCGTCGTCCGGGCCGCGGCTGACCGGAAACGACCACCCGGGTCGGGTCGGCGGCGCGATTCCGGCGCCGTCGGTCCGGCCCGGTACTGTTCTCGTGATGGAATCCGACGCCCTCTTCACCCTCGGCGAGCCCGCCGGAGCGCCCGGCGCACCCGCGGGCTCCGGTGGCGTCGACGGGTTCACCGCCGCCCGGGCCGACTCCCCGCTGCCCGTCCGGATGCGGCCGGCCGGCATCGACGAACTGGTCGGGCAGGAGCACCTGCTCGCCCCCGGCGCGCCGCTGCGCCAGCTGGTCGAGGGCGCGACACCGATGTCGGTGATCCTCTGGGGCCCGCCCGGCAGCGGGAAGACCACCATCGCCCACCTCGTGGCCCGGGCCACCGACCGGCGCTTCGTGGCGATGTCCGCGCTGACCGCCGGCGTGAAGGACGTCCGCGCCGTGATCGAGACCGCCCGGCGGCAGCGCCGCTCCGGTGGCCCGCCCACGGTGCTCTTCATCGACGAGGTGCACCGGTTCAGCAAGACCCAGCAGGACTCGCTGCTCGCCGCCGTCGAGGACCGCACGGTCACGCTGCTCGCGGCGACCACCGAGAACCCCTACTTCTCAGTCATCTCGCCCCTGCTCTCCCGCTGCGTGCTGCTCACCCTCCAGGCGCTCGACGACGACGCCGTGCGCGGGCTGCTGCGTCGCGCGGTGGCCGACGAGCGCGGCCTCGGCGGCACGTTGACCCTGGCCGAGGAGGCGGAGGACCACCTCGTCCGGCTCGCCGGCGGTGACGTCCGCAAGGCGCTCACCGCGCTGGAGGCGGCGGCGGCCACCGCGACCGCGCTCGGCGCCGGCCGCATCGACCTGGCCGTGGCCGAGCAGGCGGTCGACGTGGCGGCCGTGCGCTACGACCGCGACGGCGACGCCCACTACGACGTGACCAGCGCGTTCATCAAGAGCATGCGCGGCTCGGACGTGGACGCGGCGCTGCACTGGCTGGCCCGGATGCTGGTCGCCGGCGAGGACGCCCGGTTCATCGCCCGGCGGATGGTGATCTTCGCCAGTGAGGACGTCGGGATGGCCGATCCCACCGCGCTGACGGTGGCCACCGCCGCCGCCCACGCCGTGGAATACGTCGGCCTGCCCGAGGCGCAGCTCAACCTCGCCCAGGCCGTCATCCACCTGGCCACCGCGCCGAAGTCGAACTCGGCCACCACCGCGATCGGCGCCGCCGTCGCCGACGTGCGCGCCGGGCGGGGCGGGTCGGTGCCGCGCGGGTTGCGCGACGCCCACTACTCCGGCGCCCGTGGCCTCGGGCACGGGGCCGGCTACCGCTACCCGCACGACGACCACCGGGGGGTGGTCACCCAGCAGTACGCTCCGGACGATCTCGTGGGGACGGACTACTACCGGCCCAGCGGGCACGGCGCGGAGCGGGCCGTCGCCACCCGGCTGCCGGTGCTGCGCCGGATCGTCCGGGGGTTGCCGGCACCCGCGACCCGGGCGGGGGCGGGCGCCCCGACCGGGGGCCCGGCGGGGGGCACCGAGCAGGCCAGCGGGGCGAGCGAAGGTGGCGGCGACGTCACCGAGGGGGGTCAGTAGTGATGGCGCGTGGTCCGGAGCGGCCGGCGGACGGCCCCGACGAGCGGCGCGATCCGCGGGCCAAGGGCCGCCGGTGGGGGCGCGGCCGGGCCGAGGCGGAGCCGGATCCGGCCGTCGCCGGCGAGGAGTTCGGCTGGATCGACGACCTGCGCACGGCCAAGCAGCAACGGGGCGAGCTGGGCCCGGAGGGGGAGACGCCGGCCGGTCCGGGCCCTCGGTCCGGCGCCGGCCCCGTCCCGGGACCGGGTCGGCCACCGGGCCCCGGCACCCCGCCCGCACCCGCGCCCGAGCCGGGCCGACCGCCCCGACCGGGCGCCGGTCCCGGCGCGCCCGCGCCGGCTCCGCCCGGTCCCGGCGCGGCGATGCCGCCGGCCGGACCGGGTTCGTCGTCGGGGACCGGTCCGCCGCCCCCGGCGGCCGCCCGGACCGCTCCGCCGCCCGTTCCCGGCCGGCCCCACCCGCCCGCCGCCGCTCGTCCGGACGCGCCGCCGTCGGGCCGTCCCGGCCCGAGCGTGCCGTCGGGTCGCCCGGACGCGACCGCGCCACCGGCCGGCCGTCCCGACCCGATGACGCCGCCGCCCGGCGGCCCCGGCGCGCCGATGCCTCCGACGTCCCGTCGTCCTGGCGCGCCGCCCCCCGGCGCCGGTCGTGCCGGACCCCCGGTCCCCGGCCGATCCGGTGGCGAGATGCCCACCGCCCCCGGCCGGCCCGGTGGCGAGATGCCCACCGCGCATGGTCGGCCCGGTGGCGAGATGCCCACCTCGCCCGGTCGTGCCGGCGCGGCCGTCCCGGGCGGTGGCGGCCGCCCTGGTCCGGAGACGCCCGGCGGCGGTCGCCCCGGGCCGCGTCCTCCGGTCGCGCGCCGTGACCCCGACATGGCCGGACCGGCCGCCCCGCCGGTCCGCCCGGGCGGACCCGATCCGGCCGCCCCGCGTCGCCCCGTCGACGGTCCCTGGCCCGGTGTGCCCGAGGCGCCCCGGCCGGCCGGTTCCCGGTACAGCCGGAGCACGGACGAGCCCACCGGATCGCAACCGCCGGTGGTCGGCCGTCCCGCCGGACCTCCGCCCGCCGGACGACGGGGACCCGAGCGCGCGCCGGCCGAGCCCGCGCCGGGCCGATCCCGGCCCGGGGACGGCGACGACCAGCCGGTCGCGGTGCCACCCACCCCGCGCGGCCGGCACGGCGCCGAGGCTCCCGGCGGAACCCACCCGATGCGCACCGACCCCGCGATGCCGCCCGTGCCCGGTGGACGCCGTGCGCTGCCCGACGACTCCGGCGTCCGTCCCGTGTCCGGCGCGGGTCGTCGGGCGCGGCCCGACGACGTTCCGGCCGCCACGCGACCGGTGTCCGGCGCCGGCCGTCGCGCCGCGCCGGAGGGCGCCGGCCCGAACCCGGCCGGCCCCGACCCGGCCGCCCGTGCGGCCTCCGCCGGCGCGCGGCGGGCCCGCCCGGACGATCCGACCGCCGCCGGTGGCCACCGCGCGCCGGTCGATCCGGCCGCGCGGCCCGTCTCGGGTGCCGGTCGGCGGGCCGCCGAGCCGGACCGGCCGCCCGCCGTCCCGCGCAGCGGAAACGCGCCGCAGATGCCCGGTGCTGGTCCCGCCGCCCCGGTGTCCGGCGGCCCGGCGCCCGCGCCCGGCTCCCGCCGCACCCCGGCCGGCGGCCGGCGCGCCGCGCCCGACCCGGTCGACGCCGCCGACCGCTCCGGTTCCGTCCCCGCCGCACCGGGTCGGGCCGCCCGCGACGAGAACGGCGGGCCGCGACCGCAGCGGCCGGAGCGCCCCGCCGACTGGCTGCGGCAGGCCGGTCGCACGCCGCACACCGACCCCGCCATGCCGGCCGCCCGTCGTCCGGCCGGCGCGCCGCCGGACGGGCCGGGTGCCCGTGCCGGCGCTACCGACCGCGCTCCGGGCGCCCGTGCCGGGGCAGCCGTGCCGCCGGCCCGCACCGAGCAGCCCGGCCCGGCCGCGCCGCCCGTCCGACCCGAACAGGCCGGTCCCGTCCGGGGCGCCGCCCGCGCCGGCGCGCCGCCGACGGCCGGTGGCGGGCCGGGCCGTCCGGGCGTCGCCCCGGCCGCCGGTGACCGCGCGGGTCGTCCCGGCGCCCCGCCGGTGGGTGACCGCGCGGGTCGTCCCGGCGCGCCACCGGTGAGTGACCGCCCGGGTGCCCCGACCGGTCCCGGCATGCCGCCGGGCGCCGGCGACCGCACCGCCGGCGGCCCGGGTCGTCCCGTGGGGCCGGGCGGACCCGCGTCGCCCGGTGACCCCGAACGGACCGGTGGCATGCCGGTCGGTGGCGGCCGTCCCGGAGGGCGTGGACCGGCCGACGACCGGACCCGCGCCGCCGGCCGCCCGTCCGGCGTGGACGGCGGGCGTCCCGGCCCGGACCGGGGCGCGTCCCCGGTCCGCCCCGGACCCGCTCCGTCCGGCCCCGACGGGCCTGGACCGGCCCGTCCGGACGGCGCCGTCGCGCCCGGCGCCGGCGGTCCGCCCCGCCCGGGCACCCGGGGACCGTCCACCGGCCCGGTGGTCGCCCCCGGGCCGGTCGCTGGACCGGCGCCCGTTCGGGCGGCGGCCGGGGTGGCCCGTCCCGCCGGGCCGGAGGAGCGCACCACCGGCCGGGCCGTTCCGCCCGCCCCCGAATCGATGGGGCCGGCTCCGGGCGGGCCGGGACCGGGCGTGCCGGCGGTGGCCCGGGCCGCCGCGGTCGTACCTCCGGTGGAGCCGGCGGGGATCCGGCCCGGCGAGGCGCCGGCGCCGCGACCGACCGGCCCCGACGACGACGCGGCGGCCGGCGGTCTGCGCGGCGCCCGGTCGGAGCTGCGCCGGCAGGTACGCGAGCGGCGTCGACTGCGGATGGGCATCCTCGCCCTGGTCAGCCTCGTGCTGCTGGGCGCGGTGCCGCTCTACTTCGGCATGCGCACGCTCAGCCGCGACCCGGTCTTCGACACCCTCGACGCGCTCGACGTGCCGTCCTGGGCGGCCACCAAGACGGTCGACAACGTCAGCGGCAGCCGGTGGTGCCTGCAGGACTGCCGGCTGCGGGAACGCGCGGTCGAGTCGGAGCAGGGCTGGAAGCAGACGGTGACGGTCTACGAGGCGGCCCTGGCCAAGGACGGCTGGCGACGCTGGAAGGTCGACCGCTGCCCGGAGGAGAAGGTCGAGGGCAGCTACACCTGCTGGCGTCGGGACGAGCTCACGCTCGACCTGTGGGTCCGGGACCCCGCCTGCACCCCGCCGCCGGTGGACGGGGAACCGGCGCCGTCCGCGCCGCCCGCGCCCGCAGCGGCGACGTGCACCGGCTCGTTGGTGTCGGTGAAGGTCCGTAACGCGATCGACGACGAGCGGACCGGGCCGACACCGACCACCGATCCGTCACTCACCGGAGAGGATCCCTACCCGACCCTCACCGACGACCCGCTCGGCGAGCCGACCCCCTCACCGTCGTGAGCCGACTTCCATCACGGACGGTAGGGTCTGGGGCTGGCGCGCCCGCCCGCGCCCGGTGACCGGGTCGGCGTGGCGCGAAGTGGGTAGGGACGGTCGCGCGTCCCGGAGCCGTCCGGCGCCGGGACACTGCTTGAGGAGGACATGCGCGTGAGTGGTGGAGAGATCGCTGCGCTGATCGCGGCCGGTGCGTTCCTGATGCTGGTGCTCGTGCTGGCGGTGCCGATCCTGCGGCTGCGGCACACCGTCGACGCGACGACCCGCATGATCGGTGACCTGAACGACCGCACCGCGCCGCTGCTCGGAGACGTCAACACCACGGTGAAGAACGTCAACGTGGCGCTGGAGCAGGTGCAGACCTCGCTGGACGGGGTGAACCTCCAGCTCGCCAAGGTGGACACGATGACCACGCACGCGCAGAACGTCACCGCGAACGTGGCGAACCTGGCGACCGTGGTCTCCGCCGCCGCCGCGAACCCGCTGGTCAAGGTGGCCGCGTTCGGCTACGGCGTGCGCAAGGCCGCCTCCGCCCGCCGGCACGCCGAGACCGAGCGCGAGGTGCGCGACACCATCAAGCAGCAGCGCCGGGCCGCCAGGCGCGGCAACCGCTGACCCCGACCGGCGTACGCGGAAGGATGAGAGCATGAGGCGGTTGTTCTGGCTGGGCATCGGGCTGGCCGTGGGCGTCCTGGTGGTCCGCAAGGCCACCCGGACCGCGCAGGCGTACACCCCGGCGGGCATCGCCAGCGGGCTGTCCGAGTCCGCCGGCGGGCTTGTCGAGTCGGTGCGCGCCTTCGTGGACGACGTCCGGGTCGGTATGGCCGAGCGTGAGCAGGAGATCCACGAGGCCTTCGCCCGCGGCGAGGCGTACGACGACGAGTTCGCCGAGCTGCGGGAGGACCCGCGGATCGGCGACCGAGAGATTTTCCCGGAGGAGCACCAGCGATGAAGACGGCGGAGATCAAGCGGCGGTTCCTCGCCCACTTCGAGGCGAACGGGCACGCCGTGGTGCCGTCCGCTCCGCTGCCCGCCATCAGCGACCCGAACCTGCTGTTCATCAACGCGGGCATGGTGCAGTTCGTGCCCTACTTCCTGGGCCAGCAGAGCCCGCCGTACGCGCGGGCGACGAGCGTGCAGAAGTGCATCCGGACGCCGGACATCGACGAGGTCGGCAAGACCAGCCGGCACGGCACGTTCTTCCAGATGAACGGCAACTTCTCCTTCGGCGACTACTTCAAGGACGGGGCGATCCCGCTCGCCTGGGACCTGGCCACCAAGTCGGTCGAGGCGGGCGGCTTCGGGCTGGACCCGGAGCGGATCTGGGCGACGGTCTACCTGGACGACGACGAGGCGTACGACATCTGGCGGGCCACCGGCGTGCCCACCGAGCGGATCGTGCGCCGGGGCAAGGCCGACAACTTCTGGTCGATGGGCATCCCCGGCCCGTGCGGCCCGTGCTCGGAGCTCTACTACGACCGCGGCCCGGAGTACGGCCGCGAGGGCGGCCCGGAGGTCGACGAGGACCGCTACCTGGAGTTCTGGAACCTCGTCTTCATGCAGTTCGAGCGCGGTCCGGGCGTCGGCAAGGAGGACTTCCCGATCCTCGGCGACCTGCCGGCGAAGAACATCGACACCGGCATGGGCCTGGAGCGGATGGCCTCGCTGCTGCAGGGCGTGGACAACCTCTACGAGATCGACGAGGTCAAGCCGATCCTGGACCGGGCGGCCGAGCTGACCGGCAAGCGCTACGGCGCGCACTCGGGTCACGCGGCCAACCAGTCGCACCCGGACGACGTGCGGCTGCGGGTGATCGCCGACCACGTGCGCACCGCGCTGATGCTGATCGGCGACGGCGTGACCCCGTCGAACGAGGGCCGCGGCTACGTGCTGCGCCGGATCATGCGCCGGGCCATCCGGGCGGTGCGGCTGCTGGGTTACCAGGACCGGGCCCTGCCGGAGCTGCTGCCGGTGGCGCGGGACTGCATGGCCCCGTCGTACCCGGAGCTGGCCGAGGAGTTCGGCCGGATCTCCCAGTACGCGTACGCCGAGGAGGACGCGTTTCTCGCCACGCTGCGCGCCGGCACCACGATCCTGGACACCGCGATCGCGGAGACCAAGTCGGCGGGCAAGCCGGCGCTCTCCGGTGACAAGGCGTTCCAGCTGCACGACACGTACGGCTTCCCGATCGACCTGACCCTGGAGATCGCGGCCGAGCAGGGCCTGCAGGTCGACGCGGACGGCTTCCGCCGCCTGATGGCCGACCAGCGCAGCCGGGCCAAGGCCGACGCGCAGGCCCGCAAGACCGGGCACACCGACGTGTCGGCGTACCGGTCGGTGCTCGACGGCGGCGGCCCGGTGGAGTTCACCGGCTACACCGAGCTGAACCGCGAGTCCCGGGTGCGCGCGCTGCTGTCCGGCGGCGCCGCGATCTCGGCGGCGGTCGAGGGCGACACGGTCGAGCTGGTGCTCGACACCACCCCGTTCTACGCCGAGGGCGGCGGGCAGCAACCCGACCAGGGCCTGATCACGGTCGGCGGCGGCCAGGTCGAGGTCTTCGACGTGCAGCAGCCGGTGCCCGGCCTGATCGTGCACCGGGCCCGGGTGGTGCGCGGCGAGGTCCGCACCGGCGAGACCGGGTACGCCGAGATCGACGTGTCGCGCCGGCGGGCGATCTCCCGCTCGCACACCGCGACGCACCTGGTGCACCAGACGATGCGCAACTTCCTCGGCGAGTCGGCGACCCAGGCGGGCTCGCTGAACGCGCCGGGCCGGCTGCGGTTCGACTTCAACACCCCGACCGGGGTGGCGCCGAGCGTGCTGCACGACGTGGAGCAGCAGGTCAACGAGGTGCTGCTGGCCGACCTGGAGGTGCACGCGTTCGTCACCAGCCAGGAGGAGGCCCGCCGGATCGGGGCGATGGCCCTGTTCGGCGAGAAGTACGGCGAGCGGGTCCGGGTCGTCGAGGTCGGCGACTACGCCCGCGAGCTGTGCGGTGGCACGCACGTGGCCCGCTCCGCCCAGCTCGGCCTGGTGAAGATCCTCTCCGAGGCGTCGGTCGGCTCCGGCGTACGCCGCATCGAGGCGCTGGTCGGCATGGACGCGTTCGGCTTCCTGGCCCGCGAGCACCTGCTGGTGTCCCGGCTGGCCGAGATGTTCCGGGTGCCCGGCGAGCAGGTCGCCGACCGGGTGGAGCAGACCGTCACCCAGCTGCGCGACGCGGAGAAGGAGCTGGAGAAGCTCCGCGCCCAGCTCGTGCTCGGCGGCGCCGGCGCGCTCGCGGCGCAGGCGAAGGACGTGCGCGGGGTCGCGTACGTGGGCACCGAGGCGCCCGAGGGCGCGGCGGCCAACGATGTGCGGACCCTGGCCCAGGAGATCCGGGGCCGGATCGACGCGGCCCGCCCGGCGGTGGTCGCGGTGGCGGCCCGGGCGAACGGCAAGGCGTCGCTGGTGGTGGCCGTCAACCAGGCCGCCCGGGGGCGGGGCCTGAGCGCCAAGGAGCTGGTCAAGGCGGCGTTCTCCGGGCGGGGCGGCGGCAGCGACGACCTGGCCCAGGGCGGCGGACTGCCCGCCACTGAGGCGCCGAACCTGCTGGTCACGGTGGAGAAGGCGGTCGCGGACGCGGCATGAGCGAACGCACCGAGCGGAGCGAGGGCCGTGAGGGCATGCCCGGTCGGCACGGCATGAGCGAACGCACCGAGCGGAGCGAGGGCCGTGAGGGCATGCCCGGTCGGCACGGCATGAGCGAACGCACCGAGCGGAGCGAGGGCCGTGAGGGCATGCCCGGTCGGCACGGCATGAGCGAACGCACCGAGCGGAGCGAGGGCCGTGAGGGCATGCCCAGCCAGCACGGCATGAGCGCACTGATCGACACCAGGGCGGACCTCCCGGTCCGCCCTGGCCCGTACCGGCTTCGGAGGTGTGGCGGCCGATGACCGAGTTCGCCCGTGGCGTTCGGCTGGGTGTGGACGTCGGCCAGGTCCGGGTCGGCGTGGCCCGCAGCGACCCGCACGGCATCCTCGCCACCCCGCTGGTCACTCTGGCCCGCGACCTGAGCGCCGAGCCGGACGCGGTGCCCGCCGACATGGCCGAGCTGGTTCGGCTGGCCGCCGAGCACGAGGCGGTCGGGATCGTCGTCGGGCTGCCGGTCAACCTCGCCGGAAAGCACGGCCCGGCGGCGGCGAACGTCTCGGCCTACGCCACCCGTTTGGCCGATGTAATGGGGTCGATTCCGGTGACGCTGACGGACGAGAGGATGTCGACCGTCGTCGCGAGTCGTAGGCTGGCCGAACGGGGCGTCCGGGGAAAGCGCCAACGGGCGGTGGTCGACCAGGCCGCCGCGGTGGAGATTCTGCAGAGCTGGCTGGACGCACAGCGGAGGCGGACGCAATGATCGACGACCTTGACCTGGGATTCGACGAGACGGAGAGGGGGGAGAAGGGCCGGCACCGGCGCGGCGCGGTGCGCCGGCGGCAGGGCAAGTCCGGCGGCGGCCGGGGCAAGACCCTCCTCGCCCTCGCGCTCGCGCTGATCCTGCTCGGCGGCATCGGCGGCGGCGCGTTCTACGGTTTCGACCGGGTGCAGAACTACTTCGTCACCCCCGACTACGACGGCTCCGGCACCGGCGAGGCGATCGTCGAGATCAAGCAGGGCGCGTTGCTCGCCGACATGGCCGACGCGCTGGTCGCGGCGGACGTGGTGAAGAGCACCAAGGCGTTCATCGAGGCGGCGGAGGAGAACTCCCGCAGCAAGAACATCCAGCCCGGCACCTACAAACTGCGCAAGCAGATGAGCGGTGACGCGGCGGTCGCGGCCATGCTCGACCTGAAGAACAAGGTCGTCAACGGGCTGACCATCCCCGAGGGGCGCACCGCGAAGAACGTCTACAAGCTGCTCTCCGAGAAGACGGACATCCCGGTCAAGGACTTCGAGGCGGCGGCGAAGGACCCCGAGGCGCTGGGTGTGCCGGACTGGTGGTTCAAGCGCTCGGACGGCAAGAAGGTCAAGCCGTCCATCGAGGGCTTCCTCTTCCCGGACACCTACGAGATCCCGCCGAAGGCCACCGCCGAGTCGGTGCTCAAGCTGATGGTGGACAACTTCCTCACGGTTACCGCGGGCATGCAGTTCGCCGACCGGGTGCAGAAGGAGCGGGGCGGGGTCAGCCCGTACGAGGCGCTGATCGTCGCGTCGCTGGCCCAGGCGGAGGCGGGCAACAAGGACGACCTGGGCAAGGTCGCGCGAGTGGCCTACAACCGGGTCTACGGCGAGTTCGACTGCAACTGCCTGGAGATGGACGTCACGGTCAACTACTACCTGGAGCTGACCGGCCAGAAGACCAAGGCGTCGAAGGACATGACGCCCGCCGAGCTGGACAACCCGAAGAACCCGTACAACCGCAAGCTGCGCGGCTTGGTTCCCACGCCGATCAACAACCCCGGTAAGCAGGCCCTGGAAGGGGCGATGGACCCGCCGCCGGGCAAGTGGCTCTTCTTCGTGGCGATCGACAAGGAGGGCCACTCGGCCTTCGCCGAGACCTACGAGGAACAGAAGCGCAACGAGCAGAAGGCCAAGGAGGCCGGGATCATCTGATGGCGGCCCTCCACCGTGCGGCGGTGGTCGGCAAGCCGATCGCCCACTCGCTCTCCCCGGCGATCCACACCGCCGGGTACGCGGCGGCCGGGTTGACCGGCTGGTCGTACACGACGATCGAGGCCGGCGCGGACGAGCTGCCCGGCCTGGTCGCGGGCCTCGGCCCGGAGTGGGCCGGGCTGTCGGTGACCATGCCCGGCAAGGAGGCGGCGCTCGCGCTGGCCGACGAGGTCTCGCCGGTCGCCGCCGCCGTCGGCGCCGCCAACACGCTGGTACGCCGGCCCGACGGCACCTGGTACGCGGACAACACCGACGTGACCGGCATGGTCGAGGTGCTCACCGGCGCCGGCTGCGTGGCCGGGGCGGTGGTCACCGTGCTCGGCGCCGGCGGCACCGCCCGGGCGGCGATCGCGGCGGCGGCCCGGATCGGCGCGGCCGAGGTGACGGTGGTGGCCCGCCGGCCCGAGGCGGTGGACGAGCTGCGCCCGGTCGCGGAGGCGGCCGGCGTGCCGCTGGCCGGCGCGGAGTGGGACGGTGCGCCCGCGCACGCCCGGGCCGACCTGGTGATCTCGACCGTGCCCAAGGGTGTCGCCGACCCGCTCGCCGACAACTTCGACTGGCGGCCGGAGTCGGTCTTCTTCGACGTGGTCTACGACCCGTGGCCGACGCCGCTCGCCGCCACCGCGCTGGCCTCCGGCTGCCGGGTGGTTTCCGGGCTGGACCTGCTGCTGGCCCAGGCGGTGGGGCAGTTCGAGCACTTCACCGGCGTCGCCGCGCCGCGCGCCGCGATGCGCGCCGCGCTTGCGGTTTAAGGAAGGGCCCCTTCTTAACGCCTCCGGTAGAGGAAGGGCCCCCTGTTAACACCACCGCCCTCTGCTGGGAGATCAGCGCGCGGAGGCGGCCTGTCCGGTGGGCGGGACGCGGCGACCGGCGTACGGCGGCGACCACCCGGCGTGACACACTGACCGCTGTGTTGCGCTGGCTGACTGCAGGTGAATCGCACGGACCCGCCCTCGTCGCGTTGCTGGAGGGGGTGCCCGCCGGCATCGAGGTGACCACCGGGGAGATCTCCGGCGAACTGGCCCGGCGCCGGCTCGGCTACGGCCGGGGCGCCCGGATGTCGTTCGAGCAGGACGAGGTCGAGATCATCGGCGGGCTGCGGCACGGCGTGACGCTGGGCAGCCCGGTGGCGATCCGGGTGGGCAACTCCGAGTGGCCGAAGTGGCGCACCGTGATGGCCGCTGACCCGGTCGACCCGGACGAACTGGCGAGTCAGGCCCGTAACGCGCCGCTGACCCGCCCCCGTCCGGGCCACGCGGACCTCGCCGGCATGCAGAAGTACGGGCACACCGACGCAAGGCCGATCCTGGAGCGCGCCAGCGCCCGGGAGACCGCCGCCCGGGTCGCCGTCGGCACGGTCGCCAAGGCGCTGGTCCGGCAGGCGCTCGGCGTCGAGATCGTCTCGCACGTGGTGGAGTTGGGTCCGGTGGCGGTGAAGCCCGGCCTGCGGCCCACGCCGGAGGACGCGGCCCGGATCGACGCCGACCCGCTGCGCTGCCTCGACGCCGAGGCCAGCGCCCGGATGGTCGCCGAGGTCGATGCCGCGAAGAAGGCCGCCGACACGCTCGGCGGCGTGGTCGAGGTGCTCGCGTACGGGGTGCCGCCGGGCCTGGGCAGCCACGTGCAGTGGGACCGCAAGCTCGACGCCCGCCTGGCCACCGCGCTGATGTCGATCCAGGCGATCAAGGGCGTGGAGATCGGTGACGGGTGGCAGCAGGCCCGCTCCCGCGGCTCCGAGGCGCACGACGAGATCATGCCGACGGCGACCGGGGTGCGCCGGGTGACCGACCGGGCCGGCGGCCTGGAGGGCGGCATCACCACCGGCGAGCCGCTGCGGGTGAAGGCGGCGATGAAGCCGATCTCGTCGCTGAACCGGGCCCTCGCGACGATCGACGTGACCACCGGCGAGCCGGCCACCGCGATCAACCAGCGCTCCGACGTGTGCGCGGTGCCGGCGGCGGCGGTCGTCGCCGAGGCCATGGTGGCGCTGGTGCTGGCCGAGGCGGCGGTGGAGAAGTTCGGTGGCGACTCGATCGCCGAGATGCGGCGCAACCTGGCCAGCTACCTCGACAGCCTGGTGGTTCGGTGAGCGCGAGGAACGCAGCGCAGCGGAGTCCCGCAGTCGCGAACGGAAGGTGGCACCGGTGAGCACCCGACCGGTCTGCGTGCTGGTCGGGGCGCCGGGCTCCGGCAAGACCACGGTGGGGACCGCGCTCGCCGCCGCGCTCGGCGTCGACTTCCGGGACACCGACACCGACATCGAGCGGCAGGCCGGCAAGCCGATCCCGGAGATCTTCGTCGACGAGGGCGAGGATCACTTCCGCGCGTTGGAGCGGGCCGCGGTGGCGGCGGCGCTGGCCTCGCACGCCGGGGTGCTCGCGCTCGGCGGCGGCGCGGTCCTGGCCGAGGAGAACCGGGCCGCGCTGATCGGCCACACCGTGGTGCACCTGTCGGTGGAGCTGCCCGACGCGATCCGGCGGGTCGGGTTGGGCGCGGGCCGGCCGCTGTTGGCGCTGAACCCGCGCGCCACCCTCAAGCACCTGCTGGACCAGCGCCGCCCGCTCTACGCCGAGGTGGCGACCGCGACGGTGATCACCGACGGGCGTGCCCCGGAGGAACTGGCCACCGAGATCGCCGCGCTGCTCAAGCCCTGACCACGGCCCGCCCTCGGCCCGGCCCTGCCCTGGCCGGCGCGCAGGCGGGCAAGTCCGGCCGCATCGTGACACCCATGGTGTTCCACTCGGTGCCGTTGGCGCCGGTGGGTGGAACGCTATGGGTGTCTGCGGAGGGTTGAGGCACCCATGATGTTCCACTCGGTGCCGTCGACGCTGGTGGGTGGAACGCTATGGGTGTGCGGGCGGATCGGGTGCCGGTGGTGGGAGTCACCGGCCAACCACGCGGTCAGCGTGCGGCCCGACGCCGGCTCGCGGGGCGAACTGGCCCGGACTGCTGCGGCCGTCCGCGCGCCGCGTGGTGAGGTGCGGCAGAATAGCGAGCAGCCTGCACGGCGTGTGCGGCAGAAGCCGCGAGCAGTCCGCACGGCGTGTGTGGCAGAGCTGCGAGCATCCTGCACGGCGGGGTGCGGCAGAGCTGCGAGCATCCCGCGCCGCGCGGTCTGTGGTGCGTTCGCGCTGGTCACGCCCGGGCCGGCGCGGGGCCGGTGGCCGAGCGGTCGGCCGGACGGCGGGCCGGGCGCTCCGGACGCCAGGTGGCGAGCAGGGCGAGCGCGAGGGCGATCTCGGCCAGGTCGCCGAGGTAGTACATCAGGGTGGCGCCGGCGCGCAGCTCGGCGGAGCCGGCCGGCACGTCGACGAGGACGCCGGCGTAGAGCAGTTGGGCGATCGTGGCGTGCGCGGCGACCCCGACGCCGAGCACCACCAGCCGGACCGGCACCCGGGGGCGGTGCGGGCCGGGGTCCGGCCCGGCGATCGACCAGGCGAAGAGACAACCGCTGAGCAGGAAGTGGGCCTGCACCAGTGTGTGCAGGGCGGGGTTGTCCAGCGTGGCCCGGTAGAGCGGGGTCAGGTAGAGCAGCCACAGGCCGCCCGCGGTAAGCAGCAGACCGGTCGCCGGGTGGCCGAGCACCCGCGCGACCGGGTGCCGGAGCACGTGGACCAGCCGGCGTCCGGCGCGCCGGTCCAGAGTCCGCAGCACCAGCGTGACCGGCGCGCCGAGGACCAGGGCCAGCGGCGCGAGCATGCCGATCAGCAGGTGCTGCCACATGTGCCCGACGAAGTCGTCGGCCGGCCGGAGCAGCCCGAGGGCCACCAGCAGCGTGCCCAGCCCGAAGCTCGCGGTCCGCCCGTGTGCCCAGCCCGGCCCGTCGGGGTCCCGCAGCCGCAGCGCGGCGGCCAGGTAGGCCCAGAACAGGACCGCCGGGAGCAGCGCGGTCGCCGGGAACCCGTCGGTGGCGTGCCCGGCGTGGGCGAGGGTCACCGACGCTCCGGCGCGCAGAGGTCCACCCCGTCGGCCCGCCGCTGGATCACCCAGCCGACCGCGATCAGGACCACGCCGAGGGCGAGGAAGCCCAGGTCCCACCAGGTCTGGTACGGGCCGGTGCGGACGTGGTGGATGCCGAGCAGGTGGTGATCGACGATCCCCTCGACGAGGTTGAACAGCCCCCAGCCGACCAGGACCCAGCCCCAGAGCATCGGCGAGCGCCAGAGCCGGCCCCGGGACCGGGTCACCCGGGCATAGAGCAGGGCCAGCCCGGTCAGCACCGCCACCCAGGTGACCACGTGGAACAGGCCGTCCCACACCGTGTTCATCTGCAGCCCCGGCACCGTGTCGACCGGGTAGTCCCTGATCCCCACGTGGTCGGCGTTGGTGCTGCTGAGCATGTGGTGCCACTGGAAGACCTGGTGCAGGAGGATGCCGTCGACGAAGCCGCCCAGCCCGATGCCGAGGATCGTGGCGGGGAGCCGGATGCTCGTGCGCTGCGTGCTCTCGCTCATCCGGCCGCCCTACCCGGGGCGCGCGCGGACAAACGCCCCACGGAGTGGACAGTCGCCGCGCCGGGGGCGGGCGCTGGACTAGGCTGCCGGCGATGGACGAGGTGACCCGGATCCCGGTCGGCGGCGAACGGCCGTACGACGTGCTGGTGGGACGCGACCTGCTCGACCCGCCGCCCCGGCTGCTGCCCGGCGCGGAGCGGGTGGCCTTCCTGTACGCGCCGCCGCTGAAGGCGCTGGCCGAACGGCTCGCCGAGCGGCTCCGCGCCGACGGCGTGGCGCCGCTGCTGGTGGAGGTGCCCGACGCCGAGGCGGGCAAGCACGTCGACGTGGCCGCCGGCTGCTGGGACCGGCTCGGCGCGGCGGGCTTCACCCGTACCGACGCGGTGGTCGGGGTGGGCGGCGGCGCGGTCACCGACCTGGCCGGCTTCGTCGCGGCCAGCTGGCTGCGCGGCGTGCGCTGGGTGCCGGTGGCGACGTCGCTGCTCGGCATGGTCGACGCCGCGGTGGGCGGCAAGACCGGGATCAACACGGCGGCCGGCAAGAACCTGGTGGGCGCGTTCCACCCGCCGGTCGGCGTGATCTGCGACCTGGCGACGCTGGACAGCCTGCCCCCGGCCGACCTGGCCGCCGGCCTGGCCGAGGTGGTCAAGTGCGGGTTCATCGCCGACCCGGTGATCCTCGACCTGGTGGAGCGGGATCCGGCCGCCGCGCTGGACCCGACCGGCCCGGTGCTGCGCGAGCTGGTCGAGCGCGCGGTGCGGGTCAAGGCCGACGTGGTCGGCGGTGACCTGCGCGAGTCCGGGGTACGCGAGGTGCTCAACTACGGGCACACCCTCGCCCACGCGATCGAGAAGGTCGAGGGCTACCGCTGGCGGCACGGGCACGCGGTCGCGGTCGGGCTGGTCTACGCGGCCACCCTCGCGCGACTCGCCGGCCGGCTCGACGAGGCGACCGCGCGCCGGCACCGTGACGTGCTGGCGGCGCTCGACCTGCCCACCGGCTACCGGGCCGACGCCTGGCCGGAGCTGCTCGCCGCGATGCGGGTGGACAAGAAGGCCCGGGGCAGCCGGCTGCGGTTCGTGGTGCTGGACGGGCTCGCCCGCCCGGCGATCCTGGAGGCGCCGTCGGACGACCTGCTCGCCGAGGCGTACCGGGAGATCAGCTCGTGAGGGTCCACGTGCTCAACGGGCCGAACCTGGGCCGGCTCGGCACCCGCCAGGTCGACGTCTACGGCGTGACCAGCTACGCCGACCTGGTGGCCGACTGCGAGCGGACCGGGCGTGAGCTGGGCCTGGACGTGGTGGTGCGGCAGACCGACGCCGAGCACGAGCTGCTGGGCTGGCTGCACCAGGCGGCCGACGAGGAGGCGGCGGTGGTGCTCAACCCGGCCGCCTGGTCGCACTACTCGATCGCGGTCCGCGACGCCTGCGCCCTGCTGCGCGGCCCCCTGGTGGAGGTGCACATCTCCAACATCCACGCCCGCGAGGAGTTCCGGCACCACTCGGTGGTCTCCGCCGTCGCCACCGGGGTGATCTGCGGCCTGGGCGTGGACGGCTACCGGCTGGCCCTGCACCACCTGGCGCTCCGGCTCGGTGCTGGCGCCTGACGCTGCGTCACCTGGGGCCGGGGTCCGATTCGACACAGCTAGTAGACTTGGTGGGTCTGTCCGCCAATTGATGATCAAGGCAGGAAATGGCCACCACCAACGACCTGAAGAACGGCCTGGTACTCAACCTGGACGGCGAGCTGTGGGCCGTCGTCGAGTTCCAGCACGTCAAGCCCGGTAAGGGTGGTGCCTTCGTGCGCACCACGCTGAAGAACGTGCTGTCCGGCAAGGTGGTCGACAAGACCTTCAACGCGGGCACCAAGGTCGAGACGGCGACCGTGGACAAGCGCACCATGCAGTACCTGTACGCCGACGGCGAGGACTACGTCTTCATGGATCTGGAGACGTTCGACCAGATCACCGTCATGGGCGGCGTCGTCGGTGAGGCCGCCAACTACCTCCTCCCGGAGGCCGAGGCGACCGTCGCCACCCACGAGGGCGTCCCGCTCTACATCGAGCTGCCGACCTCGGTCGTGCTCGAGGTCACCTACACCGAGCCCGGCCTGCAGGGCGACCGGTCGACCGGCGGCAACAAGCCGGCCACCGTCGAGACGGGCGCCACGGTCCAGGTGCCGCTGTTCATCACCACCGGTGAGAAGATCAAGGTCGACACCCGCGACGGCCGTTACCTCGGCCGAGCCTGATGGCCGAGGGTCCGAAGCAGCAGATGCCGGCGCGCCGCAAGGCGCGCAAGCGGGCGCTGGACGTGCTCTTCGAGGCCGACCTGCGCGACCGGCCCCCGGTCGAGGTCCTGGCCGGTTACCTGGAGCGGATCGAGCAGCCCCGCCCCGACCACCTCGGCTACGCGGTCGGGCTGGTCGAGGGCGTCGCGGCGCACCTCGACCGGATCGACGAGACGATCGCCAGCTACGCCGAGGGGTGGACGCTCGACCGGATGCCGGTGGTCGACCGCAACCTGGCCCGGATCGCCGTCTACGAGCTGCTCTACGTCGACGAGATCGACGACGCGGTGGCGATCAGCGAGGCCGTCGAGCTGGCCCGGCAGATGTCGACCGACGACTCGCCCCGGTTCCTCAACGGCATCCTCGGCCGGATCGCCGAGTACGCCACGCGCTGACGCGCCGCGACGACGAAGGGCCCGTGCCGGACGGCACGGGCCCTTCGACGTACGGGTGGGTCAGGAGGCGAAGAACGCCCGCGGGTCGGCGACCAGCACACCGTGCTCGGTCAGCCGCTCGATCAGACCCGACGGCGAGGCGTCGTAGACGATGGCGAGGGCGCGCAGGTCGTCGGCGCGGATGGAGAGCACCCGGCCGTTGTAGTCACCGCGCTGCTGCTGGATGGCGCGGGCGTACCGGGCGACGTACGCGAGGTCCTCGGAGGCCTCGTCGTAGAGCCGCTCCAGGTCCAGCACGATCTTGCTGGTGGGCTCGTGACGCACCCCACTGCCGTCGGGCAGCAGCTCCGAGACGGGAACGCGGTAGAAGTCGGCCAGCTCCGCCAGGCGGGACACGGTGACGGCCCGGTCGCCGCGCTCGTACGAGCCGACCACCACGGCCTTCCACCGCCCGTTCGACTTCTCCTCCACACCCTGCAGGGACAGGCCCTGCTGCTGGCGGATGGAGCGCAGGCGGGCGCCCAGCGACTTGGCGTATTCAGAGGGCATTCGGACACTCCCAGTGCTGCTCGGGGTTCTCCCAGCTATCGCTACGGAGCGTGACGGTACGGGGATTGCGACACGTGGTCAAGTGTTGCTCTCCACCGGGTCCGGGGGGCCGGTCTGGCTTGTCCGCATTTCTCCGGGCTGACCAGCAGGTCAGGACCGGCGACGGGGGGCCCGGTGACCGCTGGTAACGTGGCGTGAAGCCCCGGTCCGGGCCCCCGCGGGTCCGCCGGAGTCGATCAGACGTCCTTTAACGACCCGTCCCGTGAGGCGGGGAAGGAGGTCCGCCGTGGCCTACCCACCGGCTGCCCAACCGTCGCCGCCGCGACAACCCTCGGTGAAGGTGATCCTCGCCGCCGCCGACGTCTCGCGGGTGGTCGACCGCATCGCCCACCAGATCCTGGAGAAGACCCAGGGCGCCGCCGACACCGTGCTGCTCGGCATCCCCACCCGGGGCGTGCCCCTGGCCAGACGGCTCGCCGCCCGGATCAGCACCTTCGAGGACGTGACCGTCCCGGTCGGCGTGCTCGACATCACCCTCTACCGCGACGACCTGCGCCGGCACGCCACCCGCGCGGTCGGCCCGACCGACCTGCCGCCCGGCGGGATCGACGGCAAGCGGGTCGTCCTCGTCGACGACGTGCTCTTCTCCGGCCGCACCGTGCGGGCCGCGCTGGACGCGCTCAGCGACGTCGGCCGCCCGGCCTCCGTGCAGCTCGCCGTCCTGGTCGACCGCGGCCACCGCCAGCTGCCGATCCGCGCCGACTACGTGGGCAAGAACATCCCCACCGCGCTGGCCGAGAACGTCAAGGTCACCCTCGCCGAGACCGACGGCACCGACGAGGTCAAGTTGTACGGGGGGTCACCCGCATGATCCGTCATCTGCTCTCCGGCGCCGACCTGGACGCCGACACCGCCACCCTGGTCCTGGACACCGCGGCCGAGATGGCCACCGTGGCCGGCCGCGAGGTCAAGAAGCTGCCCGCGCTGCGCGGGCGCACCGTGGTCAACCTCTTCTACGAGGACTCCACCCGGACCCGGATCTCGTTCGAGGCGGCCGCCAAGCGGCTCAGCGCCGACGTGATCAACTTCTCCGCCAAGGGCTCCAGCGTGGCCAAGGGCGAGAGCCTCAAGGACACCGCGCTGACCCTCCAGGCCATGGGCGCCGACGCGGTGGTCGTGCGGCACCCCGCCTCCGGCGCGCCGCACCGGCTGGCCGACTGGGTGGACGGGTCGGTGGTCAACGCCGGCGACGGCACCCACGAGCACCCCACCCAGGCGCTGCTCGACGCGTACACGATGCGGTCCCGGCTGGGCCGGCTCGCCGGCCTGCACGTGGCGATCGTCGGCGACGTGCTGCACTCCCGGGTGGCCCGCTCGAACGTGCTGCTGCTCAGCACGCTGGGCGCCAAGGTCACCCTGGTCGGCCCGCCGACGCTGATCCCGCGCGACATCTCCCCGGCGCTCGCCCCCGGCACCGACGTCTCCTACGACCTCGACACCGTTCTTCCCGGTGTGGACGTGGTGATGATGCTGCGGGTGCAGCGGGAGCGGATGAGCGACTCCTACTTCCCCTCGGCCCGGGAGTACGCCCGCCGCTACGGGCTCGACGGGCCGCGCATGCGTCGGCTGCCCGAGCACGCGATCGTCATGCACCCCGGCCCGATGAACCGGGGGATGGAGATCACGCCCGAGGTCGCCGACTCGTCCCGCTCCACCATCGTCGAACAGGTCGCCAACGGGGTCTCCGTGCGGATGGCCGTCCTCTACCTGCTGCTCGGAGGGAACAACCGGTGACCGCGTACCTCATCAGGAACGTCCGTGTGCTCGACGGCGAGCCGACCGACCTGCTCATCCGCGACGGTGTGGTGGCCGGGGCCGGCGCCGGCCTGACCGCCGACGACGCCACGGTGCTCGACGCGACCGGCCTGGTCGCGCTGCCCGGCCTGGTCGACCTGCACACCCACCTGCGCGAACCCGGCCGGGAGGACGCCGAGACGGTCGAGTCCGGGTCCCGGGCGGCGGCGCTCGGTGGCTACACGGCGGTCTGCGCGATGGCGAACACGTCGCCGGTCGCCGACACCGCCGGCGTGGTCGAGCAGGTCTGGCGGCTCGGCCGGGAGGCCGGCCTGGTCGACGTGCAGCCGATCGGCGCGGTCACCGTCGGGCTGGCCGGGGAGCGCCTGGCCGAGCTGGGCGCGATGGCCGACTCCGCCGCCCGGGTGCGGATCTTCTCCGACGACGGGCACTGCGTGGCCGACCCGCGGCTGATGCGCCGGGCGCTGGAGTACGTCAAGGCGTTCGACGGGGTGATCGCCCAGCACGCCGAGGAGCCCCGGCTCACCGAGGGCGCGCAGATGCACGAGGGCGAGGTGTCCACCCGGCTCGGGCTGACCGGCTGGCCGGCCGTCGCCGAGGAGGCGATCATCGCTCGGGACGTGCTGCTGGCCGAGCACGTCGGCAGCCGGCTGCACGTCTGCCACGTCTCCACCGCCGGCAGCGTCGAGGTGCTGCGGCAGGCCAAGGCGCGCGGGGTGCGGGTGACCGCCGAGGTGACGCCGCACCACCTGCTGCTGACCGACGACCGGGCCGAGACGTACGACCCGGTCTTCAAGGTCAACCCGCCGCTGCGCACCGCCGCCGACGTCGCCGCGCTGCGGGCCGCGCTGGCCGAGGGCGTGATCGACATCATCGCCACCGACCACGCGCCGCACGCCGTGGAGGACAAGGAGTGCGAGTGGGCGTACGCCCGGCCGGGCATGCTCGGCCTGGAGACGGCGCTGTCCATCGCGCTCGACGTGTTCGGCCCCCGCTGGGACCTGATCGCCGAGCGGATGTCCCGCACGCCGGCCCGGATCGCCGGGCTGACCGGGCACGGCCTCGACCCGGCGCCCGGCGTGCCGGCCAACCTGACCCTGGTCGACCCGGCCGCCCGCCGCGTGATCGAGCCGGCGGAGCTGGCCAGTCGCAGTCGCAACACCCCGTACGCCCGCATGACGCTGCCGGGTCGCATCGTGGCGACCTTCCTGCGCGGCGAGCCGACGGTCCTGGACGGAAAGGCTGTGAAGTGAAGAGACGTTCCGCGATCCTCGTCCTGGAGGACGGGCGCACGTTCCACGGCGAGGCGTACGGCAGCGTCGGGGAGACCTTCGGCGAGGCGGTCTTCAACACCGGCATGACCGGCTACCAGGAGACGCTCACCGACCCCTCCTACCACCGGCAGGTGGTGGTGCAGACCGCGCCGCACATCGGCAACACCGGCGTCAACGGCGAGGACGACGAGTCCGGCCGGATCTGGGTGGCCGGGTACGTGGTGCGCGACCCGGCCCGGATCGGCTCGAACTGGCGCGCCACCGGCGGCCTGGAGGACCGGCTCGCCGCCGAGGGCGTGGTCGGCATCAGCGGGGTGGACACCCGGGCGCTCACCCGGCACCTGCGTGAGCGCGGCGCGATGCGGGTCGGTGTCTCCAGCGTCGAGGACGACCCGGCCGCGCTGCTGGAGCGGGTACGCCGCTCGCCGCAGATGGTCGGCGCCGACCTGTCCGCCGAGGTGAGCACCGCGCAGCCGTACGTCGTCGAGGCGCAGGGCGAGCACCGGTTCACGGTGGCCGCGCTGGACCTGGGCATCAAGCGCAACGTGCCGCGCCGGCTCGCCGCCCGCGGCGTCACCACCCACGTCCTGCCGGCCGGCTCGACGATCGACGACCTGCTGGCCACCGGCGCGGACGCGGTGTTCTTCTCGCCCGGCCCGGGCGACCCGGCGACCGCCGACGGCCCGGTGGCCCTGGCCCGGGAGGTGCTGACCCGGCGGATCCCGCTGTTCGGCATCTGCTTCGGCAGTCAGATCCTCGGCCGGGCGCTCGGCTTCGGCACCTACAAGCTCGGGTACGGCCACCGCGGCATCAACCAGCCGGTGCTCGACCGGGTCACCGGCAAGGTCGAGGTGACCAGCCACAACCACGGCTTCGCGGTCGAGGTGCCGGGCGCCGGGGACGGCGCGGTGGTGCCGGATCAGGTGATCCAGACCGAGTTCGGCGGCGTCCAGGTGTCACACCTCTGCCTCAATGACAACGTGGTCGAGGGGCTGCGGGCCGTGGACGTGCCTGCCTTCACCGTCCAGTACCACCCGGAGGCGGCGGCCGGTCCGCACGACGCGGACTACCTGTTCGACCGCTTCGCCGAGCTCATCGAAGGCGGCAAGAATGCCTAAGCGGACCGACCTGAAGCACGTGCTGGTGATCGGCTCCGGGCCGATCGTGATCGGACAGGCCTGCGAGTTCGACTACTCCGGCACCCAGGCCTGCCGGGTGCTGCGCAGCGAGGGGATCCGGGTCAGCCTGGTCAACTCCAACCCGGCGACGATCATGACCGACCCGGAGTTCGCCGACGCCACCTACGTCGAGCCGATCACCCCGGAGTTCGTCGAGCTGGTCATCGCCAAGGAGCGCCCGGACGCGCTGCTGCCCACCCTGGGCGGGCAGACCGCGCTGAACACCGCGGTCGCCCTGCACGAGGCGGGGGTGCTGGAGAAGTACGGCGTCGAGCTGATCGGCGCCAACATCGAGGCGATCAACCGGGGCGAGGACCGGCAGCTGTTCAAGGACATCGTGGCCAAGGCCGGCGTACGCCTGGGCCTGGACGACCCGTCGACGCTGACCCCGCGCTCGCGGGTCTGCCACTCGATGGACGAGGTCCGGGACACGGTCGCCGAGCTGGGCCTGCCGGTGGTCATCCGCCCGTCGTTCACCATGGGCGGTCTCGGCTCCGGCATGGCGCACACCGACGAGGACCTGGAGCGCATCGCCGGCTCCGGGCTGGCCGCCAGCCCGGTGCACGAGGTGCTCATCGAGGAGAGCGTGCTCGGCTGGAAGGAGTACGAGCTCGAGCTGATGCGCGACCGCCACGACAACGTGGTGGTGGTCTGCTCGATCGAGAACGTCGATCCGATGGGCGTGCACACCGGCGACAGCGTCACCGTCGCCCCGGCCATGACGCTGACCGACCGGGAGTACCAGCGGCTGCGCGACCTCGGCATCGCCGTGCTGCGCGAGGTCGGGGTGGACACCGGTGGCTGCAACATCCAGTTCGCGGTCAACCCGGCCGACGGCCGGATCGTCGTGATCGAGATGAACCCGCGGGTGTCGCGCTCCTCGGCGCTGGCGTCGAAGGCCACCGGCTTCCCGATCGCCAAGATCGCCGCGAAGCTCGCCATCGGCTACACGCTGGACGAGATCCCCAACGACATCACGCTCAAGACGCCGGCCGCGTTCGAGCCGACGCTGGACTACGTGGTGGTGAAGATCCCCCGGTTCGCGTTCGAGAAGTTCCCCGGCGCCGACCCGGAGCTGACCACCACCATGAAGTCGGTGGGCGAGGCGATGAGCCTGGGCCGCAACTTCACCGAGGCGCTGAACAAGGCGATGCGCTCGATGGAAACGAAGTCGTCCGGTTTCTGGACCACCCCGGACCCGGCGGGCGCCACGAAGGAGAACACGCTCGCCGCGCTGCGGATGCCGCACGACGGCCGGCTCTACACCGTCGAGCGGGCGCTGCGCCTGGGCGCGTCGATCGCCGAGGTGGCCGAGGCCTCCGGCGGCATGGACCCCTGGTTCCTGGACCAGATCACCGCCCTGGTCGAGCTGCGCGCCGAGATCGTCGACGCCCCGGTGCTCGACGCCGCCCTGCTGCGCCGGGCCAAGCGGGCCGGCCTGTCCGACCGGCAGCTCGCCGCGCTGCGGCCCGAGCTGGCCGCCGAGGACGGGGTACGCACGCTGCGCCACCGGCTCGGGGTCCGGCCGGTCTACAAGACGGTGGACACCTGCGCGGCCGAGTTCGAGGCGACCACGCCGTACCACTACTCGACCTATGACCAGGAGACGGAGGTGGCGCCCTCGGAGCGGCCGAAGGTGCTCATCCTCGGCTCGGGGCCGAACCGGATCGGGCAGGGCATCGAGTTCGACTACTCGTGCGTGCACGCCGTCCAGGCCCTCCGGGACGTGAACTACGAGACCGTGATGGTCAACTGCAACCCGGAGACCGTCTCCACCGACTACGACACCGCCGACCGGCTCTACTTCGAGCCGCTGACCTTCGAGGACGTGCTGGAGGTCTGGCACGCCGAGGACTCGTCGGGCAGGGCGGCCGGCGGGCCGGGCGTGGTCGGGGTGGTCGTCCAGCTCGGCGGCCAGACCCCGCTGGGCCTGGCGCAGCGGCTCAAGGACGCCGGGGTGCCGATCGTCGGCACCTCCCCGGAGTCGATCCACCTGGCCGAGGAGCGGGGCGCGTTCGGCGCGGTGCTGGCCCGGGCCGGACTGCGGGCGCCCGCGCACGGCATGGCCACCTCGTACGACGAGGCGAAGGCGATCGCCGACGAGATCGGGTACCCGGTGCTGGTGCGGCCGTCGTACGTGCTCGGCGGTCGGGGCATGGAGATCGTCTACGACGACGCCACGCTGCGCGACTACATCGGCCGGGCCACCGACATCTCGCCCGACCACCCGGTGCTGGTGGACCGCTTCCTCGACGACGCCATCGAGATCGACGTGGACGCGCTCGTCGACGCGGACGGCGACGTCTACCTGGGCGGCGTGATGGAGCACATCGAGGAGGCCGGCATCCACTCCGGCGACTCCTCCTGCGCGTTGCCGCCGATCACGCTGGCCGGCTCGCACCTGACGCAGGTGCGCCGCTACACCGAGGAGATCGCCCGCGGCGTCGGGGTGCGCGGCCTGCTCAACGTCCAGTACGCGTTGCAGGGCGACACGCTCTACGTGCTGGAGGCCAACCCCCGCGCCTCGCGTACGGTGCCGTTCGTGTCGAAGGCCACGGCGGTGCCGCTGGCCAAGGCGGCGGCCCGGATCGCGTTGGGCGCGACGATCGCGCAGCTGCGCGCCGAGGGCCTGCTGCCACCGACCGGTGACGGCGGCACCATGCCGGCCGACGCGCCGATCGCGGTCAAGGAGGCGGTGCTGCCGTTCAAGCGGTTCCGCACCCCGGCCGGCAAGGGCATCGACGTGCTGCTCGGCCCGGAGATGCGGTCCACCGGCGAGGTGATGGGCATCGACACCGGCTTCGGCCGGGCGTTCGCCAAGTCGCAGGCCGCCGCGTACGGGTCGCTGCCGACGGCCGGGAAGATCTTCGTCTCGGTGGCGAACCGGGACAAGCGCGGCATGATCTTCCCGATCAAGCGCCTGGCGGACCTCGGCTTCGAGATCGTCGCCACCACCGGCACGGCCGAGGTGCTGCGCCGGCACGGCATCGCCTGCGAGCAGATCCGCAAGCACTACGAGTCGGGCGAGGGGGCGGACGCGGTCTCGCTGATCCTCGGCGGCGACGTGGCGCTGGTGGTCAACACCCCGCAGGGCTCCGGCGCGAGCGCCCGCTCGGACGGCTACGAGATCCGCAGCGCCGCGGTCACCGCGGACATCCCGTGTGTCACCACCGTCCCCGGCGCCGCCGCCGCGGTCATGGGCATCGAGGCGAGGATCAACGGCGACCTCCAGGTCCGCCCCCTCCAGGACCTGCACGCCGCCCTGCGGGCCGGCGAGTGACCACCCCGACGTCCGCGTCGATCATGAGGTTGGCGGCGGCAGCGGAGATCCACATCGCCGCCAACCTCATGGTCAACGGGTCGGGGGCGGGGCGGTGATCTTCGAGAAGGTGGTGCGGCCGCGGCTGTTCGCGCTCGGGGGCGGGGACGCCGAGGCGGCGCACGAGTGGACCCTCGCCCGGCTGGCCGCGCTGTCCCGGCGGCCGGCGGTCCTGGCGGCGCTGCGTCGGACGTACTTCCGGGCCTCGCCGCGGGAGGTGTTCGGGGTGCGCTTCCCGAACCCCGTCGGCTTGGCCGCCGGCATGGACAAGAACGGTCTGGCGCTGCCCGCCTGGCCGGCGCTCGGCTTCGGTTTCGTCGAGGTCGGCACCGTGACCGCGCACGCCCAGCCGGGCAACCCCCGGCCCCGGCTGTTCCGGCTGCGCGACAGCGAGGCCGTGATCAACCGGATGGGCTTCAACAACGCCGGCGCGGACGCCCTGGCCGCCCGGCTGGCGGCGCTGCCGCGCCCGCTCGGCGTGCCGCTGGGCATCTCGCTGGGCAAGTCCAAGGTGACCCCGCTGGACGAGGCGGTCGAGGACTACCTCGCCTCCTACCGGGCGCTCAAGGGGCACGGCGACTACTTCGCGGTCAACGTGTCCTCGCCGAACACCCCGGGTCTGCGGTCGTTGCAGGACCGGTCCCATCTGGACGCCCTGCTCGCCGCGCTGGTGGGGGAGAAGCCGGTGCTGGTGAAGATCGCCCCGGACCTCAGCGAGCCGGCCGTCGCCGAACTGCTGGAGGTGTGCCTGGACCGGGGCGCGGCCGGCGTCATCGCCACCAACACCACGCTCGGTCGGGACGGGCTCGCCCCCGCCGACCGGGCGCGCGCCGCCGAGACGGGCGGCCTCTCCGGCCGGCCGCTGACCGACCGCGCCCGGGAACTGGTCGGCTTCGTGCACCGGGAGACCGGGGGCCGCCTGCCGGTGATCGGCGTCGGCGGCATCCTCGACCCCGACGACGCGACCCGGATGTTCGATGCCGGCGCCGCCCTGGTCCAGCTCTACACCGGCTTCATCTACCGCGGCCCCGCCCTCACCCGGGCCATCACCCGCACCACCCGTTGACCCCAGTTCGCGCGATCTTGCAGTTTCGGCCCCGGCACACCGCTCACACCGGGCGCGACCCGGGCCGATACCGCAAGATCGCCGGGGAGGGGCGAAGGAGGAGAGTCCGTGACGCCTGACGAGATTCTCGCCGTTGATCGCCGGCACGTCTGGCATCCCTACGCGACGCTGCCGCCGGCCAGCCCGCCGCTGGTGGTGGAGAGCGCCGCCGGGGTGCGGTTGCGGCTGGGCGACGGGCGGGAGCTGGTCGACGGCATGTCGTCCTGGTGGGCGGCGATCCACGGCTACCGGCACCCGGTGCTGGACGCCGCGGTGACCGACCAGCTCGGACGGATGAGCCACGTGATGTTCGGCGGCCTCACCCACGAGCCCGCGGCACGCCTGGCGCGCACCCTGGTCGAGCTGGCCCCGGACGGGCTGGAACACGTCTTCCTGGCCGACTCCGGCTCGGTGAGCGTCGAGGTCGCGGTGAAGATGTGCCTGCAGTACCAGCGCGCCGTCGGGCGCCCGGGACGCCGCCGGCTGGGCACCTGGCGGGGCGGCTACCACGGCGACACGTTCCACCCGATGAGCGTCTGCGACCCGGAGGGCGGCATGCACCACCTGTGGGGCGACGTGCTGCCCCGTCAGGTGTTCGCGCCGGTGCCGCCGCCCGGCTTCGACGCCACGCCCGACCCGGCGTACGAGGCGGCGCTGGTGGAGGCGGTGGAGCGGCACGCCGACGAGCTGGCCGCGGTGATCGTCGAGCCGGTGGTCCAGGGCGCCGGCGGGATGCGGTTCCACCACCCGCACTACCTGCGGGTGCTGCGCGAGGTGACCCGGCGGCACGGCATCCTGCTGGTCTTCGACGAGATCGCCACCGGCTTCGGCCGGACCGGCCGGATGTTCGCCGCCGAGCACGCCGGCGTCACGCCGGACGTGCTCTGCGTCGGCAAGGCGCTCACCGGTGGCTACCTGACGCTGGCGGCGGCGCTCTGCACCCCCGAGGTGGCCGGGGCGATCTCCGCCGACGGCGTGCTGGCGCACGGTCCGACGTTCATGGGCAACCCGCTCGCCTGCGCGGTCGCCAACGCCTCCCTGGGCCTGCTGCGGGCCGGGGACTGGTCCGGGCGGGTGGCGGGGATCGCGGCGGGCCTGCGGGCCGGCCTGGAGCCGTTGCGCGGCACGCCGGGCGTGGCCGACGTGCGGGTGCTCGGCGCGATCGGCGTGGTGCAACTGGACCACGAGGTGGACCTGCCGCGGGCGACCGCCGCCGCGGTCGGGGAGGGGGTGTGGCTGCGCCCGTTCCGGGACCTGGTCTACACCATGCCGCCGTACGTCTGCGACGAGGCGGACGTGGCCCGGATCGCGGCCGGCGTGGCCGCCGCGGTCAAGGCCGGCTGAGTCCCGGCCGGGCGGTCGAGGCCGGCCAGGTCCGGCCGGGCGGTCGGGGCCGGCCGGGACGACCTGACGCGACGGGAGGTCCGTCGCCTGGACACGGAGGCGGCCCCGGCCGCCGGAAGAGGGAGATGCGCGATGGAGACGTTCGGCGCCCGCCTGCACCGGGCCGTGGCGGAGCGGGGACCGCTCTGCGTGGGGATCGACCCGCACCCGGGTCTGCTCGCCGACTGGGGCCTGCCCGACGACGTCGAGGGGCTCGAGCGGTTCAGCCGCACCGTGGTGGAGGCGATCGGCGACCGGGTGGCCGTGGTCAAGCCGCAGTCGGCTTTCTTCGAGCGCTTCGGTGCGCGGGGTGTCGGCGTGCTTGAGTCAACTATCCGACAGTTGCGAAATGCGGGCGCGCTCGTTCTTCTCGACGTCAAGCGCGGTGACATCGGTTCGACGGTCCGCGCGTACGCCTCGGCGTACCTCGATCCATCCAGCCCGCTGTATGTCGACGCGGTCACCGCGAGCCCCTACCTGGGGGTGGGTTCGCTCGCCCCGATGTTCGAGTTGGCCGCCGCGCACGGCGGCGGGGTGTTCGTCCTGGCGCTCACCTCGAACCCCGAGGGCGCCGCCGTGCAGCGTGCCGTGGCCGCCGACGGACGCACCGTGGCGCAGACCGTGATCGACGAGATTTCCCAGCTCAACCGGGGTGCGGAGCCGCTCGGCAGCATCGGCCTGGTGGTCGGCGCGACGATCGGTGAGACCGGTCACGACCTGGATGCGGTCAACGGTCCGCTGCTCGCGCCGGGCCTCGGTGCGCAGGGCGGGACGCCCGCCGGGCTGCGGGCGGTCTTCGGCGCCGCCCTGCCGTCGGTGCTGCCGTCGTACTCCCGTGAGGTGCTGGGCGCGGGGCCGGACCAGGAGGCCCTGCGGGCCGCCGTCGAGCGGGTGCTGACCGACTGCCGGGCCGCCCTGACCACCGCCTGACTGACTGACGGCTCCGTCACTTTACGTTGATCATCGCGCGTCCACGTTGCCGAAAACTCCGTTGACCGCTAGTTTTCCCCGCGCTGGGAACCACGGACCCCTTTGGTTGCCAGCGACACCACGTTTCACAGCTGCGGTGGGGCGCTCCGCCCGCCGTACTAGGGACCTGAGGAGAACTGGTGCCGCTCCCGTCACTGACCCCCGAACAGCGCGCTGCCGCGCTGGAGAAGGCCGCGGAGATCCGCAAGGCCCGCGCTGAGCTGAAGGAGCAGCTCAAGCAGGGCAAGACCACCCTCGCCACCGTCCTCGAGCGGGCCGAGTCCGACGACGTCGTGGGCAAGCTGAAGGTTTCGGCAGTGCTCCAGGCGATGCCGGGCATCGGCAAGATCCGGGCCACCCAGATCATGGAGAAGCTCAAGATCGCGGACAGCCGTCGCCTGCGCGGCCTCGGCGAGCAGCAGCGTAAGGCGCTGCTCGGAGAGTTCGCCGCCAACTGAACGGCCCACCGTGTAGAAACAAGCGGTGAGCACGGATGACGAGGCGCGCTCGGCGGCTCGGCTCACTGTCCTTTCCGGCCCCTCGGGGGCCGGGCGGGGCAGTGTCGTCGAGTTGGTCCGGGCGCGCCTCGCGTCCGTGTGGGTGCCGGTGGTCGCCACCACGCGGCCGCCGCGCCCGGGGGAGCGCGACGGTGTGGACCGGCTCTTCCTCGACCCGCCCGCCTTCGACCGGCTGGTCGCGGCCGGTGAGCTGCTGGAGTGGTGCCGGATCGGGCCGTACCGCCGGGGTGTGCCCCGCGCGGACGTGCGGTCCCGGCTCGCGCAGGGCCGTCCGGTGCTGCTGCCGTTGGACCTGGCCGGCGCGCTCGCCGTCCGGGCGGTGGCGCCGCGGGCCCGGCTGGTGCTGCTCGCGCCGCCGGCGTACCGGGCCGAGCCGGCCGTCGCGGCCGCCTTCACACACGCCGTGGCGCACGACCGAACCGAGCGTGCCGCCACCGAGCTGGTAGGATTGCTCGGTTCGTCATTCCTGGCCCCGGCCCGACCGCCTCCCGGCGGTTGAGCGGCCCGCCAGCCGGTCACCGCCCCTGGGCGGCGCACGAGACGCAGAGGTTTGAATTCGTGGGATCCATCGCCACCAACCCCGAGGGCATCACCAACCCGCCGATCGACGAGCTGCTCGAGAAGACCACCTCGAAGTACGCGCTGGTCATCTTCGCCGCCAAGCGTGCCCGCCAGGTCAACGCCTACTACAGCCAGCTCGGTGAGGGCCTGCTGGAGTACGTCGGCCCGCTGGTGGAGACCACCCCGCAGGAGAAGCCGCTCTCCATCGCGATGCGGGAGATCAACGCGGGCCTGCTCACCGCCGAGCCGACCGACCAGCCGTAGTTCCGCCCGCGCCGATGCCCGCCGAGATCGTCCTCGGGGTCGGCGGTGGCATCGCCGCCTACAAGGCGTGTGAGCTGCTCCGGCTCTTCACCGAGTCGGGTCACCGGGTCCGGGTCGTGCCGACCGCGTCGGCGCTCCGCTTCGTCGGGGCGCCGACCTGGGCCGCGCTCTCCGGCCAGCCGGTGGCCGACGACGTCTGGTCCGACGTGCACGAGGTGCCGCACGTGCGGCTCGGGCAGCACGCCGACCTGGTCGTGGTGGCGCCGGCCACCGCCGACCTGCTCGCCAAGGCCGCGCACGGCCTCGCCGACGACCTGCTCACCAACACGCTGCTGACCGCGCGCTGCCCGGTGGTGCTGGCCCCGGCCATGCACACCGAGATGTGGGAGCACCCGGCGACCGTGGCCAACGTGGCCACGCTGCGCTCCCGGGGCGTACGGGTGATCGAGCCGGCGGTCGGCCGCCTGACCGGGCGGGACACCGGCAAGGGCCGGCTGCCCGACCCGGCGGAGATCTTCGCCGTCGCCCGGCGGGCGCTGGCCCGCGGCGTGGCCGCCCCGGCCGACCTGGCCGGCCGGCACGTGGTGGTCACCGCCGGCGGCACCCGCGAGCCGCTCGACCCGGTCCGCTTCCTCGGCAACCGGTCCTCCGGCAAGCAGGGGTACGCGTTCGCCCGCGCCGCCGTGGCCCGGGGCGCCCGGGTGACGCTGGTGTCGGCGAACGTGGCCCTCGCCGACCCGGCCGGCGCCGACCTGGTCCGGGTGGGCACCACCGAGGAGCTGCGCGAGGCCACGCTGGCGGCGGCCGCCGACGCGGACGCCGTGGTGATGGCCGCCGCGCCCGCCGACTTCCGTCCGGCCAGCTACGCCACCGGGAAGATCAAGAAGTCGGAGGACGGCGTCGCGCCGACCGTCGAGCTGGTCACCAACCCGGACATCGCCGCCGAGTTGGGCCGGGATCGCCGGCCCGGGCAGGTGCTGGTGATCTTCGCCGCGGAGACCGACGACGCCGAGGCCAACGGCCGGGCCAAGCTCGCCCGCAAGCGCGCCGACCTGATCGTGGTCAACGAGGTGGGTGTCGACAAGGTCTTCGGCGCGGAGACCAACGCGGCGACCGTGATCGGGGCCGACGGCGCCGTGCACCGGCTGCCCGAGCAGCCCAAGGAGGACCTGGCCGACGCCGTCTGGGATCTCGTGGCGGCGCGCCTGGGCCCGCCGTCCTGACGGTTGGTCTGCTCGCCGTTCCCGGGGCCGGACCGGAACGGGGGCGACTAAACTGCCGCCGAGCGACCTTTAAAAGTCTTCACATGCTTAGGAGTGCCGTGACACGTCTCTTCACGTCCGAATCGGTCACGGAGGGCCACCCGGACAAGATCGCCGACCAGATCAGTGACGGCATTCTCGACGCGCTGCTCGCGCAGGACCCGCACAGCCGGGTCGCGGTGGAAACGCTGATCACCACCGGGCAGGTGCACGTCGCCGGCGAGGTGACCACCAAGGCGTACGCCGACATCCCGACCATCGTCCGGGAGACCATCCTCGGCATCGGCTACGACTCGTCGAAGAAGGGCTTCGACGGCGCGTCCTGCGGCGTGAGCGTGTCCATCGGCGCCCAGTCGCCGGACATCGCGCAGGGCGTGGACAACGCGTTCGAGCTGCGCACCGGTGGCTCGGAGAGCGCGCTGGACGCGCAGGGCGCGGGCGACCAGGGCATGATGTTCGGCTTCGCCTGCTCCGAGACGCCCGAGCTGATGCCGCTGCCGATCGCGCTGGCGCACCGGCTGGCCCGCCGGCTCGCCGCGGTGCGCAAGGACGGCACCATCCCCTACCTGCGTCCGGACGGCAAGACCCAGGTCACCATCGAGTACGACGGCCTGCGTCCGGTGCGCCTGGACACGGTGGTCGTCTCCAGCCAGCACGCGGCGGACATCTCGCTGGAGTCGCTGCTCACGCCGGACGTGCGGGAGCACGTCATCACGCCGGAGCTGGAGGGCCTGGGTCTGGAGACCGAGGGCTACCGGCTGCTGGTGAACCCGACCGGGCGGTTCGAGATCGGCGGCCCGATGGGTGACGCCGGCCTGACCGGCCGCAAGATCATCGTGGACACCTACGGCGGTTACGCCCGGCACGGCGGGGGCGCGTTCTCCGGCAAGGACCCGTCGAAGGTCGACCGGTCCGCCGCGTACGCGATGCGCTGGGTGGCCAAGAACGTGGTCGCCGCCGGCCTGGCCGAGCGGTGCGAGGCGCAGGTCGCGTACGCGATCGGCAAGGCGCACCCGGTGAGCCTGTTCATCGAGACCTTCGGCACCGAGACGGTGGCGGTGGCCTCGATCGAGAAGGCGGTGGCCGAGGTGTTCGACCTGCGTCCCGCCGCGATCATCCGGGACCTGAACCTGCTGCGCCCGATCTACCAGCAGACCGCCGCGTACGGCCACTTCGGCCGGGAGCTGGCGGATCTGACCTGGGAGAGCACCGAGCGGGCCGCCGACCTCAAGTCGGCCGCGGGAGCCTGACCGCCACCACGCGCCGCGACCGGCGACCCGCCGAGGGGTCGCCGGTCGCTCGCGTCTGCGTGGACGTGCCGCTGCCGCACCTCGACCGGCCGTTCGACTACCTGGTCCCGGAGGCGCTGGACGCCGACGCCCGGCCCGGGGTGCGGGTGAAGGTCCGGTTCGCCGGGCAGCTCGTCGACGGCTGGCTGCTGGAACGCGTCGCCGAGTCGGCGCACCCCAAGCTGGCGTACCTGGAGAAGGTCGTCTCCCCGGTGCCGGTGCTCTCGCCGGAGGTGGCCCGGCTGGCCCGGGCGGTCGCCGACCGCTACGCCGGGAGCCTGGCCGACGTGCTCCGCCTCGCCGTGCCGCCCCGGCACGCCCGCGCCGAGAAGGCCGTCACCGCCGCCGACGCGTCCGCGGACCCCGACCCCGCCCCGGACGCCGCCGGAGAGACCCGCGTCGACGCCGGCGTCGCGCCGTCGGCGGCCGCCGACACGTCCGCGGACCCCGACCGCGCGCCTGCCGCCACCCCGGCGGACCCCGGGTCCGCGCGACCGGAACCGGTCGGCGCGCCCGTCGATCCGCGCGGCTGGCGGGACTACCCGGCCGGGCCGGCGCTGATCCGGGCGCTCGCCGACGGCCGGGCGCCCCGCGCCGTGTGGTCCGCGCTGCCGGGGGAGGACTGGGCCGAGCGGTACGCCGACGCCGTGGCCGCCACCGTGGCCGGCGGCCGGGGAGCGCTGGTCGTGGTCGCCGACGCCCGGGACCTGGACCGCCTCGACGCGGCGCTGACCGCGCTGCCGGGCGCGGGGCGGCACGTCCGGCTCACCGCCGCCGACGGCCCGGCCGCCCGGTACCGCGCCTTCCTGACCGCCCGCCGGGGCGAGGCGCGGGTGGTGATCGGGACCCGGGCCGCCATGTTCGCCCCGGTGGAGCGGCTCGGCCTGGTGGCCGTCTGGGACGACGGCGACGACCTGCACGCCGAACCCCGCGCGCCCTACCCGCACACCCGCGAGGTGCTGCTCACCCGGGCCCAGCTCACCGGCGCGGCCGCCCTGGTCGGCGGCTACGCCCGGACCGCCGAGGCGCAGCTGCTGGTGGAGACCGGCTGGGCCCGGGAGGTGGTCGCCGACCGCGCCATCGTCCGGGCGCGGATGCCGGCCATGGCGCCCACCGGCGACGACCCGCAGCTGGCCCGGGACCCCGGCGCGGCCTCCGCCCGGCTGCCCAGCCTGGCCTGGACAACCGCCCGGGACGCGCTCCGCGCCGACCTGCCGGTGCTGGTGCAGGTGCCCCGCCGCGGCTACCTGCCCTCGGTCGCCTGCGCCGACTGCCGGGCCCCGGCCCGCTGTCCGCACTGCGCCGGTCCGCTGAGCCTGCCCTCGGCCCAGGGCACGCCGGCCTGCCGCTGGTGCGGTCGGGTGGCCGCCGCGTACGCCTGCCCGGAGTGCGGCGGGCGGCGGCTGCGGGCCTCGGTCACCGGCGCCCGGCGCACCGCCGAGGAGCTGGGCCGGGCGTTCCCGGGCGTGCCGGTGCGGACCTCGGGCCGGGAGGAGGTGCTGGCCGCCGTGCCGGGTGGGGCCGGGCTGGTGATCGCCACCCCGGGCGCGGAGCCGGTGGCCGAGGGCGGCTTCGGCGCGGTGCTGCTGCTCGACTCGTGGGCGCTGCTCACCCGGGCCGACCTGCGGGCCGGGGAGGAGGCGCTGCGTCGGTGGATGGCCGCCGCCGCGCTGGCCCGCCCCGGCGCGGCCGGGGGCCGGGTGGTGGTGGTCGCCGACGGTGCCCTCGCGCCGGTGCAGGCGCTGCTGCGCTGGGACGCGGCCTGGTTCGCCGAACGGGAGCTGGCCGAACGCCGCGAGCTGGGTTTCCCGCCGGCGGTGCGGATGGCCAGCGTCACCGGCGTGGCCGAGGCGGTGGCCGACCTGCTGGCCGGCGCCCGGCTGCCGGACGACGCGGAGGTCCTCGGCCCGGTGCCGGCGGAGGAGGGGCGGGAGCGGATGCTGGTCCGGGTCCCCCGGGCCCGGGCCGCCGCCCTGGCCGACGCGTTGCACGCGGCGGCCGGGCAGCGCAGCGCGCGCAAGGCGGTCGATCCGGTCCGGCTCCAGGTCGATCCGCTCAGCCTGTTCTGACCGGCCCCCGACGGCCGTGACCCAGCGCACCCGGGCCGGCGCGCACGGTCGTGAGCTGGGGTTTGCCGCACACCTGGTCCGGCAATTGGGTAGCGGGCGGTGATAGCATCGCCCGTCATGCCCAGGCGCGCGGTTTTCCGCGCGGGACACGGCGCGGCGAATGCTCCCAGCACGTCGGGCCGACACGGATTCGATGTCGTCAGTCAGCCGGTGAGCAGGGGTGGACCAGTCGTGACCGTTCGTCAGTCGATCGTCTTCAACGGCGACCTCGGCAGCGGCAAGAGCACCGTTTCCGTCGAGATCGCCAAGCGGCTCGGCCTGCGCCGGGTCAGCGTCGGCGACCTCTACCGGCAGATGGCCCAGGAGCGGCAGATGACCGCCCTCCAGCTCAACCTGCACGCCGAGCTGGACCAGGCCGTCGACGGCTACGTCGACCAGCTCCAGCGCGACATCGCCGCCTCGGGCGAGTCGCTGGTGATGGACTCCCGCCTGGCGTGGCACTTCTTCACCGACGCGCTCAAGGTGCACATGATCACCGAGCCGACCGAGGCGGCCCGGCGGGTGCTGGCCCGCCCGTCCGGTCCGGCCGAGAGCTACACCTCGCTGGAGGAGGCGCGGGCCAAGCTGCGCGAGCGCAGCGAGAGCGAGCGCGGCCGCTTCATCGTCCGGTACGGCGTCGACAAGGCCCGGCTGCGCAACTACGACCTGATCTGCGACACCACCCGGGCCAACCCGGAGCAGGTGATCCAGCACGTGGTCGACGTCTACGAGGGCCGGCTCGGTGCCGAGGTGCTGCGCGCCGGCCAGCCGCTGCTGCTGCTCGACCCGAACCGGGTCTACCCGACCGAGGACGTGGCCACGCTGCGCGGTCTCTGGGACTCGGAGTTCGCCGGCGAGGTGGCCGAGGCCGGCGACGAGGCGCTGGAGCCGCTGAGCATCGGCTACACCGGTGAGTACTTCTTCGTCGTCGACGGGCACCGGCGGCTCAGCGCCGCGGTGCGCGGCGGGTTCCCGCTGGTGCCCGCCCGGCTGGTCGCCGAGGTCGACGAGCCGGTGGTCGGCGGCATGAGCGCCGTCGACTTCTTCGCCGCCCAGGCCCGGCCGGGTCTGATCCACGACTGGGAGGACGCGCACGGCATCGCGCTGACGCTGCCGGAGCACGCCCTGCTCGGCGGTGGTGCGGTGCTCGCCGGGGAGCCGGGCGCCGGGGCCTGACGGCCGTCCGGGCGCGGCGACGGGATCGCCCGATCCGGCGGAAACGGGGCATGATGGGGGTCTCCGACGCCTGGGGAGGCCGACCGTGGACCCTGCCGATGCCCTCGCGCTGCTGATGTCCCCCGCGGGTCGGGTCGACCCCTACCCGACGTACGAGCGGTTGCGCGCGCACGGCCCGGTGGTCCAGGCCGGGCCCGTCTTCTACGTGGTGACCGGGTACGCCGAGGCCGACGCGATCCTGCGCGACGCCCGGTTCGGGGTGATGGACGACGGCCTGCGCGACCAGTTCATGCCCGGCTGGCGGGAGAGCCCGGCGGTGCTGTCCATCTCCCGGTCGATGCTGCGCACCAACCCGCCCGACCACAGCCGGATGCGGCGCCTCGCCGCCGGCGCGTTCACCCCCCGCCGGATCGCCGCGATGCGCGACGTGGTGCAGGCGCAGGCCGACGACCTGGTCGACCGGCTGCTGGCCGGCGGGCGGGGCGGCGCGCCGGTCGACTTCATGGCCGAGTTCGCGTACCCGCTGCCGGTCGGGGTGATCTGCGCGCTGCTCGGCGTCCCGGCGGCGGACCGGCCGCTGTTCCGGCGCTGGGCCACCGACCTGACCGGGGTGCTGGAGCCGGAGATCACGGCCGACGAGCTGGCCGTGGCCGACCGGGGCGCGGGCGAGCTGCGGGCCTACTTCACCGAGCTGGTCGCGGCCCGCCGCCGGGCCCCCGCCGACGACCTGACGACCGCGCTGGTCCAGGCCCACGACGGCCATAATTCGGCCTCCGCGCCGCAAGACGGCGCTCCGGACCGAATGAGGGCCGACGCCGACGGTGAGAGCCTCTCCGGCGACGAGCTGCTGGCCAACCTGATCGTGCTGCTGGTGGCGGGCTTCGAGACCACCACCAACCTGCTCGGCAACGGTCTGGTGGCGCTGCTCGACCACCCCGACGCGGCCGCGACGCTGCGCGAGCACCCGGAGTTCGCCCCCGGATACGTCGACGAGCTGCTGCGCTACGACTCGCCGGTGCAGCTGACCTCCCGGATGAGCACCGAGCCGTCCCGGCACGGCGGCCTCGACCTGCCGCCGGAGAGCTGGGTCATCGTGATGCTCGGGGCGGCCAACCGTGATCCCCGCCGCTACCCGGAGCCGGCGCGCTTCGACCCGTGGCGACCGCAGATCCACCCGCTGTCCTTCGGCGCCGGGCCGCACTACTGCCTCGGCGCCGCGCTGGCCCGGCTGGAGGCACAGGTGGCGTTCCCGCTGCTGCTGCGCCGGCTGCCCGGCCTGGCTCTGGCCGGCGCGCCCGAGCGGCGGGTCCGGCTCACCCTGCGCGGTTACGCCACGCTGCCGGTCACCGTCGGGCGGGAGGCGGCCCCGGTCACCGTTCCCGGTACGCCACCGGAGGCGTCCGGCCGCACTCCGTAGACTGGGACGGCACCACCCGTCCCAGACAAGGAGCCACGCCGCGTGACCGTCCAGCCCATCCGTCTGTTCGGCGACCCGGTGCTGCGCACGCCGGCCGACCCCGTGGTCGACTTCGACGCCGAGCTGCGCAAGCTGATCGCCGACCTGACCGACACGATGCGCGAGCAGAACGGCGCCGGCCTGGCCGCGCCGCAGCTCGGGGTGGGCCTGCGGGTGTTCACCTTCGACGTCGACGACATGCTCGGCCACCTGGTCAACCCGGTGCTGGAGTTCCCCGACGAGGAGGAACAGGACGGCCCGGAGGGTTGCCTGTCCATCCCTGGGCTCTACTTCGACACGAAGCGCCGGCAGAACGTGATCGCCAAGGGCTTCACCGCCCACGGCGACCCGATGCAGATCGTCGGCACCGGCCTGATGGCCCGCTGCCTGCAGCACGAGACCGACCACCTCGACGGGGTGCTCTTCCTGGACCGCCTCGACGCGGCCGGCCGCAAGGAGGCCATGAAGGCGATCCGGCAGGCGGACTGGTACGACCAGGCCGCCCCGCCCACGGTCAAGCTGAGCCCGCATCCCGTCACCAACCCGTTCGGCCTGGGGCGGTGACCCGGATGCGCCTGGTCTTCGCCGGCACGCCGGCGGTCGCCGTGCCGGCCCTGGACGCGATCGCCGCCTCCGGCCACGAGCTGCTCGCGGTGGTCACCCGCCCCGACGCCCCGGCCGGCCGGGGCCGAGGGCTGCACCGCTCGCCCGTCGGCGCGTGGGCCGACGCGCACGGCGTCGAGGTGCTCACCCCGGCCCGGCCACGCGAACCGGAGTTCCTCGACCGGCTGCGCGCGTTGGCGCCGGACTGCGTCCCCGTGGTCGCCTACGGCGCGCTGGTGCCGCCGGTGGCGCTGGAGATCCCCCGGCACGGCTGGATCAACCTGCACTTCTCGCTGCTGCCCGCCTGGCGGGGCGCGGCGCCGGTCCAGCACGCCGTGCTGCACGGCGACGAGCTGACCGGGGCCAGCGTGTTCGAGCTGGAGGAGGGGCTGGACACCGGCCCGGTCTACGGCACGGTCACCGACGAGATCCGTCCCACCGACACCTCCGGCGACCTGCTGGAACGGCTGGCCCACTCGGGCGCCGGGCTGCTGGTCGCCGTGCTCGACGCGATCGACGCCGGCACCGCCCGGGCGCAGCCGCAGCCGTCGGAGGGCGTCTCGCTCGCCCCGAAGCTCACCGTCGAGGACGCGCGGGTGCGCTGGACCGACCCGGCGTTCGCGGTGGACCGGCGGATCCGCGCCTGCACGCCGGCCCCGGGCCCGTGGACCACCTTCCGCGACGACCGGGTCAAGCTCGGCCCGGTCACCCCGCTGGCCAACGGCCCGGAGCTGAAGCCGGGCGAGCTGCTGGCGGAGAAGTCCGGCGTCCTGGTCGGCACCGCGACCGGGCCGGTGCGCCTCGGTGAGGTGCGTGCCGCCGGCAAGAAGCCCATGTCGGCCGGAGACTGGGCGCGCGGCGCCCGGGTCGCCGCGGGCGAGGTTTTCGCGTGACGCGGCCGGAACGGCCCGTCGAGGGCGAGCGTCCCCGGGGGTACGGGCGCGGCGAGCGCGGTTCCGGGCGTCCCGGAGACCGGTCCGGCGGGCCGTCGCGGGGCGGCTACGACCGGCGGGACGCGCGCCGCCCGGTGCGGCCCGCGGTGGACCTGCCCCGGCAGGTCGCCTACGAGGCGATCGCCGCGGTGCACCGCGACGACGCGTTCGCCAACCTGGTGCTCCCGACGATGCTGCGCGAGGCGGGGCTCAGCGGCCGCGACGCGGCGTTCGCCACCGAGCTGACCTACGGCACGCTGCGGCACACCGGCACCCTGGACGCGATCGTCACCGACGCGGCGGGCCGGGACGTGCAGCGCATCGACCCGCCGGTGCGGGACGCGCTGCGGCTCGGGGCCTACCAGCTGCTGCACACCCGGGTGCCGGCGCACGCCGCGGTCTCCTCCACCGTGGACTTGGTCCGCACGGTGGGGCCCGGCGCGACCGGCTTCGCCAACGCGGTGCTGCGCGAGATCGCCGGGCGGGACGCCGACGCGTGGGTGGCCAAGCTCGCCCCGGCCGAGGAGACCGACCCGATCGGGCACCTGGCGCTGGCGTACAGCCATCCGCAGTGGATCGTCCGGGCGTTCGCCGAGGCGCTCGGCGGTGACCTGGGGGAGACCACCCGGCTGCTGATCGAGGACAACGAGCGCCCACCGGTGCACCTGTGCGCCCGACCCGGCCTGGCCGACCCGGTGGCGCTGGCCGACGAGGTCGGCGGCGCGCCGGGCGCGTTCTCGCCGTACGCGGTCTACCTGCCCGGCGGCGCGCCGGGTGACCTGGCGGCGGTGGCCGACGGGCGGGCGCACGTGCAGGACGAGGGCTCCCAGTTGGTGGCCGACGCGCTGGCGAACGCGCCGCTGGAGGGCCCGGACGGCCGGTGGCTGGATCTGTGCGCCGGCCCGGGCGGCAAGTCCGGCCTGCTCGGTGCGATCGCGGCGACGCGCGGGGCGCGGTTGACCGCGGTCGAGGTGGCCGAGCACCGGGCCCGCCTGGTCGCCCAGGCCACCCGCGGGCTGCCGGTCACGGTGGTGCACACCGACGGGCGCACCGTCGGCGGGGACCCGAAGTTGCCGGAGGGGCACTTCGACCGGGTGCTGGTCGACGCGCCGTGCACGGGGCTGGGGTCGCTGCGCCGCCGGCCGGAGTCGCGCTGGCGTCGCCAGCCGGCGGACCTGCCGCCGTTGACCCGCCTGCAGCGTGAGCTGCTCACCGCCGCGCTGCGCGCGGTCCGTCCGGGTGGCCTGGTCGCGTACGTGACCTGCTCGCCGCACGTGGTGGAGACGCACGTGACGGTGACCGAGGCGTCCCGGCGCTGCGGCCTCCCGGTCGACTTCGTCGACGCCCGGCCGCTGCTGCCGGCCGGCATGCTGGGTCTGGGCGACGGCCCGACGGTGCAGCTCTGGCCGCACCGTCACGGCACGGACGCCATGTTCCTGGCCGTCCTGCGCCGAGGCTGACCGGCTCCGCCCCTCCGCTGGGTTGATCAAGGAGTTCGCCGTCGGATCGCCGACGGCGAACTCCTTGGTCAGTCCGAAGGTGGCGGGAGAGAGGCATCCCGGGGGCGGTAGGGGGTTGGTGGGATGTGACGCGCCGTTGACTGCGCGATCGATACATGTAACTGTTCCGATCACCGGTCGACCCGTCACCCCCGCCCGCCGACCCCCATGAGGAGTCTCCATGAGACGCAGCACGCCGACCACGAGCCTCGCGCTCGCCCTCGTCGCCACCCTGACGACGGCGAGCCTGGCCGGCACCGCCTCCGCCGCTCCCGCGCCGGCCCCCGCCCCGGCGCCCGCCACCGCCGCCGCGCTCGCCGCGCCGGACGTCTCCCTGGCCAACATCCAGGCCCACCTCACCCAGTTCAACTCCATCGCCAGCAGCAACGGCGGCAACCGACGGGCCGGCTCGGCCGGCTACGCCGCGTCGGTCAGCTACGTCAAGGGCAAGCTCCAGGCGGCCGGTTACACGGTCACCGAGCAGAACTGCACCACCTGCACCTACCCGGGCAGCAACCTCATCGCCGAGTGGCCGCAGGGCCCGACCGACCAGGTCGTCATGTTCGGCGCCCACCTGGACAGCGTCTCCGCCGGCCCGGGCATCAACGACAACGGCTCCGGCTCGGCCACCCTGCTGGAGAACGCCCTGGTGCTCGCGGCGCAGAACCCCACCATGACCAAGCGGGTCCGGTTCGCCTGGTGGAACGGCGAGGAGCAGGGGCTGCAGGGCTCGAAGCACTACGTCAACCAGCTCAGCTCCACCCAGCGGGGCTACATCAAGGGCTACTACAACTTCGACATGGTCGGCTCGCCCAACGGCGGCTACTTCATCAACCGGATCACCTCGGCCACCGCGGCGCCGCTGAAGGCGTACTGGGACTCCTTCGGCATCCAGCCGGAGGAGAACACCGAGGGCCAGGGCCGCTCCGACGACTACTCGTTCGCCAACGCCGGCATCCAGACCTCCGGGTACGCGGCGGGCGCCAGCTACACCAAGACCGCGGCGCAGGCCAGCAAGTGGGGCGGCACCGCGGGCGCGGCGTACGACGGCTGCTACCACCGCTCCTGCGACACCACCAGCAACATCAACACGACCGTCCTCAACCGCAGCGCCGACGGCGTGGCGTACGCCATCTGGCAGCTCGCGGTCGGCGGCGGCACCCCGACCAACGACTTCTCCGTCGCGGTGAGCCCCACCTCCGGCAGCGTCGCCCGGGGCGGCTCCACCACCGCCACCGTCAGTACCGCCACCACCAGCGGCAGCGCGCAGACCGTGGCGCTGTCCGCCAGCGGCGCCCCGAGCGGCGTCTCGGTGAGCTTCAGCCCGTCCTCGGTCACCTCGGGCGGCTCCGCCACCATGACGGTCACCGCCTCGTCGTCGGCGACCACCGGCACGTTCACGCTCACCGTGACCGGCACCGGCTCGGCCACCCGCACCGCCAGCTACACGCTCACCGTGACCGGCGGGGGCGGCGGCTGCACCGGCGGACAGCTCATCGGCAACAGCAGCTTCGAGTCGGGCAGCACGCCGTGGACGGCCAGCTCGGGCGTGATCACCAACGACTCCGGCCAGGCGGCCCGGACCGGCTCCTACAAGGCGTGGCTGGACGGCTACGGCTCGTCGCACACCGACACGCTGAGCCAGTCGGTCACCCTGCCGGCCGGCTGCGCCAGTTACACGCTGGCCTTCTGGCTGCACATCGACTCGGCCGAGACGACCACCTCGACCGCGTACGACAAGCTGACCGTGCAGGTCGGCTCGACCACGCTGGCGACCTACTCGAACCTGAACAAGGCCACCGGCTACACCCAGCGCACCTTCAACCTCGCCGCGTACGCCGGTCAGACGGTCACGCTCAAGTGGACCGGTGTCGAGGACTCCTCGTTGCAGACCAGCTTCGTCCTGGACGACGTGACGCTCCAGGTCGGCTGAGCACACCGGGCGGGGTGGGCCGACGCCCGCCCCGCCCCCGGCTCAGGTGACCGGCAGCGCCTTCGCCCCGGCGCCCCGGACCGACCGGGTCAGCGTGCGGTCGGAGACCCAGAGGAAGCACTGCACGCCCCGGTCGCCGTCGCGCCACTGCTGCTCGTACGGGTGGTAGATGATGGTGCCGGCCCGGTACTGCATGTTGCCGTCGTTCGGCACCTTGGCGTACGTGGCGATCAGTCCCCGGCACGCCTTGTGCGCCCGCAGCGAGGTGCGCTGGAACTCCGCGTAGCTGATGTCCGGCGCCTGCCAGATCCCGACGAACTCGGCGTGGTGCTTCGCGGTGCAGGCGACCGGCCGCATCGCCTCGATGTCGTCCTTGACCAGCTTCGGGTTGAAGCAGCCCAGCGCCAGCGGCGAACCGGGCCTCAGAGCGGCGCGCAGGCTGCCCTGACGCTCGGTCACCGTGCCGTCGTCCAGGTCGTTGACCTCGGCGACGTCGCAGCGGTACCAGCGGGCCCCGCCGGACCACGCCGGGGCCGACGGGAAGACCACGGACAGCTGCAGCCGTCCCGACCGCCAGTCCGCGCCGACGGCCTTGGTGACCTGCCGGGCGCAGTCGGCGTGGGCGGCGCGCAGACCGGCGGATCCGCCCCGCGGAGGCGCGGAGCGCGCGGCCTCCGGCCCGGTGAGCGTGCCGACGTGCAGCGTCTCGGCCCGGTGCGTGGTGGCGCAGTCGACCGGTTGGTAGCCGCTGAGGTAGCCGACGTCGGCGACGGTCGGGTGGCAGACGTCGGCCTTCGGCACGAAGCCCACGGGCGCGGCGAACGCGGGCCAGTCGTCGGCCAGGTCACGGTCCACCCCGGCCGGCGCGCCACAGCCGCCGAGCGCCAGCACCGCCACCGTGCCCGCGGCGACCGCCGCCCACCATCGCCGCATCGCGACCGACCTCCCCGCCGTCCGGAGCCGCCCGGCCGACCGGTACGCCTCGGCGACGCAGCATACGGCACTGATGCTCAGATGACGGGTAGTCCCTCCGGGCCGGCCCCGCGCATCGAGCGGGTCAGCTTCCGGTCGTCGCTCCACAGGAAACAGCGCACCCCCCGGTCGCCCTCCTCCCACTCCCGCTGCGACGGCGGGTAGAAGATGGACCCGGCCCGGTACGGCAGTTCGGCGTTGTCCGGCACGTCGGCGAAGGCGGCGATCAACGTCATGCAGCGCCGGTGCACCGACGGCGCGCCCCGGGTGAACTCCGCCCAGCTCACGTCGCGTTCGGTGTAGACGCCCACGAACTCGGCCCGGTGCGGCTCGGTGCAGAGCACCGGCGCCATGTAGTTGAGGTTCTGCCCGATCAGCTTCGGGTCGAAGCAGCGGTGCACCAGCGGGTTGTCCCCGACCAGGGCGCCGCGCAGGCTGCCGATCCGGTTGACCGGCCGGGTGTTGTCGATGCTGTCGGTCTCGGCCAGGTCGCAGCGGAACCAGCGCGCGCCGGCGACCCAGGCGGTGGCCGGGGGCAACGCGATGTTCAGCGTGAGCCGGGCGGCGTGCCAGTCCCCGCCGATCATCTCCCGGGCCCGCTGGTCGCACTCGGTGCGCGCGACGCGCAGCGCCGGGGAGCCGGGCTCCGGGCGGGCGCCGGCGGCCGCCGGACCGGTGAACGTGCCGACGTGGACCGCCTCGGCCAGGTGGCTGCCGGCGCAGTTCACCGTCTCGTACGTGGCGGCCTGCACCACCGCGGTGAGCCGGGGCAGACACGCGTCGGTGGCCGGGACGAACAGCTGGGGCGCGGGCAGCGCCGCCCAGTCGTCGACGAGGTCCCCGTCGGCCCGGTGCGCCGGGACGCAGCCGGCGATCACCGCCGTCACGGCACCGGCCAGCGCGAGCGTGTGGAGCAACCGTCGCATCGTCCGCCCCTTCGCCGGAGAGATGGCAGCCGCACACCGCAGGCCCGTGCGGCGTCCCCCGCGCCCGGGCGGCAGCATACGTGACCGTCCCTGTAGGAGTTTCGTCATCTTTCAATCGATCGGCCAGTCACCGACGACTATTCGTGTCGATTTCCCGCCCGGACGGGCCAATGGTGCACCACAGGTGACGGGCGGGTCACAGCCTGTCCCACACGGTGCCGCGCTGCGGACGGCGGGTGACCACGTTCGTACACTGGCCCCGTGACCGTACCGCCGCCGATCGTCGCGCCCAGCATCCTGGCCGCCGATTTCGCCCGCCTCGCCGACGAGGTCCGTGCCGTGGAGTCCGCCGCCGACTGGCTGCACGTGGACGTCATGGACAACCACTTCGTGCCCAACCTGACCATCGGGCTGCCGGTGGTGCAGAGCCTGCGCGCGGTGACCCAGATCCCGTTCGACGTGCACCTGATGATCGAGGACCCGCGCCGCTGGGCCCCCGGATACGCCGACGCCGGCGCGTACAACGTCACGTTCCACGCCGAGGCGTGCGACGACCCGGTGGCGCTGGCCAAGGACCTGCGCTCGGCCGGCGCGAAGGCGGGGCTGGCGATCGACCGGGACACCCCGATCGAGCCGTACCTGGAGCTGCTGCCCAGCTTCGACACGCTGCTGATCATGACGATCAAGGCCGGCTTCGGCGGCCAGCGCTTCCTGCCGCAGCTGCTGGACAAGGTGCGCGCCGCCCGCCGGCACGTCGACAGCGGGCACCTGGAGCTGCGCATCGAGGTGGACGGCGGCATCGCCGCGGACACCATCGAGCAGGCCGCCGCGGCCGGCGCGGACGCGTTCGTCGCCGGCACCGCGGTCTACGGCGCCGACGACCCGGCCGAGGCGGTACGCCGCCTGCGGGGCCTGGCGGAACGTGCGATGACCGGGGCCTGAGATGGACCCGGCCGACGACCGACCCGACGTGATCCTGGTCGTCGACGACGACGAGGACATCGCCCGCTTCGTCGAGTTCAACCTGCGCCTGCACGGCTTCGAGGTGCTGCACGCCGCGGACGGCCAGGAGGCGCTGGAGGTCATCGAGCGGGAACGGCCGGACCTGGCCGTGGTCGACCTGATGATGCCCCGCATCGACGGGCTGGAGCTGACCCGCCGGCTGCGCGCCGACCCGATGACCTCGGCGCTGCCGGTGATCATGCTGACCGCCAAGGGGATGACCTCCGACAAGGTCAACGGTCTCAGCGCGGGCGCCGACGACTACCTGGTCAAGCCGTTCGACACCGCCGAGCTGGTCGCCCGGGTCAGCTCCACGCTGCGCCGCAACAAGGAGTTCCGGGAGGTCTCCCCGCTGACCGGCCTGCCCGGCAACAGCCGCATCCGGCGGGAGATCAGCGACCGGGTGCGCAACGGGGTGGACTACGCCGTCGGCTACATCGACATCGACCGGTTCAAGAGCGTGAACGACCGGTACGGCTTCGTCCGCGGTGACGAGTTCATCTCCGCGCTGGCCCGCAGCCTGCACCGCGCGGTGGTGTCGATCGGCCTGCCGCCGGCCTTCCTCGGCCACGTCGGCGGCGACGACTTCGTCATCGTCTGCGCACCCGAACAGGTCCGGCCGCTGACCTTCCGGGCGGTGGAGGACTTCGAGAAGGCCGCCGACGGGCTCTACGACCCGATCGACCGGGAACGCGGCTTCGTCGAGTTGAAGGACCGCCGCGGCAACATCCGCCGGGCCGCCCTGGTCACCCTCTCCATCGGGGTGTCACTGTCCGATTCCGGCAAGCGGTTCACCGACCCGCTGGAGGCCATCGCCGTGGCCTCGGAGATGAAGACGGTGGCCAAGAGCCAGCCCGGGTCGTACGTGGCGGTCGACCGCCGCCGGGGCGTGACCTGAACCGGACATCCGCTGCTGTGAGGTAGCTCGCCTCTGTGGCGCGCGCCGCCGCCGAACGTGTAAGACTTCCGGTGTACCCACCACGCGCTGGCGGGGCTCGGTGAAATTCCGAACCGGCGGTGATCCACGGTCCGACCGTGGTAAGCCCGCGACCCGGACGGCTTCGGCCGGACGGTGGACCTGGTGAGAATCCGGGGCCGACGGTTGGGGTGCGGCTCGTCCGCCCCCAGACAGTCCGGATGGGAGACAGCGCGCGGAACGGGGGAGGTCCCTGGTGGCCGCTGAGCACCCTCAGCCGCGCCCGTGGGCTCCCCGGGGTCGGCGTCGCCGTCCCCGGGTCTCTCCGCCGCCGCGTGTGCGCGGTGCCCGTGCCGCTCCTGTCGAACCCGCCCGCGCGTGACCGGCGAGCGGGAGGGCAGGGCAGGCCATGGCGAGCGTCTCCGTCGACGAGGCGATGCGTCGTGCCGTCGCGCTGGCCGCCCGCGGCCTCGGCGCGACCAGCCCGAACCCGGTCGTCGGCTGCGTGCTGCTCGACGCCGACGGCGAGGTCGTCGGCGAGGGCTTCCACGCGTACGCCGGCGGGCCGCACGCCGAGATCGTCGCGCTGGCGCAGGCCGGCAAGCGCGCCCGGGGCGGCACCGCGGTCGTCACACTGGAGCCCTGCGACCACACCGGCCGCACCGGCCCCTGCAGTCACGCGCTCATCGCGGCCGGCGTCTCCCGGGTGGTGGTCGCGGTGCCCGACCCGAACCCGGTGGCCTCCGGCGGCGCGGCCACCCTGCGCGCCGCCGGGATCGAGGTCACCCTCGGGGTACGCACCGAGGAGGCCGAGGCCGGCAACATCGCCTGGCTCACCTCGATGCGCCGCGGCTGGCCGTACCTGATCTGGAAGTACGCCGCCACGCTCGACGGGCGCTCCGCCGCCGCCGACGGCACCAGCATGTGGATCACCTCGGAGGCGGCGCGGACCGACGTGCACGCGCTGCGCGGCACCGTCGACGCGGTGCTGGCCGGGGTCGGCACCGTGCTCGCCGACGACCCCCGGCTCACCGCCCGCAACCTGCGCGACGGCACCCTGGCCATCCGGCAGCCGCTGCGGGTCGTGGTGGACAGCTCGGGGCGTACCCCGGCCGACGCCCGGGTCCGCGACGGCGCGGCCCGGACCTGGGTGGCCACCGCCGCCGAGGTCGGCGCCGGCCCGGACGGCCGGGTCGACCTGACGGCGCTGCTCGCCGAACTGCACCACCGCGGGGTACGCGCCGCGCTGCTGGAGGGCGGCCCCACGCTGGCCGGCGCGTTCCTCGCCGCCGGCCTGGTCGACAAGATCGTCGGCTACGTCGCGCCGAAGCTGCTCGGCGCCGGCCCGACCGCGCTGCGCGACGCCGGCGTGACGACGATCGCCGACGCCATCGACCTGGAGATCACCGACGTTACGCCGGTCGGTCCCGACCTGCGGATCACCGCGCTGCCCCGGAAGAGGGAGGCCTGAACATGTTCACCGGCATCGTCGAGGAGCTGGGCGAGATCGTCCGGAGCACCGAGACCGGGGACGACTCGGCGCTGGTCGCCATCCGCGGCCCGCTGGTCACCTCGGACGCGCGGCACGGCGACTCGATCGCGGTCAACGGGGTCTGTCTGACCGTGGTCGACGTCGACGGCGGCGTGTTCACCGCCGACGTGATGGGCGAGACGCTGCGGCGTACCGCGCTCGGCGCGCTGCGCCCCGGCGACCCGGTCAACCTGGAGCGGGCCGCCGCGTTGAACAGCCGGCTGGGCGGCCACCTGGTGCAGGGGCACGTCGACGGCGTCGGCGAGGTCATCGGCCGGGAGCCGGCCGCGCAGTGGGAGACGGTCCGGTTCCGGCTGCCGGCCGGGCTGGCCCGCTACGTGGTGGAGAAGGGCTCGATCACCGTCGACGGCGTGTCCCTGACCGTCGCCGAGGTGGGCGACGACTGGTTCTCGGTCGGCCTGATCCCGACCACGCTGAAGCTCACCGTGCTCGGCACGAAGCAGGTCGGCGACCCGGTCAACCTCGAGGTCGACGTGCTGGCCAAGTACGTCGAGCGGCTGATGGGGGGTGCCCGGTGACGGGCCCGCTCGGCTGGCTGCTCGACGCCCAGGTGCACGTCGCCGGCTCGCCGGTGCTGGTCCGGGAGATCGTCGGCAACGTCTTCGGGCTCGCCTCGGCGCTGCTCGGGTTGCGCCGGGTGGTGTGGGCCTGGCCGGTCGGCATGATCGGCAACGCGTTGCTGTTCACCGTCTTCCTCGGCGGCGTCTTCGCCACCCCGCAGGCACACGACCTCTACGGCCAGGCCGGCCGCCAGGTCTTCTTCTTCGCGGTGAGCGTCTACGGCTGGTGGCGCTGGTCGCGCAACCGCCGCGCGGGTGGCGGCGGCGAGCCGGCCGTCGTCCCGCGCTGGGCCACCTGGCGGGAGCGGCTGGGCCTGCTCGCGGTCGCGGCCGTCGGCACCGCCGCCGCCTACCCGGCGCTGGCCGCGCTCGGCTCGTGGGGCCCGCTGCCGGACGCCTGGATCCTGGTCGGCAGCCTGCTCGCCACCTACGGCATGGCGCGGGGCTGGGTGGAGTTCTGGCTGATCTGGATCGCGGTGGACGCGGTCGGCGTGCCGCTGCTGCTGCGCGGCGGCTTCTATCCGTCGGCCGCCATGTACCTGGTCTACGGCGCGTTCTGCGCCGCCGGCCTGTACAGCTGGTGGCGCACCTCCCGGGCCGTCACGGCCGCCCGCACCCGCATTCCGGCGACGTACTCGGAGGTCGTGGCATGACCATCTTCGGTTCCATCGAGCAGGCGGTGGCGGACATCGCCGCCGGTCGCCCCGTGGTCGTGGTCGACGACGAGGACCGGGAGAACGAGGGCGACCTGATCTTCGCGGCCGAGCTGGCCACGCCGGAGCTGGTCGCGTTCATGGTCCGCTACACCTCCGGTTACATCTGCGTGCCGCTGACCGAGGACGAGTGCGACCGGTTGGACCTGCCGCCGATGCACCACACCAACCAGGACCGGCGCGGCACCGCGTACACGGTCACGGTGGACGCCCGCGAGGGGGTCACCACCGGCATCTCCGCCGCGGACCGCTCGCACACCATCCGGCTGCTCGCCGACGCCGGGACCGACCCGACCGACCTGGCCCGTCCCGGCCACGTGGTGCCGCTGCGCGCGCGGTCGGGCGGGGTGCTGCGCCGGGCCGGGCACACCGAGGCGGCGGTGGACCTGACCCGGCTGGCCGGGCTGCGCCCGGCCGGGGTGCTCTGCGAGCTGGTCAACGACGACGGCACCATGATGCGCGTGCCGGACCTGGAGAAGTTCTGCGCCGAGCACGGGCTGACGCTGGTCACCATCGCCGACCTGATCGCCCACCGGCGACGCACCGAGAAGCAGGTCGAACTGGCCGCCGAGGCGCGGATGCCCACCCCGTACGGGGTGTTCCGGGCGCTCGGCTACCGCGCCGAGCACGACTCGGCCGAGCACGTCGCGCTGGTCATGGGCGACCTCGGCGACGGGCGGGACGTGCTGGTCCGGGTGCACTCCGAGTGCCTCACCGGCGACGTGTTCGGCTCGCTGCGCTGCGACTGCGGACCGCAGTTGCAGGCGTCACTGGCCCGGGTCGCCCAGGAGGGACGCGGGGTGGTGCTCTACGTGCGCGGGCACGAGGGGCGCGGCATCGGCCTGCTGCACAAGCTCCAGGCGTACCAGTTGCAGGACCAGGGGCGCGACACGGTGGACGCGAACCTCGACCTGGGTCTGCCGGCCGACGCGCGGGACTACGGCACCGGCGCGCAGATCCTCTACGACGTCGGCGTCCGCTCGATGCGGCTGCTGACCAACAACCCGGCCAAACGGGCCGGCCTGGAGGGGTACGGCCTCACCGTGACCGGCCGGGAGGGCATGCCGGTGCGGTCCAACCCGGAGAACGTGCGCTACCTGCGCACCAAGCGGGACCGGATGGGCCACCTCCTGGACGGGCTGGACGAGGCGACCGAGGCCCCGATGGGCCGGCCGGTCGCCGGTGACGAGATCGGAGCGTAGGACGATGGCGGGTTTCGGAGAGCCGGGCGTGACCGCGGTGGACGCCGCCGGCATGACCGTCGGCGTGGTGGCGGCCCGCTGGCACGGCGAGCTGACCGACCACATGGCCGAGCGGGCGGTCGCCGCGGCCGAGGCGTGCGGCGCGCGGGCCGTGGTGGCCCGGGTGGCCGGCTCGGTGGAGCTGCCGGTGGTGGCCCAGGCCATGGCACGCCGGTACGACGTGGTCGTCGCGCTCGGCGTGGTGGTGCGTGGCGCGACCGCGCACTTCGACTACGTCTGCCAGTCGGTCACCGAGGGGTTGACCCGGGTGGCGCTGGACGAGGGCAAGCCGGTGGCGCACGGGGTGCTCACGGTGGACACCATCGAGCAGGCCCGGGACCGGGCCGGGCTGCCCGGCTCGGCCGAGGACAAGGGCTGGGCGGCCACGGTGGCCGCCCTCGACGCCGCACTGGCCGTCCGTACCCTGGACGCCCACGCCTCCCACCGCGTCGGCTTCGCCTGACCGCCTGACCGCCTGACCGCCTGACCGCCTGACCGCCTGACCGCCTGACCGCCTGACCGCCCGGTCGCCTGGTCGCGTGACCGCCTGGCCGGCGGAGTGCGCCCGCCGTCCAGGTGGTCGGGCGGCAGGGCAGACGACGGCGGCCGGTGACCCGTTGGGTTCGCACCGCCTTTAGAGCTGATATCAGAAGCGACTCACCCGTTCGAACCGGCGTGCCGCGGCCGGCGATCGCCCCCGTGCCGCCCGGTCCCGTGCCGCCCGGTCCCGTGCCGCCCGCCCGGTTCCCGTGCCACCGGTCCCCGTCCACGACCGCCGCTCGTAGGGGCCGGATGATCGACTCAGTACGCCGAGCTGCCGGTCCGGCGCGGTCGGCGGCCCGAGTCGTTTCTGATATCAGCTCCACAGGCGGCGTGGAGGCACCCGGACCGATGGCGGCCGCCGGAGGGCCGGCACGCCAGCGGAGAGCGCCGGAGCGGAGGGCTACCCCGATCCGCCCGCGAGGGTGCGACGGCGGCCGGTCGAACCCGCCCGACGGACCCGGGGCGAGCGGCCCCGTCGGGCGGCTGGAAGAATCGCCTTCCGTGAAGACGTTCGAGGAGTTGTTCGCCGAGCTGCAGGCCAAGGCCGCCGCCGGCACCCCCGGCTCGGGCACCGTCGACGCGCTCGCGAAGGGCGTGCACTTCATCGGCAAGAAGGTCGTCGAGGAGGCGGCCGAGTCGTGGATGGCGGCCGAGCACGAGGGCCCGGAGCGGGCCGCCGAGGAGATCTCCCAGCTGCTCTACCAGGCGCAGGTGCTGATGCTGGCCACCGGTCTCGACCTGAAGGACGTCTACCGACATCTCTGAGTGCCCGTCCGCTGATCATCCGATCGAACGAAGGAGCACTCCCATGCTGCGTGTCGCCGTACCCAACAAGGGCGCCCTGGCCGAGTCGGCCGCCGGGATGCTGCGCGAGGCGGGCTACCGCCAGCGCACCGACCCGAAGGACCTGGTCTGCCGGGACGAGCCCAACGACATCCAGTTCTTCTACCTGCGCCCCAAGGACATCGCCACCTACGTCGGCTCCGGTGACCTGGACGTCGGCATCACCGGGCGCGACCTGCTGATCGACTCCGGCGCGCCGGCCGAGGAGGTGGTCGACCTCAACTTCGGTCGGGCCACCTTCCGGTTCGCCGCCCGCCCCGACGACGTCGCCTCCGTCCAGCAGCTCGGCGGGCACCGGATCGCCACCGCGTACCCGGGTCTGGTCGAGCGGCACCTGGGCGAGCTGGGCGTCAAGGCCGAGGTGATCCGGCTCGACGGCGCGGTGGAGAACGCCATCCGGCTCGGCGTGGCCGACGTGGTCGCCGATGTGGTGGAGACCGGCGCCACGCTGCGCCAGGCCGGCCTGGTGGTCTTCGGTGAGCCGTTGCTGCGCTCCTCGGCGGTGCTGGTCCGCCGGGCCGGCGCGCCCGGCGGCGCCCAGCAGGAGCAGCTCCAGCGTCGGCTGCACGGCGTGCTGGTCGCCCGCCGCTACGTGATGCTCGCCTACGACGTGCCGGCCGGCCTGCTCGACCGGGCCAGTGCGCTCACCCCGGGCATCGAGTCGCCCACGGTCTCGCCGCTGCACCGGGAGGGCTGGGTCGCGGTGCAGGCGATGGTGCTCCGCGACGACGTGCACCGGATCATGGACGAGCTGTACGAGTTGGGCGCCCGGGCGATCCTGGTCACCAACATCCACGCCTGCCGGCTGTGAGGCCGCTGCCGCTCCCGGCCGCGCTGGCCGTCGTCGTCCTGGGTGGCGTGGCCTCGGCCGCCCAGGGCGTGGTCAACGCGGAGCTGGGGGAGCGGACCGGTGATCCGGTGCTCGGCGCCGTGGTCAACAACCTGGGCGGCTGCCTGCTCGTGCTGGTCGGGCTGGCCGTCGTGCCCTCGATGCGGGCCGGGCTGGCCGGGCTGCGCCGCGCCGGGCTGCCCTGGTGGGCGTACCTGGGCGGGGTGGGCGGCGCGGTGATCGTCCTCGTGGCGCCGGTGGTGGTGCCGGTGCTCGGGGTTGCGGTGTTCACGATCGCGCAGGTCGCCGGGGGCAGCCTCGGCGGCCTGGCGGTGGACCGGGCCGGGCTGGCCGCCACCGGGCGGCTGCCGCTCACGCTGCCCCGCGTCGGCGGGGCGGTGCTCGGCGTCGGCGCGGTGGCACTCGCGCAGCTGGGCCGCCCGATCGGCGACCTCGCGGTCGGGCTGGTGCTGCTCTGCGTCGTGGGCGGGCTGGCGGTGGCCGGGCAGTCCGCGCTCAACGGTCGGGTCGCCGCGTCCGTCGGTCCGGCCGCCGGCCTCGCGGTGAACTTCGCGGTCAGCACGTCGGTGATCGGTGCGGTTGCGGTGCTGGGCGGCACGCTGGCCGAGCAGCCGCGCTGGCCCACGCAGTGGTGGCTCTACGTCGGCGGCCTGTTCGGCGTCGGCATCGTGCTGGCGCTGCTGGTCGGCGTCCGCGCGGCCGGGGTGCTGCGCACCGGCCTGGCGCTGGTGGCCGGGCAGCTCGGCGGGGCGCTGCTGCTCGACCTGGCGCTGCCCGGCGGGCCCGGCGTCCGGCTGCCGGTGCTGGCCGGCGCGGTGCTCACGCTGGTGGCCGTGCTCGTGGCCGGGGTACGCCGGCGCGGCGCGGTCCGTGTGGCGGCCGAACGTGAGCGCGAGCCGGATGGCAGACTGGTCGGGTGAGCGATTCCGTGGTGACCGTGCGGCCCCGCCGCGTCCGGGTGGTCTGCTGGGCGTCGGCCGTCGCGCTGCTGGTGGTGTTCAGCCTCGTCGCGACCTCGTTGTCCGGTTCCACCGGTGAGGGCTACGGCACGTTCCAGCGCGGCGACCAGTTCGCCATGGTCGGTCTCGGGGTCTTCGGCGCGCTCGGCTTCCTGCTGTTCACCCGCCCCCGGGTGACCGCCGACGCCCGCGGCGTGCGGGTCCGCAACGTGATCAGCTCCTACGAGCTGCCCTGGGAGGTCGTGCGCGGGGTCCGGTTCGACCGCGGCGCCCCGTGGGCCAGCCTGGAGCTGCACGACGACGACCTGCTGCCGATGGTCGCCCTGCAGGCCGCCGACAAGGAGAGCGCGGTCGAGGCGGTCCGGGCGCTGCGCCGCCTGCACCAGGCGCACCTGGCCGCGCTCGCCGCCGGCCAGCCGGCACCCCGCTGACCTGCGGGGCCCGGTTTGGGCCGGGCTGGGCCGAGGGTGTAGTCTTGCGGAGTCGACCAGACTGCCCCCGTCCCTGACGCGCGGGTGGTCATGAAGCGGAGCGCCCGCTCCCACCCGAGTCGCCGTCCAGGTGTCCGGGTCCGGTCCCCGGGTTTCGGGCACGTCCCGATCCCGGATGCGCGATCCTGTGATCGTGCCGACCGGTCGAGTGGGCCCTGGCATACGCCGGGGCCTTCTGCTTTCCGAGTCGGCTCCCGCCCGGGAGCCCACGGAGTCGGCACCACACGAGACTTCGACTCGAGGAGGCCCCATCAGCGTCGAACCACGCGTGAACGAGCAGATCCGGGCACGTGAGGTCCGACTGGTCGGCCCCGAGGGTGAGCAGGTGGGCATCGTCCCGCTGGAGCGCGCCCTGCAGCTGGCCGCGGACGTCGACCTGGACCTGGTCGAGGTTGCGCCGATGGCGCGCCCGCCGGTGTGCAAGCTCATGGACTTCGGCAAGTTCAAGTACGAGAGCGCACTCAAGGCGCGCGAAGCGCGGCGTAACCAGCAGCAGACCGTCATCAAGGAGATGAAGCTCCGGCCGAAGATCGACCCGCACGACTACGAGACCAAGAAGGGTCACGTGGTGCGGTTCCTCAAGGCGGGCGACAAGGTCAAGGTGACGATCATGTTCCGTGGTCGCGAGCAGAGCCGCCCGGAGCTGGGTTACCGGCTCCTGCGCCGGCTCGAGTCCGAGATCACGGACCTGGGATACGTCGAGGCCGCGCCGAAGCAGGACGGTCGAAACATGATCATGGTTCTCGCTCCGCACCGGGCCGTCAAGGCCTCCGCGGTCGCCGCCACGGCGTCGCGCGGTGGGCCCCGGGACCGCGCCGCGGAGGAGTCCGGAGCCCCGGCAGGTGGCGAGGCCCCGGCGGCCGGCGAGACCGCAGCAGCCGGTGAGACCGGCCCGACCGCTGACACCAGCGGCCAGTAACAGGGAGAGACGTTCCACATGCCGAAGATGAAGAGCCACACGGGTATGGGCAAGCGGGTCAAGGTGACCGGCAAGGGCAAGATCGTCGCCCAGCAGGCCGGCCTCCGCCACAACCTGGAGAAGAAGGCCAGCACCCAGACCCGTCGGCTGACCGGCACGGTCGAGCTGGCCAAGGCCGACACCAAGCGCATCAAGAAGCTGCTCGGCCGCTGACGCGCGCCACCTGAACCGAAGAAGGAGTTGAGATGGCACGCGTCAAGCGGGCTGTGAACGCCCAGAAGAAGCGTCGTACCCTGCTGGAGACCGCGAGCGGTTACCGCGGTCAGCGCTCCCGGCTCTACCGCAAGGCCAAGGAGCAGGTGCTGCACTCGATGCAGTACTCCTACCGGGACCGTCGCGACCGCAAGGGCGACTTCCGGCAGCTCTGGATCCAGCGGATCAACGCCGGAGCCCGGGCCAACGGCCTGACCTACAACCGGCTGATCCAGGGCATGCGCCTGGCCGGCATCGAGGTCGACCGCAAGATCCTGGCCGACATGGCCGTCAACGACGCCGCCGCGTTCGCGGCGATCGTCGAGCTGGCCCGCGCCGCCGTGGCGGCCGAGGGCACCGGTGGCGCCGCGGCCCAGGCCGCCTGACCCACCTGTACGCGGCCCAGGCCGCTGACCCACCTGTACGCGGCCCAGGCCGCCGGACCCACCCGTACGGCAGATCGAGGCGTCTCCCATGCAGTCACCGTCGCAGGGGAGGCGCCTCGACGCCGTTCCCGGTCCGTTCACCCCGCGTACCCCGAGGGTCGTCGCGGCCCGCCGGCTGCAGCGCCGGCGCGACCGCGAGCAGACCGGCCGGTTCCTGGCCGAGGGGCCGCAGGCGGTGCGCGAGGCGCTCGCCCTCGGCGGCGCCGTGGTCGAGCTGTTCGGCACCCCGGCGGCGCTCGACCGGTACGCCGACCTCGCCGCCGGCGCCGCCCGCGCGGACGTGCAGGTCTCCGAGGTCACCGACGACGCCCTGGCGGCGCTCGCCGAGACCGTGGCCCCGCAGGGCCTGGTGGCGGTCTGCCGGCACCTCGACGTCCCGATGGACGAGGCCCTGGCGCGCGGGCCGCGCCTGGTCGCGGTGCTCGCCGGGATCCGCGACCCGGGCAACGCCGGAACGGTGCTGCGCACCGCGGACGCGGCCGGCGCCGGCGCGGTGGTCTTCGCCGGCGAGGCCGTCGACCCCTACAACGGCAAGTGCGTGCGGGCCTCCGCCGGCAGCCTCTTCCACGTCGACGTGGTGCGCGCCGCCGACCCGCTCGTGGCCGTCGAGGCGCTGCGGGCCGCCGGCCTGTCGATCCTCGCCACCACCGGGTACGGCGACAGCGACCTCGACGACCTCGCCGACGCCGGCCGGCTCGCCGCCCCCACCGCGTGGCTGTTCGGCTCGGAGGCGCACGGCCTGCCGGAGGAGCTGACCACGGCCGCCGACGCCCGGGTCCGGGTGCCGCTGCACGGGCGCGCGGAGAGTCTCAATCTGGCTGCGGCGGCGGCCGTCTGCCTGTATTCTTCGGCGAGAGCACTGCGTCGACCCACGGTCACGCAGGACGGAGCAGGGGAGTCCGCCACGTGATGAACGCGCCACGGCGTTCGTTTAGCCAGCCCGCCGGTGTCGGCGGGCGGCAGGCCTGACCTTCCTCCCTGCACGACTCCCACCGGCGGGCTGCGGCGAAGCCGCGCGTCCGTAGACTCGTCTGGCCGCCTGAGAAGGGCCGGCGCCGCCGTGAGGGAGTGCCCGTTCACCATGAGCTACCGCAACGATCCGTACGACCCGAAGCAGGTCGCCCTGCTCGACCCGGACGCCCTGGCCGGGGCCGTGGCCGACGCCGAGAAGGCGTTCGCCGCCGCCGCCGACCCCGACGCGTTGACCGCGCTGCGTCCCGCGCACCTGGGGGACCGGTCCCCGGTGTCGCTCGCGCGCCGGGAGATCGGCGCGCTGCCGCCGGCCGCGAAGTCCGACGCCGGCAAGCGGGTCAACGAGGCCCGGCGCGCCATCGAGTCCGCGTACGCCGCCCGGCAGGAGATCCTGGACCGGGAGCGGGCCGAGCGGGTGCTGGTCGAGGAGCGGGTCGACGTGACCCTGCCGTACGACCGCCGGCCGCGCGGCGCCCGCCACCCGCTGACGGTGCTGATGGAGCAGATCAGCGACCTGTTCATCGGCATGGGCTACGAGGTGGCCGAGGGTCCCGAGGTCGAGCTGGAGTGGACCAACTTCGACGCGCTGAACATCCCGGCCGACCACCCGGCCCGCGGCCTGATGGACACGTTCCACATCGCACCCGCCGACGGCTCCACCGCGGCTTCGGCCAGCTCTGCGGGTTCGGGCCTTGTTCTCCGTACGCACACGTCGCCGGTGCAGGCGCGCACCATGCTCAGCCGCAAGCCGCCGATCTACGTGGTGGTACCGGGCCGGGTCTACCGCACCGACGAGTTGGACGCCACCCACGCGCCGGTCTTCCACCAGGTCGAGGGCCTGGTGGTGGACAAGGGCATCACCATGGCGCACCTGCGCGGCACGCTGGACCACTTCGCCCGGGCCATGTTCGGTGAGGGCGCGAAGACCCGCTGGCGGCCGCACTACTTCCCGTTCACCGAGCCGTCGGCGGAGTTCGACGTCTGGTTCCCGGAGCACCGGGACGGGCCGCAGTGGGTCGAGTGGGGTGGCTGCGGCATGGTCAACCCGCGCGTGCTGCGCGCCTGCGGGATCGACCCGGAGGTCTACTCCGGATTCGCGTTCGGCATGGGCATCGACCGGACCGTGATGGTCCGGCACGGGGTCAGCGACATGCGGGACATGGCCGAGGGCGACGTGCGGTTCACCCGCGCGTTCGGCGCCTGAGCTACGGGAACGGTGGAAGAAGAGTCATGCGAGTTTCTGTCAGTTGGTTGCGGGAGTACGTTGACCTCCCGACCGACCTGCCCACCGGCGACCTGGAGCAGGCGCTGGTCGACCTCGGCATCGAGGTCGAGTCGATCGTGGACCTGCGGGAGAGCGTCACCGGTCCGCTGGTCGTGGGCGAGGTCCTGGAGATCGAGGAGCTGACCGGCTTCAAGAAGCCGATCCGCTTCTGCCGGGTGGACGTGGGCGCCGCGAACGGCACCGGCGAGCCGCAGGAGATCGTCTGCGGGGCGCGCAACTTCGCCCAGGGCGACCGGGTCGTGGTGATCCTGCCGGGCGGGGTGCTGCCCGGCAACTTCACCATCGGCGCGCGCAAGACGTACGGGCGCAACTCCCACGGCATGATCTGCTCGGCGCAGGAGCTGGGGCTCGGCGACGACCACTCGGGCATCATCGTGCTGCCCGAGGACGTGAAGGCCCAGCCCGGCGACGACGCGCGGCCGATCGTCGGCCTGGACGACGTGGTGGTCGAGATGGAGATCACCCCGGACCGCGGGTACGCGCTCAGCGTCCGCGGCATCGCCCGAGAGCTGTCGCACGCGCTCGGCGTGCCGTTCCGTGACCCCGCCGACGCGCCCGCGTCGGGCGGCACCGCCGAGCCGGCGTACCCGGTGGAGGTCCGCGACCCGGTCGGCTGCGACCGGTTCGCCGCCCGGATGGTGCGCGGCGTCGACCCGACCGTCGAGACGCCCGGCTGGATGCGGCAGCGGCTCACCGTCGCCGGCGTGCGCAGCATCTCGCTGCCCGTCGACATCACCAACTACCTGATGCTCGAACTCGGCCAGCCGATGCACGCCTTCGACGCCGACCGGATCGTCGGGCCGCTGGTGGTGCGCCGCGCCGAGCCGGGGGAGAAGCTGACCACCCTGGACGGGGTGAGCCGTGCCCTCGTACCGGAGGACATGGTGATCTGCGACGACACCGGTCCGATCTCGCTGGCCGCGGTGATGGGTGGCGAGACCAGCGAGGTACTCGCCTCCACCACGAACGTGCTCTTCGAGGCGGCGCACTGGGACCCGGCGATGGTCGGGCGCACCGCCCGGCGGCACAAGCTGTTCAGCGAGGCCGCCAAGCGTTGGGAGCGGGGCGTCGACCCGACGCTGCCGCTGGTCGCGCTGGAGAAGGCGGTCCGGCTGCTCACCGACCTGGCCGGCGGTGCCGCCGGCGCCGAGGTGCTCGACCTCGACCACGTCCGTCCGCGGACGCCGGTCGCGCTGCCGGTGGACCTGCCGTCGCGCCGGGTCGGCGTGACGTATGCGCCGGACCGGGTGGTGGAGCTGCTGGAGCAGGTCGGGTGCGCGGTCACGCGCGGCGCCGACCGGCTCGGCGAGGACCCGGGCGCCGCCGGGGTGGCCGCGTCCGGCGCGGGCGAGGTGCTCACCGTGACGCCGCCGAGCTGGCGGCCCGACCTGACCGACCCGGCCGACCTGGTGGAGGAGGTGGTCCGCCTCGACGGGTACGACCGGGTGCCGTCGGTGCTGCCCACCGCGCCGGCCGGCCGGGGCCTGACCCCGCAGCAGCAGCGTCGCCGGGCCGTCGCCCGTTCCCTGGCGGAGCGCGGCCTGGTCGAGGTGCTGTCCCAGCCGTTCGTGGCGCCCGAGCTGGCCGACCAGCTCGGCCTGCCGGCCGACGACCCGCGCCGACCCGCGGTGCGGCTGGCCAACCCGCTGTCCGAGGAGGAGCCGCTGCTGCGCACCACACTGCTCGGCCCGCTGCTGGGCATCGTCAAACGCAACGTGGGTCGGGGCCAGCGGGACGTGGCGATCTACGAGATCGGCGCGGTCTTCCACCCGCGTCCGGGCGTCGGCGCCCCGCCCGCCATGGGCGTGGACCGGCGGCCCACCGACGAGGAGTTCGCCGCCGCCGACGCGGTGGTCCCGGCGCAGCCGCGGCACGTCGCCGTGGCGCTCTGCGGCGAGATCGAGCCGGCCGGCTGGTGGGGCGCGGGCCGGGCGGCCGGCTGGGCGGACGCCGTCGAGGCCGGCCGGGCGGTGCTGGACGCCGCCGGTATCCCGGCCGACCGGGTGACCGTGCGGGCCGGTGAGCGGGCGCCCTGGCACCCGGGGCGCTGCGCCGAGCTGCTGGTGGACGACGTCGTCGTCGGGCACGCCGGCGAGCTGCACCCGGCCGTGGTGGCCGCGCTGGAGCTGCCCCGCCGCACCAGCGCCATGGAGCTGGACCTGGACGCGCTGCCCGCCGCGCCGCTGGCGACCGGGCCGACCATCTCCACGTTCCCGCCGGCGCTGATCGACGTGGCGCTGGTGGTGGACGAGGCGGTGCCGGCGGCGGAGGTGCGGCGGGCCCTGGCCGAGGGCGCCGGCCCGCTGCTGGAGGACGTCCGGCTCTTCGACGTCTACGCCTCCGCGCAGCTCGGCGCGGGGCGGAAGTCGCTGGCCTACAAGCTGACGTTCCGGGCCCCGGACCGCACGCTGGCCGGCGAGGAGGCGGTGGCCGCCCGCGACGCCGCGGTGGCGCTCGCCGCGCAGCGCTTCGGCGCCACCCTCCGCGGCGCCTGAGGTGTAAGGAAGGGCCCCCGCTTAACGCCTCCGGTAGAGGCGGGGGCCCTTCTTAACGCTCGGGTCCCGCTGTTCTTGTGCTGTCGGGATTCGTACAGACGGACCCGCTCGCGCACGGCCGGCGCCTACAGTCCTTCGACATTCGTCAGATGAAGGACGCTCATGCCGGATTCGCCTTCCACCCCGCTCCTGACCTCCGTCCAGGAGGCCGTGGTGCAGGCGTACTACCCGGACCGCGTGCGCGCGGCGTCGAGCGCCCGGACCCGGGCCCAGGCCGCACAGTCCGTCGTCACCGTCTTCGCCGGTGCCCTGGTGGCGACGTTCACCCTCACGGCGCTGGCATCGGCGGCGCCGGTGACCCGGGTGGCCGGGTGCGTCGCCGTCGCGTTGTGGCTGTTCGCCGCGGTCCTGTACGTCCGCGCCATCGCGACGGTCGTGCCGCCACCGCCGACCGCCGCGCGCGAGGCGCCCGACGCCCGCTCGCTCATCGAGGAGGTCCTCCGGCGGGGAGACCGGGAGGCGCGGCAGGTCGACCGCCGGCAGACGTGGGCGAACCTGGTGTCCGTCGTCGCCCTCGCGGCGACCGTGGCGACCTTCTGCGCCGCCCTGTTCGTCGAACATCCCGACAAGACCCGACCCGGGGTGCTCATTCTCGGGCCGGACGGCCAGGCCACCATTCGTGCCCTCTGCGGCCCCGCTGTCGGCCCGAAGGTCGAGGGGAAGGTCGACGTGCGCTCGATGTCGGGGCAGTTCGTCTCCGTCAGGCTCGCCCGTTGCGGCGATCGTCGTGACGTCACCGTCCGAGTTCCGAGGAGCGCGGTGTCGGCCGCGCTGACCAGGGAGGGCTGAGCCGATGGCACTGCACAACGACCCCACGTTCCTGATCGTGCGAGGTTCGCCCTCGATCGCCTCCGACGCGGAGGCCCTGGGGAGTCGCTGCGCGGCTGCGGTGGCCCGCCTGCACGACGAGGGCGGCGCGGTGGACGCGCTGGTGCTCGTCGGCGACCTCACGTCGTCGGCTTCGGCGGACGAGTTCGCCGCGGTGTCGGCGGTCGTGGACCGGATCCTCGCCGAGTGCTGTGAGGCTCCGGTGCCGACGGAACTCCCCGCCGTCCTGGCCGTACCCGGCCTCGCGGACCGCGCACCGCTCTCCCCGGCTCTGCCGACCGTCCGGTCGCTGACCGACTGGTGGCACATGGTGCGGGACGACTTCTGGCGCGACGAGACGCCGGACGTGCGGGAGGCGATCCGGGCCGGCTTCCGGCCCTGCCTGGACTGGTACGCCGGCTACGTGCCCGAGGGCGGCTGGCAGCCCGGGCTGCTGCCCGGTGAGGGCGGCCTGGTGCTCGACACCGGAAACGTTCGCCTCGGCGTGGCGACCGTCAACACCGCCTTCCGGATGCTCACCGCGGACGCCTCGCCCGAACTCGCCACCCTGCACTCCCGTCAGGTGAGCGCCCTGACCGCGGGCTGGGCCCGGCCGGTGGACGCGGTGGCGGTCGTCGCTCCGACCGGCGCCGAGCTGCCGGGGGATGCCGCGATCCCGGTGCTCCCGGTCGCCGGCTCCGAGGGCGGGAGCGGATCCGGCTGGCTGATCCCCGACGCCGGGCCGCAGGTCGTGGTCGCCCGGCAGGTGGAGGGTGGCGTACGCCTGGTCGACCTGGACGGGGGCACCCTGCTCGACGCCGTCCGGCCCGCACCGGTGCCGCCGGCGGCGGAGCCGGTGGTGGAGCCGGAGCCGGCACGCGCGGACCCGGGCGATCTGCTCGCCGAGATCGACCAGATCATGGCCACCGGGCAGGCCGTCCTGGTCCTCACCTCCGGCATCGAGGCGGAGTCGCGCGGCGAGTGGTCCAGCCCGCTCGCCAGCCCGGACGAGCTGTTCGACGCGCTGGCGGACCAGCTCGCCCAACCGATCGCGGACGGCCGGGTGACCCTGGCGGCGCTGATGCAGCGGCTGCGGCAGGCGGACCCGTCGCTGGTGCGGCGCACCATCGGGGGGATGCTGGTGGCGGACGGCACCACCATCAACGACACCGCCCTGCGACTGCTGCTGGCCCCGTGGTACCGGGTGTACGACTGCACCGGCACGAACGTCTTCCACGACATCGCCGCGCGGATGGAGGTCGGCAGCAATGTGGTCGTGGTGGACGCGCACCGGGACCCGCCCGGCCGGGGCCGCCCGCAGCTGGAGGTCGTGGCGATGCACGGCATCGCGCCGGGCAGCGCCGCCGGGCCGGTGACGTTCGACATCGACGACCGGGGGCGTGGCGCCCGCGGCCAGTGGTTCCGGCAGTTGAAGGCGGATCTGATCACCCACCCGGTGGTGTTCGGAGCGAGCACCGTCGATAGTCGGCACCTGTCGCTCTACCTGGACACGCTGACCGGCGACGCCGGGGCGTCGGGTGCGCCCCGGCGTTTCGTGGTGGCGCCGGGCGACGACGCGACCGCCTCGTGGAAGTTGGCCGGGGCGGGCACCGTCCAGGTTCCGCTCACCGTCGCCGAGTTGGCCCGCGAGCGGCTCGGTGCCACCCGGGAGCCGATGCGTCGGGGCGCGCAGCTGCGCGCCCGGATGCGGTCCGTGCTCGACCGCAATGCCGGGGTGCAGCTCGTCTCCACCCTGCTGGAGGCGGCGCCGCCCGGCGACCCGCTGTACCTGAGGGGGACCGACCCGACGTGGGGTGACGTCGCGCAGAACATCCCGGCGCAGTTGTCCACCCTGTCGGCGATGCTGGAACGCGCCGGTTCGGCCGGGCCGCAACAGCCGGTGCTCGTGCTCAACGACCGGTCCGGCACCGGCAAGTCCACCACTCTGATGCAGTTCGCGGTGGCCCTGCACGTCCGGGGCCTGGCGGTCGGGTGGGTGGACCGGGCGACGACCAAGTCGAGCCAGGACGTCATCAGCGAGTGCGTGGAACTCGGACTGGACGCGGTCCTGATCGACGACGTCGACATCTTCGGCGCGGAGGCGGCCCGCCTGATGACCCGGCTCGGCCAGCGCGGCACGATCCTGGTCGCGGCGACCATCCGCAGCACCCGGGGTCATCTGCTCGACGAGGTGGCGGGCCTGACCCGGGTGCCACCGCTGCGGCTGACCGACGACGACCTGAACAGCCTGGTGGAGCGGTTGGAGGCGTATCGGCAGCTCGGCAAGCTCAAGCAGTACAAGCTGCACGACACGCGGGTGGACCGGCTGCGGCAGGTCTCCGACCGCGACCTGATGGCCGCGATGGTCGAGGTGATCACCGGATACCGGTTCGAGGAGCGGGTCAACAGCGAGTTCGCCCAGCTCGATCCGCGGGAGCGGGACATCTACGCCACGGTCTGCCTCTTCGAGGCGCTGCAGTACGAGGACCGGTCGTTGACCCTGCCGCAGAACGCCCTGCTCCAGATCGCCTCGGACGGCCCCCCGGACCCGGCCGTCAACCAGGCGATCGAGCGTCTGGTGTCCGGTCGCCGGATGCTGGTGCGGCGGGAGTCGGGGCACATCCGCAGCCGGCACCGGGTGGTGGCGGAGGCGATGGAGAAGTCGATCCGGGAGGACAAGGACTACTTCCTGGAGATCTTCACTCGGCTGCTGCTGTTCTACGTCCAGCGCGGTGCCGGCATCACCGACCGCAACGACCCGACCCGCCGCGCCATGGTGGCGCTGATCAACCACCGGGTGATGATGAAGTCGGGCCTGCCGATCGACTCGGTGCGCGAGGTCTATCAGCAGCTGCACGACTACCTCAAGGACGACTTCCACTACTGGCTCCAGTGCGGGTCGTACGAGCTGGAGCGGCGGAACCTGGACCTGGCCGCCACCTACCTGGAGACGTCCCGGGGCTGCGACGGCGGCCAGGACCACTTCAAGGTGGTCACCACCTGGGCGATGGTGTGTCTGCGGCGGGCCAGCGCCCGCCCGACGGACAACGGCCTGCACGAGGTGGCGGTGGACGCGTTCCGGGAGCTGGAGCGCATCGCGAAGCAGGAGGGCGACCGGTCACCGCACACCATCGTCACGATCGTCCGGGACGGGACGAGCTGGCTGCAGCGCGGTGTGTTCTTCACCGAGGACGAGCAACAGAGCACGGCGCGCCGGATCCTGCGGTGGATCGAGATCGGGCACCGGTTGCTGGCGATGAACGGCGAGTTCCGCTCGGCGGCCGAGCACTGCACGGGTCCGCTGGAGCGCATGGTGCGCGCGGAGGACGAGCGGGCGATACCGCTCTGAACCCGGCTCCGCCCGAGAAGCGTACGTCCATGCAGTGGACCGCATGAACTTGCAGTGACGGGATGGCCCTGCTAACCTCTATGCATAGTCATGCGGAGGGCAGTATGGGCATTCGAGTTGCGGTGGCCGGGGCGAGTGGATACGCCGGCGGCGAACTGTTGCGCCTGCTCGCCGGTCACCCCGAGTTCGACCTGGTCACCGCTACCGCGCACAGCCAGGCCGGTCAGCCCGTCACCGCCGTACACCCGCAGCTCGTCGGCCTGGACCTGGTGTTCGGGGCGACCGAGCCGGCGGCCCTGGCCGACGCGGACCTGGTCTTCCTGGCCCTGCCGCACGGCCAGTCGGCGGCGCTCGCGGCGGCCCTCCCCGACAGCGTCGCGGTGGTCGACCTCGGCGCCGACCACCGGTTGCGCGACGCGGACGCCTGGGCCCGCTACTACGCCGGCGCGTACGCCGGCGCGTGGACGTACGGCCTGCCCGAGCTGCCCGGCCAGCGGGCGGAGATCGCCGCGGCCCGGCGGGTGGCCAGCACCGGCTGCTACGCCGCAGCCACCACCCTCGCCCTGGCGCCGCTGATCGCCGCCGGCGCGGTACGCCCCGACGACGTGGTGGTGGTCGCCGCCTCCGGCACCTCCGGCGCCGGCCGGGCCGCGAAGGCGCACCTGCTCGGCAGCGAGGTGATGGGCGACCTGTCGCCCTACAAGGTGGGCGCACACCAGCACGTGCCGGAGATCAAGCAGGCCAGCGGCGCGGCCGGCCTGTCGTTCACGCCCGTCCTCGCGCCCATGCCGCGCGGGATCCTGGCCACCGTCACCGCGCTGCCGACCGGTGACGCCGACCCGCGCGCGGTGCTGGCCGCCGCCTACGCCGACGCGCCGTTCGTGCACGTGCTGCCCGAGGGGGCGTGGCCGCACACCGCCGCCACCGCCGGCTCGAACTCCTGCCACCTCCAGGCGACCGTGGACGTCGACTCGGGGCGGGTGATCGTGGTCAGCGCCATCGACAACCTGGGCAAGGGCGCGGCCGGCCAGGCCGTGCAGAACGCCAACCTGATGGTCGGTCTCCCCGAGACCACCGGTCTGTCCGTCTTCGGAGTAACCCCATGAGTGTCACCACCCCCCGCGGCTTCCGTGCCGCCGGTGTCGCCGCCGGCCTCAAGACCTCCGGCGCCGGTGACGTCGCGCTGGTCGTCAACGACGGCCCGGACGCCGGGGTCGCCGGCGTGTTCACCGCCAACCGGGTCAAGGCCGCCCCGGTGCTCTGGACCCAGCGCGTCGTCCACGGCGGCGTGGTCCGTGCCGTGGTGCTCAACTCCGGCGGCGCGAACGCCTGCACCGGCCCGGCCGGCTTCCAGGACACCCACGCCACCGCCGAGCACACCGCCGCCGCGCTCACCGGCAGCAGCCCCCGGCTGATCGTCGGCGCCGGCGAGGTCGCGGTCTGCTCGACCGGCCTGATCGGCGAGCGGCTGCCGATGGACAAGCTGCTGCCCGGCGTACGCGACGCGGTGCGCGGACTGTCCCGCGACGGCGGCGGACCGGCCGCCGAGGCGATCATGACCACGGACACCCGACCCAAGACGACGGTGGCGCGCGGCAGCGGCTGGACCGTCGGCGGGATGGCGAAGGGCGCCGGGATGCTGGCGCCGGCCATGGCCACCATGCTCTGCGTGCTCACCACCGACGCGGTGGCCGGCCCGGACGTGCTGGACGCCGCGCTGCGGGCCGCCACCCGGGTCACGTTCGACCGGGTCGACTCCGACGGCTGCATGTCCACCAACGACACCGTGCTGCTGCTGGCCAGCGGCGCGTCCGGCATCGAGCCGACCGAGGCCGAGCTGACCGCCGCGGTCACCGCCGCCTGCCACGACCTGGCCCAGCAGCTCCTCGCCGACGCGGAGGGCGCGACCAAGCAGGTCGCCGTCGACGTGGTGGGCGCGGCGAACGAGGACGAGGCCGTGGAGGTGGGCCGCGCGGTGGCCCGCAACAACCTGGTGAAGACCGCGCTGTTCGGCAACGACCCGAACTGGGGTCGCATCCTCGCCGCCGTCGGCACCACCGCCGCCACGTTCGAGCCCGACGACGTCGACGTGGCGGTCAACGGGATCTGGGTGTGCCGGGCCGGCGCCGCCGCCGAGGACCGCGCCAAGGTGGACCTCACCGGCCGCGACGTGACCATCCGGATCGACCTGCACGCCGGTGGCGCCGCGGCCACCGTCTGGACCAACGACCTGTCCCACGCGTACGTGCACGAGAACTCGGCCTACTCCACATGAACCTCACCGCTGACCTCAGCCAGGCCCAGGCCAAGGCCGCCACGCTGATCGAGGCGCTGCCCTGGCTGGCCCGCCTCGCCGGCGCGACCGTCGTGGTCAAGTACGGCGGCAACGCCATGGTGGACCCCGCGCTCCAGCGGGCGTTCGCCGCGGACATGGTCTTCCTCCGGTACGCCGGCCTCAAGCCGGTCGTCGTGCACGGCGGCGGCCCGCAGATCTCCGCCATGCTGGGCCGCCTCGGCATCGCCAGCGAGTTCCGGGGCGGCCTGCGGGTCACCACCCCCGAGGCCATGGACGTGGTCCGGATGGTCCTCGTCGGGCAGGTCGGCCGGGAGCTGGTCGGCCTGGTCAACGCGCACGGCCCGTTCGCGGTCGGGCTCTCCGGCGAGGACGCCGGCCTGTTCACCGCGGTGCGCCGGCCGGCGTACGTGGACGGGGAGCCGGTCGACGTGGGGCAGGTCGGCGACGTGGAGTCGGTGAACGCCTCCGCGGTCACCGACCTGATCGCGGCCGGCCGGATCCCGGTCATCTCCACCGTCGCCCCGGACGCCGACGGGGTGCTGCACAACCTCAACGCGGACACCGCCGCCGCCGCGCTCGCGGTCGCCCTGGACGCGCGCAAGCTGGTCGTCCTCACCGACGTGCCCGGTCTGTACGCGGACTGGCCCGACACGTCCAGCCTGATCAGCGAGATCACCGCCGACGAGCTGGCGACGCTGCTGCCGTCGCTGGAGTCGGGCATGGTCCCGAAGATGGAGGCGTGCCTGCGGGCGGTGCGTGGGGGAGTACCCGCCGCGCACGTCGTCGACGGCCGGGTCGCGCACTCCACGCTGCTGGAGGTCTTCACCTCGGAAGGGTTCGGAACGATGGTGATCGGCTCATGAGCACGCTGGTGCGGCGCTGGCGCGCCACCATGATGGACAACTACGGCACACCGCCACTGGCGCTCGTCTCCGGCTCCGGCGCCGTCGTGGTCGACGAGGCCGGCCGGGAGTACGTGGACCTGGTCGGCGGCATCGCCGTCAACGCGCTCGGCCACGCGCACCCGGCCGTGGTGGCCGCCGTCACCCGGCAGGTCGCGACGCTGGGGCACGTGTCGAACCTGTTCGTCGCCGAACCGCCGGTCGCGCTGGCCGAGCTGCTGCTGGCCCTCGCGGGCCGGCCGGGCCGGGTCTTCTTCGCCAACTCCGGCGCGGAGGCCAACGAGGCGGCGTTCAAACTCTCCCGGCTCACCGGTCGACGCCACGTGGTGGCCGCCCACGGTGGTTTCCACGGCCGGACCATGGGCGCGCTGGCGCTCACCGGTCAGCCGGCCAAGGCCGACCCGTTCCGCCCGCTGCCCGGCGACGTGACCCACGTGCCCTACGGCGACGTCGACGCGCTGGCCGAGGCGGTCACCGACGCCACCGCGATGGTGATCCTGGAGCCGATCCAGGGGGAGAACGGCGTGGTCGTCCCGCCGCCGGGCTACCTCGCGGCGGCCCGGCGGATCACCGCCGCACGCGGCGCGCTGCTGGTGCTCGACGAGGTGCAGACCGGCGTCGGGCGTACCGGGCACTGGTTCGCCCACCAGGCCGAGGGCGTCGAGCCGGACGTGGTCACGCTGGCCAAGGGGCTCGGCGGCGGCCTGCCGCTCGGCGCGTGCCTGGCCTTCGGCCCGGCCGCCGACCTGCTCACCCCCGGCTCGCACGGCACCACGTTCGGCGGCAACCCGGTCAGCTGCGCCGCCGCGCTCGCGGTGGTCGCCACGATCGCGAACGAGGGGCTGCTCGACCACGTCAAGCGGGTCGGCGAGCGGCTGCGGCGCGGCGTCGAGGCGCTCGGGCACCCGCTGGTGCGCGGGGTGCGCGGCGCCGGCCTGCTGCTCGGCGTCGAGCTGGCCGCCCCGGTCGCCGCCCCGGTGACCGAGGCGCTGCGCGCCGCCGGTTTCCTGGTCAACCCGGTGCAGCCCGGCGTGGTCCGGCTCGCGCCGCCGCTGATCCTCACCGCCGCGCAGGCCGACGCGTTCCTGGCCGCCCTACCCGCCGCGCTCGACGCGGCCGCTCCCGCGCCGACCGGACCCACCGCCACGGAGGCCCTCGCATGATCCGCCACTTCCTGCGCGACGACGACCTCACGCCGGCCGAGCAGGCCGCCGTGCTCGACCTCGCCGCCCGGATGAAGGCCGAGCGGTACGCCCACAAGCCGCTGGCCGGGCCCCGGTCGGTGGCGGTGCTGTTCGACAAGCAGAGCCTGCGCACCCGGATCTCGTTCGACGCCGGCATCGCCGAGCTGGGCGGCCACCCGCTCGTCGTGGACACCCAGGTCACCCACTTCGGTCGGGGCGAGACGCTGGCCGACGCCGGCCGGGTGCTGTCCCGCTACGTCGCGGCGATCGTGCTGCGGACCCACGGCGACGACCGGATCGCCGAGGTGGCGGCGCACGCCACCGTGCCGGTGGTCAACGCGCTCACCGACACCTACCACCCCTGCCAGCTCCTGGCCGACCTGCTCACCGTGCGCGAGCGGTTCGGCGCCACGGCGGGCCGGATCCTCACGTACGTCGGCGACGCGGCGAACAACATGGCGCACTCGTACCTGCTGGCCGGCGCGACCGCCGGCATGCACGTGCGGATCGCCGGACCGGCGGGGTTCCACCCGGACCCGGAGATCGTCGCCCGGGCGGAGAAGATCGCGGCCGGCACCGGTGGATCGGTCCGGGTCCTCGTCGACCCGGTCGAGGCGGTCCGGGACGCGCACGTGGTGGCCACCGACACCTGGACGTCCATGGGGCAGGAGGCCGACGGGCTGGACCGGATCACCCCGTTCCGGCCCTACCAGGTCGGCGACGCCCTGCTCGCCCACGCCGCGGCCGACGTGATCGTGCTGCACTGCCTGCCCGCGCACCGCGGCGAGGAGATCACCGACGAGGTGCTCGACGGCCCGCGCAGCGCGGTGTTCGACCAGGCGGAGAATCGCCTGCACGCCCAGAAGGCGCTGCTGACCTTTCTCCTGGAGGCATCCACATGACCGCCCCGCTGACCCGCGCCGCGCGGCACGCCCGCATCGTCGAGCTGATCCGCGACACGCCCATCCACTCGCAGACCGAGCTGGCCGACCTGCTCGCCGGTGACGGCATCCAGGTCACCCAGGCCACGCTCTCCCGGGACCTGAAGGAACTGGGGGCGGTGACCGCGCGCGGCGGCGACGGGCGGGGCGTCTACCTGATCCCGGAGGACGGCCACCGTCCGTTGCGCGACGCCGAGGGCGCGCCGGCCCGGCTGGTACGCCTGCTGCGGGAACTGCTCAACGGGGTCGACGCCAGCGGGAACATCGCGGTGCTGCGCACCCCGCCGGGCGCGGCCCACTACCTGGCCAGCGCGTTGGACCGGGCCGGCCTGTCCGAGATCGTCGGCACCATCGCCGGCGACGACACCATCCTCGTCGTGGCCCGCGAGCCCGACGGCGGTGCGGCACTGGGCGACCGGCTCGCCGCCTGGGCCCGCCGGGACGAGAACGTCGAAGGGAACAGCACACCATGACCGAGCGGGTCGTCCTGGCGTACTCCGGGGGTCTCGACACCTCCGTCGCCATCCCGTACCTGGCCGAGCAGGCCGGCGCCGAGGTGATCGCGGTGGCGGTCGACCTCGGCCAGGGCGGCGAGGACATGACCGTCGTCCGGCAGCGCGCCCTGGACTGCGGCGCCGTCGAGGCGGAGGTGATCGACGCGCGGGACGAGTTCGCCGCCGGATACTGCGTGCCGGCGATCCGGGCCAACGCGCTCTACATGGACCGCTACCCGTTGGTCTCCGCGCTGTCCCGGCCGTTGATCGTCCGGCACCTGGTCGCCGCCGCGCGCCGGCACGGCGGCACGATCGTGTCGCACGGCTGCACCGGCAAGGGCAACGACCAGGTCCGGTTCGAGGTCGGCCTGGCCGCGCTCGCCCCCGACCTGAGGATCGTCGCGCCGGCCCGGGACCTCGCCTGGACCCGGGACAAGGCGATCGCCTTCGCCGAGGAGAAGGGGCTGCCGATCGACGTCACGGCGCGGTCACCGTACTCGATCGACCAGAACCTGTGGGGGCGGGCCGTGGAGACCGGCTTCCTGGAGGACATCTGGACCGCGCCGGTGGAGGACCTCTACGCGTACACGTCCGACCCGGCCCTGGAGCGCGACCCGGACGAGGTGGTCATCACCTTCGACGGCGGCGTCCCGGTGGCGATCGACGGCGAGACGGTCACCCCGTACCAGGCGATCCTGGACCTCAACCGGCGCGCCGGCGCCCACGGCGTGGGCCGGCTCGACATGGTCGAGGACCGGCTGGTCGGCATCAAGAGCCGCGAGGTGTACGAGGCGCCCGGCGCGGTCGCCCTGATCACCGCCCACCAGGAGCTGGAGGCGGTCACGGTCGAGCGGGACCTGGCCCGGTTCAAGCGCGGCGTCGACCAGCGCTGGGGCGAGCTGGTCTACGACGGTCTCTGGTTCTCCCCGCTGCGCCGGGCGCTGGACGCGTTCGTCGACGACGCCCAGCGGCACGTCACCGGCGAGGTGCGGCTGACCCTGCACGGCGGCCGGGCCGTGGTGACCGGGCGGCGCTCCGAGGCCAGCCTCTACGACTTCGGCCTGGCCACCTACGACACCGGCGACACGTTCGACCAGTCGCTGGCGAAGGGTTTCGTGCGGTTGTGGGGCCTGCCCAGCGGCCTGGCCGCCGCGCGGGACGCCCGGTTGGGAGAGGTGAGCTGGTGACCTTCACAATGGGTGGGGTGGACGACAAGAGCCTGACCGAGAACAGCGCCGCCACCAACCGGACGAGCCTCTGGGGAGGCCGGTTCGCCGGCGGTCCCGCCGAGGCGCTCGCGCGGCTGTCGGTGAGTGTCCAGTTCGACTGGCGTCTCGCCCCGTACGACCTCGCCGGTTCCCGGGCGCACGCCCGGGTCCTCGCCGGCGCCGGTCTGCTCGACCCGGAGGAGCTGGGTCGGATGCTGGCCGCGCTGGACGACCTGGAGGCGGCGTGCGCGTCCGGCGCGTTCCGTCCCACGGTGGACGACGAGGACGTGCACACCGCCCTGGAGCGGGGCCTGCTGGAACGGCTGGGCAGCCTCGGCGGCAAGCTGCGCGCCGGCCGGTCCCGCAACGACCAGGTCGCCACCGACCTGCGGCTCTACCTGCGTGACCACGCCCGTGGGGTGGCGGCCCGGCTGGTCGAGCTGGCCGAGGCGCTGGTCGAGCAGGCGGAGCGGCACGTCGACACCGCGGCGCCGGGCATGACGCACCTGCAGCACGCCCAGCCGGTGACGTTCGGGCACTGGCTGCTGGCCCACGTGCAGCCGCTGCTGCGCGACCTGGAGCGGCTGCGCGACTGGGACGAGCGGACCGCGATCAGCCCGCTCGGGGCGGGCGCGCTGGCCGGCTCGGGTCTGCCGCTGGACCCGGTGGCCGTCGCCAAGGAGCTGGGCTTCCGCACCTCGTTCGCCAACTCGATGGACGCGGTCGCCGACCGGGACTTCGTGGCCGAGTTCCTCTTCGTCACCGCGATGGTCGGCGTGCACCTGTCCCGCCTCGGCGAGGAGGTGGTGCTCTGGACGTCGCAGGAGTTCGGCTGGGTGGAGCTGGACGACGCGTTCGCCACCGGCTCGTCGATCATGCCGCAGAAGAAGAACGCGGACATCGCCGAGCTGGCCCGGGGCAAGTCCGGCCGGCTGGTCGGTGGCCTGATGAGCGTGCTGACCATGCTCAAGGGCCTGCCGATGACCTACGACCGGGACATGCAGGAGGACAAGGAGCCGGCGTTCGACGCGGTCGACACGCTGGAGCTGCTGCTGCCCGCGCTGGCCGGGATGATCTCCACGATGACGGTCCGGGTGGACCGTCTGGTGGCCAGCGCGCCGTCCGGCTTCTCCCTGGCCACCGAGGTCGCCGACTGGCTGGTCCGGCGCAACGTGCCGTTCCGCGACGCGCACGAGATCACCGGCCGGCTGGTCGCGCTCTGCGCGGCCCGCGACTGCGCGCTGGACGAGGTCTCCGACGCCGATCTGGCCGCGGTCAGCGAGCACCTGGACCCGTCGGTGCGCGACGTGCTCTCGGTGCGCTCGGCCCTCGCGGCCCGCACCACCCCCGGCTCCACCGGCCCCGGGCCGGTCGCCGATCAGCTCGCCGCCGCGGCGGACAAGCTGGCGGGGTGGCGGGAGTGGGCCGCCGAGGGGGTCGTGCCCCGCTGAGCCACCCGGTCCCGGGGCGGGCGCTGGCCCGCCCCGGTCGAGCGGCGTCCTGCCCCGCGGGCGGTCAACCGGCCGGCCGCTCGCGTTTCGGCAGCTTGGCCACCACCGCGTCGTAGGACCCGTCGGCGGCGTCGACCAGTTCGTCGTCGGGGATGCCGCCCTCGAGGCGCAGCGTGTTCCAGCCGGACCGGCCGATGTAGGGCGACGGGCGGGCGTCGGCCGGGAACCGGTGCACCCACTCGTCGGCGACCTCCCGCGTCGGGCCGCACTTGACGCCGATCCTGGCCTCGCCCTCGGGCGAGCCGAGGAAGGCGAAGATCCGGCTGCCCACCTTCACCACCTCGTCGCCCTCCCACGGCCGGTCGAGCCAGGCTCCCGGCTTGGCCAGGCAGTAGGCCAGCATCTCCTCGCGCGTCATCGCGTCCTCCCGTGCCGTCGTCCGGCACAGTCTCGCCCGCCGCTGTGACAGTCCGCCGGCCCGAGGCTCAGTCGCCGGTGCCGGTGCGGACGGTGAGCCGCTCGTAGCGCTGCCGGGCGGCCTGCGCGCTGCCCAGCCCCAGCCCGAACGCGATCGCCTGCCAGGTCATGCCGCGCCCGCGGGCCACCTGCAGCAGCCCGGCCTCCAGCACGTCGACCTCGGCCCGCACGTGCGGGATCAGGGTCAGCGCGGCCATCAGGTCGGCCTGGTCGACCGGTTCCTCGCCCTCCTGCAGTTCGGCGCCGCCGGCGAGCGCCATCACCAGCGTGGCCGCCTCGTACGCGTCGGGCACGTCGGGGTGCGCGTAGCGGCGACGGCGGGAGTTGGTGCCGGCGTGCCGCTCGGCGATCCGCAGCAGCGCCGCGTAGTTGCGGTGCGCGCGGGCCTGGGCAGCATCCGGAGCGGTGAACGGGTCGTTGTCCACGGTGACCATGTCGTCCATCCCACACCCGATAGCGGCATGTTGTCAACACCCCGTTGAAAGTCACTCGTGCGCAACGCCCTGCCCTCCTGACAGTGAGACGCTCCGCGGGACCATCGGGTTGCCACCCCACCCCACCTGCCTTCCCGCTCCTCCCGCCCGCGCCGCGCGTTGATCAAGGAGTTAGCGTCAGCCGCCCTCTCCTGCCGTGACGCGAACCCCTTGATCGGCGTGGCTGGGGTCGGCGGGCGCGGCGCGGGCGCCGGGCGGGTGCGGGCGGGGTGGGGGGCTAGCGGGGGAGCGGCGAGCGGCGGCGGGGGGTGTGGCGGCGGTAGACGCTCACGGTGGGCTCGTCGGCCAGCCAGAACCGCCACGGCAGGTCGTGGGCGGCGGCCACGCCGACCCGCGGGCCGGCGACGATCCGCGCGGGGTCGACCGGCGTTCCGGGCGGGGTCAGCAGCAGCGGGCCGGTGCCGTCGACGGCCGAGGTGCCGTTGGCGTCCCGACCGAGGCCGAGCGCGCTGACCAGGCGGGCCGGCCCGCGCGCCAGGTCCCGGTCCGACGCGCGGGGGCGGCGCTCCCGGGCGGTCTCGATCCCGTCCACCACCGCGCCGGCGCGCAGCAGCACGGCCGCCGCCTCGCCGTCCCGACCGCAGACGATGTTGGCGCACCAGTGCATGCCGAACACGAAGTACACGTAGACGTGCCCGGCGGGGCCGAACATGACCTGGTTGCGGGGCGTGGGTCCGCGGTGGGCGTGCGAGGCGGGGTCCTCGCCGGTGCCGGCGTACGCCTCGACCTCGGTCAACCGCACGCGCACGCCGTTCGCCGAGACGGTCCAGCCGAGGAGGGTCTGCGCGGTGGCCGCGACCCGCGCCGCCGGGGCCCGGAGCCAGGGGTACGTCATCGCGGCAAGGTTAGCCGGACGGTCGGGGCCACGCGCCTCCTGGAATAGTTGACTCGTCAAGTATGTTGTGCGGGGCGATCCCCGGACCGCCCGGTCCGCACCCCACCCGAGGAGCTGGTCATGCAGTTCGGAATCTTCACCGTAGGTGACGTCACGGTCGACCCGACCACCGGTCGGCTGCCCTCCGAGCGCGACCGGATCACGGCCATGACCACCATCGCGCTCAAGGCCGAGGAGGTCGGGCTGGACGTGTTCGCCACCGGCGAGCACCACAACCCGCCGTTCGTGCCGTCGTCGCCGACCACCATGCTCGGCTGGATCGCCGCGCGCACCGAGCGGCTGCTGCTGTCCACCTCGACCACGCTGATCACCACCAACGACCCGGTGAAGATCGCCGAGGACTACGCGATGCTCCAGCACCTGGCCGACGGCCGGGTGGACCTGATGATGGGGCGCGGCAACACCGGCCCGGTCTACCCGTGGTTCGGGCAGGACATCCGCAACGGCATCCCGCTCGCCATCGAGAACTACGACCTGCTGCACCGGCTGTGGCGCGAGGACGTGGTCGACTGGAAGGGACGCTTCCGCACCCCGCTGCAGTCGTTCACCTCGACCCCGCGCCCGCTCGACGGCATCCCGCCGTTCGTCTGGCACGGCTCCATCCGCAGCCCCGAGATCGCCGAGCAGGCCGCCTACTACGGCGACGGCTTCTTCGCCAACCACATCTTCTGGCCCAAGGAGCACACCCAGCGGATGGTCGGCCTCTACCGTGAGCGCTTCGCGCACCACGGCCACGGCTCACCCGACCAGGCGATCGTCGGCCTCGGCGGGCAGGTCTTCATGCGCCGCAACTCCCAGGACGCGGTGCGCGAGTTCCGGCCCTACTTCGACAACGCCCCGGTTTACGGGCACGGCCCGTCGCTGGAGGAGTTCACCCGGGAGACGCCGCTGACCGTGGGCAGCCCGCAGCAGGTCATCGACCGCACGCTGGGCTTCCGCGAGTACGTCGGCGACTACCAGCGGCAGCTGTTCCTGATGGACCACGCCGGCCTGCCGCTGAAGACGGTGCTGGAGCAGCTCGACCTGCTGGGCGAGGAGGTGGTCCCGGTGCTGCGCAAGGAGTTCGACTCGATGCGTCCCGCGCACGTGCCCGAGGCGCCCACCCACGCCGCCCTGCTCGCCGCCCGCGACGCCGCGACGACCACGGAGGAGGACCGGTGACCCGGCGTACGTTCGCGGTCGTCTCGGCCGGTCTCGGCCAGCCCTCGTCCACCCGCCTGCTCGCCGACCAGCTCGCCGCGGCCGCCCGCGACGAGCTGGCCGGTCGTGGCGCGGACGTCGACCTGCACGCGGTGGAGCTGCGCGAGCACGCGCACGACGTGGTGAACCACCTGCTCACCGGCTTCCCACCGGGCGCGCTGCGCCGGACGCTGGACGCGGTCGCGGCGGCCGACGGGCTGATCGCCGTCACGCCGGTGTTCAACGCGTCCTACAACGGGCTGTTCAAGTCCTTCTTCGACGTGGTCGACCGGGACGCGCTGGCCGGCAAGCCGGTGCTGATCGCGGCGACCGGTGGCACCGCGCGGCACTCGCTGGCGCTGGAGCACGCGGTGCGCCCGATGTTCACGTACCTGCGGGCGGTCGTGCTGCCGACGGCGGTCTTCGCCGCGCCCGAGGACTGGGCCGGCGACGACGGCGACAGCGCGCTGCGGGTCCGGATCCGGCGGGCCGCCGGCGAACTGGCCGAGCAGGTGGACCACCGACCGCCCGCGACCGGCCCGGCCGACCCGTTCGCGCTCACCACCGACTTCGCCGACCTGCTCGCCGGCCGCGACCCGTCCTGAACCCGGCTCGGCCGGACCGGTCGCCGACCGAGGTCAGTCGTCGGCCGGTTCCGGCCGGTGGGCCACCAGCACCGGGCAGTGGGCGTGCTGCACCAGGGCCTGGCTGACCGAGCCGAGCAGCAGCCCGGCGAAGCCGCCCCGACCCCGGGAGCCGACCACCACCAGCGACGCCTCGCCGCTCGCCTCCCGCAACGCGGACTCCGGGGAGGCGGCGACGACGGCGCGCTCGGTCACCCGCAGTCCCGGATGCTCCCGGCGGACCGTGTCGGCCGCCGTGGCCAGCAGCTCCGTCGCCTCGGCCCGTTCGGCGGCGCCCGCCTCGGCGGCGACCTCCGGCGCCACCGCGCCGCGCTCCGGCGACCGGACGTGCAGCAGCGCCAGCTCGGCGTCGCGGCGGTCGGCCTCGTCCGCGGCCAGCTCCACCGCGTACGCCGCGGAGTCGGAGCCGTCCACCCCGACCACCACCGGACCGCCCACCGGGATCGGCTCCTCGGCCGGGCGGACCACCAGCACCGGGCAGTGCCCGTGCTGCGCCAGCTGCCCGCCCACCGAGCCGAGCAGCAGGCCGGCGAAGCCGCCCACGCCCCGGCTGCCCACCACCACCAGCTCGGCCCGGCGCGACTCCTCGACCAGGGCCGCGCCCGGGCCGCCGGCGACCTGCCGCACCTGCGCCCGCAGGCCGGGATGCCGTTCGGCCAGCTCGGCGGCGACGCGTTCCAGCATCTTCTCCGCCTCCTCGGTCGGCGCCGGCACCCCGAGGTCGTACGGGTTGAGCGGCACCCCGTAGCCGAGCGGGTGCAGGTAGCCGTGCACCAGCAGCAGGGGCCGGGACCGCGCGACGGCGGTCGCGGCGGCCAGCTCGGCGGCGGCCAGGCTGGACGGCGATCCGTCCACCCCCGCCACGACGGGTCGGTTCATCGGGACCCCCTCGGTCGACTCCCGCCATTGTGGCCGTCCCGGCCCCGCCGCGCGGGCGACGCCACGGATCCGGGCGCCGGTCGGGCGGCTGCGCACCCGACCGGCGCCCGTGGACGCGGACCGGTCAGCCGGCCGGCTCCCGGCGGTGCCGCACGATCGCCAGCGGGCTGCGGCAGTGGTGCAGCACCGCGTGGCTGACCGAGCCGAGCAGCAGCCCGCCGAGGGTGCCCCGCCCGTGCGCGCCGACCACGGTCAGCTGCGCGTCGGTGGACTCCTCGACCAGCGCCCGGGCCGGGGTGGCGGCGATCAGCTTCGGCCGCACCGTGACCTCCGGGTAGCGCTCCGCCCAGCCGGCCACCGACTCGGCGAGCACCCGCTCCTCGTCCGCGCGCAGCCGCTCCGGGTCGTACACCAGGGGCATGATGTCGCCGTAGCTCTCCCGCCGCGTCACCGGCTGCGGATAGAGCCAGGTGTGCACGACGACCAGGTCGGCGCCGCGCCGGGCGGCCTCGGCGAACGCGAAGCCGACCGCCTCGGTCGACAGCGCGGAGCCGTCCACCCCGACCACCACCGGTCCGGCCGCCCGGGCGTCGCCCCGGGCGATCAGCACCGGGCAGTCGGCGCGGGCGGAGAGCTGCACCGCCGCCGAACCGACCAGCAGCTCGGCGAAGCCGCCCAGACCGCGGTGACCCAGCACCAGCAGCGCCGCGCCGCGACTCTCCCGCAGCAGCACCGCGACCGGCCCGCCGTCCACCACCGCTCCGCTCACCGGCAGGTCGGGGTCGACCTTGCGGGCTTCGTCGATCGCCTCCTGGACCAGCTTGCCGGCCTCCTGCCGCAGCTCGTCGTCGGGCAGCGTGGCGGCGACCGGACCGAGCGGCGTGCCGAGCAACGGCCACAGGAACGCGTTCACCACCCGCAGCGGCCGGTGCCGGAGCACCGCCTCCCGCGCGGCCAGCCGCACCGCGTCCAGCGCCGACGGGGAACCGTCCACACCCACCACGACGGGGGCACCGGATCTGTCGGTCATCACGTCCTCCTTCGTCCACCTCCAGCCTGGTCCCGCGGGCCGTGCCGGGGCAGGGGCGGCCGCCCCGCGCAGCTCGGGACCATCGGCCCCTTCCGCGTCGGGGGCGTGACGGGGTGTGATGGGACCACGGCTTTCTTCTGCCGACCGTGGAGGCGCCATGACCCCGCTGGAGATGCTCCGGGTCCACCCGTTCCTGGCCGGGCTGCCCGACGAGTGGCTGCCCCGGCTCACCGGGTACGCCCGCCCGGTGGTCTGGCACCCCGGGCACCGGCTGTTCCGCGCCGGCCAGCCGGCCGAGCGGTTCTGGCTGGTCCGGGGCGGCCAGGTCGCGCTGGACTTCCCGGTGCCCGGTCGCGGCGACGTGGGCATCGAGACGATCGGGGCGGGCGGGGTGCTCGGCTGGTCCTGGCTGTTCCCGCCCTACCGCTGGCAGTTCGGCGCGGTGGCCACCCAGCGCAGCACGGCGGTCGAGCTGGACGCGGACGGGGTGCGCCGGCTGATGGAGTCCGACGACACGCTCGGCCGGCAGCTCACCGCCCGGTTGATGAGCGTCGTGGTGGATCGCCTGCAGGCCTCCCGGGTGCGCCTGCTCGACCTGTACGGCTATCCCACGTCCGTGGCGAGCTGACCCGGGTCGGTGGTGCGCCGCACGACCAGCTCGCCCACCTCCAGCCGACCGATGCGCAGCTCGCGGATCACCGCGCGGCGCACGGCCAGCCGGCCGATCACGAGCGAGCCCACCGCCAGGGCGCCCACCGCCACGGCGCCCAGGGCCAGCGCGCCGACGGCCCGCGCGCCGGTCGCGCCCGCTCCGGTGGCCTTCGCCCCGACGGCCGTGGCGCCCGTGGCCCGCGCACCGGTCACGCTCGCGAGCGCGGTGCGGAGGTCTGCGGTCCGGCGGCGGCGCGATCGTACGGAAGGCATGCGCCCATCCTAGGGTCGCGCCGGCCGGATCAGGTGACGGTCAGGCCGCGCTCGGCGAACTGTCCGCGTACCCGGGCCAGCAGCTCCGGGTCCGGCGGTGCGGTGTCCGCCAGCGGGAAGGTCAGGCCCAGCTCGGCGTACTTGTGCGCGCCGAGCCGGTGGAACGGCAGCACCTCGACCCGCTCGACGGTGGCCAGCCCGGCGGCCGCGTCGGCCACCCGGGCCACCTCGTCGGGGGCGTCGGTCAGCCCCGGGACCAGCACGTACCGGATCCACATCGGCGTGCCCCGGTCGGCCAGCCGGCGGGCGAAGCGCAGCGTCGGCGCGAGCCGGCCGGTGCCGGTGACCCGCCGGTACGTCGCCGGGCTGCCCGCCTTCACGTCGAGCAGCACCAGGTCGGTGGCGTCCAGCAGCGACTCGTCGGCGCGGTCGCCGAGGAACCCGGAGGTGTCCAGCGCGGTGTGCAGGCCGAGCGCGTGACAGCGGCGCAGCAGCTCCCCGGTGAACGCCGGTTGCAGCAACGGTTCGCCGCCGCTGACCGTGACGCCGCCGCCGGCCACCGCGACGAAGCGGCGGTACCGGGTCGCCAGGGCCACCATCTCGTCCACCGTGCGCCGCCGGCCGCTGCGCCCGTACCAGGTGTCCGGGCTGTGGCAGTAGCGGCAGCGCAGCGGGCAGCCGGCGAGGAAGACGACGAACCGGGTGCCCGGCCCGTCCACCCCCACCGAGGTGTCCCAGGAGTGCACCGCCCCGTGGAGAACCGGTGGCGCCGCGACGGGCGCCACCGGCGGGCGGTCGGTCACAGCGACCCGTGGAACGTCCGGGACACCACGTCCCGCTGCTGCTCACGGGTGAGCCGGACGAAGTTCACCGCGTACCCGGAGACCCGGACGGTGAGCTGCGGGTACCGCTCCGGGTGGGCCATCGCGTCCAGCAGCGTGGCCCGGTCCAGCACGTTGACGTTGAGGTGGAACCCGCCGGCGTCGGTGTAGCCGTTGAGCACCCCGGCCAGGTTGGTGATCCGCTCCTCGCGGGTGTGACCCAGGCCGTCGGGGGTGACCGTGCCGGTCAACGAGATACCGTCGCGGGCCGCGTCGTACGGCAGCTTCGCCACCGACAGCGCCGAGGCGACCAGGCCGTGGGTGTCCCGGCCGTTCATCGGGTTGGCGCCGGGCGCGAACGGCTCGCCGGCCCGCCGCCCGTCCGGGGTGGCGCCGGTGTGGGTGCCGTAGACGACGTTCGACGTGATGGTGAGCACCGACATGGTCAGTTCGGCGTCCCGGTAGGTGCGCTGCCGGCGCAGCTTCGCGGCGAACGTCTCGACCAGCCACACGGCGATCTCGTCGGCCCGGTCCTCGTCGTTGCCGTACGTCGGGAACTCGCCCTCGACCGCGTAGTCGACGGCCAGCCCGGTCGCGTCGCGCAGCACCTTGACCCGGCCGTACCGGATGGCCGAGAGGCTGTCCACCGCGACCGAGAGGCCGGCGATGCCGGTGGCCATGAACCGCCGCACCGGGTGGTCGTGCAGCGCCATCTCCAGCCGCTCGTACGCGTACCGGTCGTGCTGGTGGTGGATCACGTTCAACGCGTCCACGTACGTCTCGGCGAGCCAGTCCAGCGTCCGGTCGTACGCGGCGAGCACCTCGTCGTGGTCGAGCGTCTCGCCGCCCACCGGCGGGGTCGGCGGGGCGACCTGCGCGCCGGTCAGCTCGTCCCGGCCGCCGTTGATCGCGTAGAGCAGCGCCTTGGCCAGGTTCGCCCGGGCGCCGAAGAACTGCATGTCCCGGCCGACGCGCATGGCCGACACGCAGCAGGCGATCGCGGTGTCGTCGTCGTACGCGGGGCGGATCAGCTCGTCGTTCTCGTACTGGATGGCGCTGGTGTCCAGCGACACCTGGGCGCAGAAGCGCTTGAACCCGTCGGGCAACCGGGGCGACCAGAGCACGGTCAGGTTCGGCTCGGGGGCCGGACCGAGGTTGTAGAGCGTCTGGAGGTAGCGGTACGTGGTGCGGGTGACCAGCGGCCGGCCGTCCGCGCCCATCCCGCCGAGCGACTCGGTGACCCAGGTCGGGTCGCCGGAGAACAGCTGGTCGTACTCGGGGGTGCGGAGGAAGCGGATGATCCGCAGCTTGATCACGAAGTCGTCGACCAGCTCCTGCGCGCCGGTCTCGTCCAGCCGCCCCTCGGCGATGTCCCGCCGCAGGTAGACGTCGACGAAGCCGGCGGTGCGCCCGAGCGACATGGCCGCGCCGTTCTGCTCCTTGGTCGCGGCCAGGTAGGCGAAGTAGAGCCACTGGATCGCCTGCTGCCCGGTGGCGGCCGGGCGGGAGATGTCGAAGCCGTACGAGGCCGCCATCTCCTTCAGCTCGCCGAGCGCGCGGATCTGCTCGGCCAGCTCCTCCCGGTCCCGGATCACGTCGTCGGTGCTGCGTCGGTCGTCCAGCGCGGCCCGGTGGGCGCGCCGCTCCTCGACCAGCCGGTCCACCCCGTACAGCGCCACCCGGCGGTAGTCGCCGATGATCCGGCCCCGCCCGTAGGCGTCGGGCAGCCCAGTGATCACGTGCGAGCGCCGGGCGGCCAGCACCGCCTCCGGGTACGCGTCGAAGACCGCGTCGTTGTGGGTGCGGCGGTACCGGGTGAAGATCTCGTGCACGCGCGGGTCGGGCTCGCGGCCGTACGCCCGCAGCGCGGTCTCCACCATCCGCAGCCCGCCGGCCGGCATGATCGCCCGGCGCAGCGGCGCGTCGGTCTGCAACCCGACGATCAGCTCGCGCTCCCGGTCGACGTAGCCGGGCGCGTGCGAGGTGATGGTCGACGGGGTCGCCGCGTCCACGTCGTACACCCCGCGCCGGCGCTCCTCCGGGAACAGGGCCCGCAGCCGGTCCCACACCGCGAGGGTGCGGGGGGTCGGGCCGGTGAGGAACGACGCGTCGCCGGTGTAGGGCTCGTGGTTGCGCCGGACGAAGTCGGCCACGTCGACGGTCTCCCGCCACGGTCCGTCCCGGAATCCCCGCCACGGATCCACGGTGCGCTGGTTGCCGCTCATGCTCGCTCCCTCGTTCGACCTTCACCCCGAGCCTCCCGCCCCGCCGGCCCTCCCGGCAGAGCCCCACGGACCCCGTGCCCGGGACCTACGCCCCTCCCGCCGACCGGGTCGACGCGACGACCGGCGCCGCGCCGGGCGGGCCGCCCGGCGCGGACAGGGGGGGGTCAGCGGGGGAGGGGGTGGGCCCGCAGGAGGCGGGCCCACCAGGGACGGTCGTCGGGGCGGGGGCGGGGGATCGACGCGCCGCGGAGGCTGAGCCAGCCGCCGGGGCCCATCGTCACCGTGCCGACCGCCGGTGGGCGGCGGCGGGACCACAGCGCCACGGCGGCGGTGAGCGCGGCCACCGCGAACGCGCCGGTGGCGGCCGCGACCAACTGGTCGGGGTCGACCACCCGGCGGTAGCGGACCCGGCCGTCGACCAGGACGAACGCGCCCACCGGGCGACCGGAGCAGGTCACCGGCACCAGCGCGGCGCCCGGCGTGCCGGGCAGCTCCAGCACCGGCCCCACCGGACCGACGGCGGTCGGGACCACCGGCTCGGGGGCGGCGGGCGCCGGGTCCGGGGCCGGCGGCGCGGGCCGGGGGACCGGGGGAACGGTGGCCAGGCCGGTCGGGTTGAAGATGGCGGTCATGACGCTGCCCTCCTAGCGGGAGTCGGAGTTGTCGGTGCCGGCCTCGACCGCGGCCCGGCCGGCGGCCAACCGCGCCACCGGCACCCGGTACGGCGAGCAGGACACGTAGTCGAGTCCGGCCGCGGCGAAGAACGCGATCGAGTCGGGGTCGCCGCCGTGCTCGCCGCAGACGCCGACGGTCAGGTCCGGCCGGGTCGCCCGGCCCTCGGCGACGGCGAGCCGGACCAGCCGCCCGACGCCGGCGGTGTCGACGCTCTCGAACGGCGACACCCCGAAGATGCCCCGGGCCAGGTACGCGGGGAAGAACGACCCCTCCACGTCGTCCCGGGAGAACGCCCAGGTGGTCTGCGTCAGGTCGTTGGTGCCGAGGGAGAAGAAGCTCGCCTCGCCGGCGATCTCCGCGGCGGTGAGCGCCGCCCGGGGCGTCTCGACCATGGTGCCGATCGGGATCTCCGGTGCGCCGTCGACAGCGGCCAGCACACGGCGCGCCTCGTCCCGGACGGCGGCGAGTTCCCGCACGTCCCCGACCAGCGGGACCATGATCTCCGGACGCGGGTCGCCGCCGGCCCGCAGCCGCTGCGCGGCCGCCTCCGCGAGCGCCCGCACCTGCATGGCGAACAGTCCCGGCACCACCAGCCCGAGCCGGACGCCGCGCAGCCCGAGCATCGGGTTCGCCTCGTGCATCCGCCGCACCGCCGCCAGCAGCGTGGCGTCGCGACCCGGGTCCTCGCCGCGCGCCTCGGCACGGGCCACCCGGGCGGTCAGGTCGGCCAGCGGCGGCAGGAACTCGTGCAGCGGCGGGTCCAGCAGCCGCACGGTGACCGGCAGACCGTCCATCGCGGCCAGCAGCCCGACGAAGTCGGCCCGCTGCAACGGCAGCAGCGCGTCCAGCGCCGCCCGCAGCTCGGTCGGGTCCGTGGCCAGGATCAGCCGCTCGACCAGTTCCCGGCGCTCGCCGAGGAACATGTGCTCGGTCCGGCACAACCCGATCCCGGCGGCGCCGAAGCGGCGGGCCCGGCGCGCGTCTTCCGGCGTGTCCGCGTTCGCCCGCACCCCGAGCGTCCGCACCGCGTCGGCGTGCGTGAGCAGGCGGTGCACGGCGGCGACCAGCGGGTCGCTCTCCGGGCGCAGCTCACCGGCCAGATAGCGGGCCACCGGGGACGGCTGCACCGGCACCTCGCCGAGCCAGATCCGTCCACTGGTGCCGTCGATCGAGACCAGCTCCCCGGCCGGCACCACCCGGTCGCCGACGCGGAACTCGCCGCGCTCGACGTCGATGCGCAGCGCGTCCGCCCCGCACACGCAGGTGCGGCCCATGCCCCGGGCCACCACGGCGGCGTGCGAGGTCTTGCCGCCGCGCGAGGTGAGCACGCCGGCCGCGGCGATCATGCCGGGCAGGTCGTCCGGGGTGGTCTCCGGGCGGACCAGGATCACCGGCCCGGTGGCCGCCGCCGCGGCGGCGGAGTCGAACACCACCCGCCCCACCGCGGCTCCCGGCGACGCGCCCACCCCGACGGCGAGCGGCTCCGGCGCGCCGGTCGTGTCGAAGGCGGGGAACGCGAGCTGGGCGAGCTGCGCCCCGGTGACCCGGGTCAGCGCCTCGTCGGCGGTGATCAGCCCCTCCTCGGCCAACTGGGCGGCGATCACGAACGCGGCCGCCGGGGTGCGCTTGCCGACCCGGGTCTGCAGCATCCACAGCCGGCCGCGCTCGATGGTGAACTCGACGTCGCACAGGTCGCGGTAGTGCCGCTCCAGCGTCGCCATGATCTCCCGCAGCCGGTGGAAGCTCGCCGGGTCCAGCCGGGCCAGCTCGGTCAGCGGCACCGTGTTGCGGATGCCGGCCACCACGTCCTCGCCCTGCGCGTCGGTCAGGTAGTCGCCGTACACGCCGGGCGCGCCGGTGGCCGGGTCGCGGGTGAACGCCACCCCGGTCCCGGAGTCGGGGCCGAGGTTGCCGAACACCATGGCCATCACGTTGACCGCGGTGCCCAGGTCGTCCGGGATCCGCTCCTGCCGCCGGTAGATCCGGGCCCGCTCCGAGTGCCAGGAGGAGAACACCGCCCGCACGGCCAGGAAGAGCTGCTCGTGCGGGGCCTGCGGGAAGTCGTGACCGACGTGCCGGGCGAAGATCTTCTTGTACGTGTCGACCAGGTCGCGCAGCTGCTCGGCGCTCGGCCCGCCCGGCCCGGCGGTGGCCCGCACCGCCGCCAGCTCGTGCTCGAACTCCTCGGCCGGGATGCCGTGCACGGTGCGGCCGAACATCTGGATCAACCGCCGGTAGGAGTCCCAGGCGAAGCGCTCCTCGCCGGTGCGCGCGGCGAGCCCGGCCACCGTGGCGTCGTTCAGCCCGATGTCCAGGATCGTCTCCATCATCCCCGGCATCGAGAACCGCCCGCCGGAGCGGACCGCCAGCAGCAGCGGGTCGCGCGGGTCGCCCAGCCACCGGTCCAGCCGCGCCTCGACCTCGCGCAGGTGCGCGTTGATCTCCTCGTACAGCCCGGCCGGCGGGGCGCCGGTGGCCAGGTAGGCGCGGCAGGCGTCGGTGGTCACGGTGAACCCGGGTGGCACGGGCAGCCCGAGCCGGGTCATCTCGGCCAGGTTGGCGCCCTTGCCGCCGAGCAGGTCGGCCCGGCTCCGGTCACCCTCGATGAAGTCGTAGACGTACTTCGGCATGGTCCGGCCTCCTCGGCTGTGTCGTTCCTCCTCCTTGGTAGCGGTGCCGGCGGTCGGCGCGGCAGGGCCGGACGGGACCTGTGGCGGGCCGGAGGTCCCGAGGGTGTCGGTGGGGCCGCGTATCGTTCCCGGCCGTGACCAGTGAGGTGCGGCTCCGCCCGGTACGCGACGACGACCTGCCCGCGTTCTTCGCCCACGAGCAGGATCCGCAGGCCGCCTGGATGGCCGCGTTCGGCCCGGCCGACCCGTCCGACCGGGCCGCGTTCGACGCCCACTGGGCGCGCATCCGCGCCGACGAGCGGGTCGTCAACCGCGCCGTGGTGGTCGACGGCGAGCTGGTCGGGCGGGTGGCCGCGTTCCCGGTCGGTGAGCGCACCGAGGTCAGCTACTGGATCGACCCGGCCCGCTGGGGTCGCGGTCACGCCACCGCCGCGCTCCGCGCGCTGCTGCGCGAGCTGCCGCCGGGGCCGGTGCACGCCCGCGCCGCCAAGGACAACGCCGCCTCCCTCGCGGTGCTGCGCAAGTGCGGCTTCGTCGTGGTCGGCGAGGACTCCGGATACGCCGCGGGCCGCGGCGCGGAGGTCGAGGAGTACGTGCTGGAGCTGCCCGCCGGGGCGGCTGACCAGGGCGCCCACTAGTCTCCCCGGGGTGAACTGGCTGGAACTCGTCGGCTGGGCCGGCTCCGCGCTGCTGGTCTGGTCCCTGCTGCAGACGCGCATCCTGCGGCTGCGCGCGCTCAACCTGGTCGGCTGCCTGATCCTGATCGGCTACAACGCCGCCGTGCACGTCTGGCCGATGGTCGGGCTGAACGTGGTGCTCGCCGTGATCAACGTCTGGTACCTGCGCCGGCTGCTGGCCACCCGACACGACGAGCAGACCTACCAGGTGGTGGAGGTGGGCACCGACGACGCGTTCCTGGCCCACACGCTGCGGGTGCACGCCGCCGACATCGCCCGGTTCAACCCGGCGTTCCGGTGGGACCCGACCGACGCCGACCGCTCCGCCTTCCTGGTGGTCCGGTCCGACGAGGTGGTGGGCGTGATGGTGTCGCACGCCGAGGCCGGCGGGGTGGCCCAGATCGACCTGGACTACGTCACCCCGCCGTTCCGCGACTTCACCCCCGGCGAGTTCGTCTACCGGCGCAGCCGCCTCTTCACCGACCGGGGCTTCCGCCGGGTGGTCAGCCCGCCGGGCATGGTCGCCCCCTACTACCACCGGCTCGGCTTCCGTCCCGAGGGCGACGCGTACGTGCTGGACCTGCCCACCCCGGCCTGACGGCCGGTCGGTCCCGGGTCCGGCCGAACCAGCGGGCGAGCCTGGCGCGCTGCCCGTCCGGTCCGGTCCCGCGCGGCGGACGCCCAGGTCACGAAGCAGTCCGGCCGAAACCACCGGGGGGTCAGCCTCTTCGCAGGATTCAGTCGTGCGCTCGCGGGGCACAGAGGGGCCGACGCCGACCGGGCCTGCCGGCCGGCGAGTCGGCCATCGGCCGACCCGGATCGGGTCGAGGGAGATAACCGGTCGTGCAGAGCTACTGGAGCCAGTTGGCCCTGGTCGGTGTGCTGGTGATCGTCAACGCGGCCTTCGCCGGCAGCGAGATGGCCCTGGTCTCGTTGCGGGACAGCCAGCTGCAGCGGCTGGAGCGCAGCAGCCGCGCCGGCCGCACGCTGGCCCGCCTCGCCAAGGACCCGAACCGGTTCCTGGCCACCATCCAGATCGGCATCACCCTCGCCGGGTTCCTCGCCTCCGCCGCCGCCGCGGTCTCGCTGGCCCGCCCGCTGGTGCCGCTGCTCGGCGCGTTCGGCGACGCCGCCGAGACCGTCGCCATCGTCGCGGTAACCCTGGCCCTCACGTTCGTCACGCTGGTCTTCGGCGAACTGGCACCCAAGCGCATCGCCATGCAGTCCGCCGAGCGGTGGGCGCTGCTGGTGGCCCGCCCGCTGGACATGCTGGCCAGCGTGACCCGGCCGGCGGTGTGGGCGCTCGGCGCCACCAGCGACCTGGTGGTCCGCCTGTTCGGCCTCGACCCCAAGCACGAGCCCGACGAGATCGGTCCGGACGAGCTGCGCGACATCGTCGCCGGCAACCACGGCTTCACCAAGGAGCAGCGCACCATCATCGCCGGCGCGGTGGAGATCGCCGACCGTCAGCTGCGCGCGGTCCTCGTACCCCGGTTGCAGGTCTTCACGCTCGACAGCGGCACCACCGCGGACGCCGCGCGGCTGGTCCTCGCGGCGACCGGCCACTCCCGGGCGCCCGTGGTCCGCCACGGCGGCCTGGACGACGCGGTCGGCGTGATCCACCTGCGCGACCTGGTCGGCGTCCCCGACGACCGGCCGGTCGACGAGATCGCCCGACCGCCGATGCTGCTGCCCGACTCGCTTCCCGTGGTCGACGCGCTGCGTCAGTTCAAGGCCGAGCGCCAGCACATCGCGCTGGTGGTGGACGAGCGCGGCGCGGTCGACGGGATCGTCACGCTGGAGGACATCCTCGAGGAGATCGTCGGCGAGATCTACGACGAGACCGACCGGGACCTGCGCGCGGTCCGCACCGAGGCCGACGGGACGCTGGTGCTGCCCGGCACCTTCCCGGTGCACGACCTCACCGACGTCGGCGTGGACCTGCCGAACCGGCCGGCCGGCGACTACACCACCGTCGCCGGGCTGGTCCTGATCTGCCTCGGCCACATCCCGACGGTCGCCGGGGAGACGGTCCAGGTCGACGGTTGGGAACTGACCGTCGCCGGCGTCGACCAGCGCGCCATCACCGAGGTGCATGTCCGGCGCCGCAGCCGGCGCGGCCCGGACGACGGCGACGGGGACACCGTCGCCGACCCGGCCGACGGCACGGACGAGGCGACCGACGGGTCCACGGCCCGGGCCCTGGACGAGGCCCGGCACTGAGCCGTCTCCCGGCCGGCCCGGGTCACCGACGGTCGGCCGGCGGGCCGAACGGGAAACCGGGCACCGGCGGCCGCAGCTGCACCGCGTCCGCCGGCAGTTGGTGCGTGCTGCGCCCGATCAGCCGGGCGACCGCCCGCAGCAGCCACGGCCCGGACGGGTGCAGTTCCGGTCCGATCAGCCGGCTCGTCACCCGGGTCCACCAGTGGCCGGCGACGATCACGTCGGTGATCCGCAGCCGGTCCGGCGGCCAGCCGCCCCGCACCACCACGTCCACCACCCGGCCCAGCCGCTGCCCGTGCAGGTCGTACGCCGTGCGGCCGAGAAGCTCACCCGCTCGCACGGTTCGACCCCGGGATCCGTTCGATCAGGTGCCGGCGCAGCCACGACTCCACCGGTGACGGCGGCAGGTCCGCGGCCCGGCAGCGCAACCGGACCGCGCTGTCCACCCGGGCCACCTGGGCCAGCGGCACGCGCAACGGCGGCACCGGCGGGTCGTCGGTGAACCGGTCGGCCACCCCCACCAGCAGCCGCCCCACCCAGCCGCCGATCCGCTGGCCGAGCGCCCCCTGACCGGTGAGCAGACAGTCCACGTACGGATAGCCCTCGTCGTCGACCGCGAACGCGATGTCGTCGACCCGCCCCACGAGCCGACCATCGACGTCGACGATCTGCCGGTCGAGCAGCCGTTTCGCGAGCTGGACCCTCATCGCCCCATCCCCGTCATCACCGCCAGCGGGATCGCCGCCACCGACGCGGCCACGATCAGCAGCAGGAACACCGCGCCGAGCAGGTTGGTCCACCACCCGTTGACCCGGTCGCCGAGGTATCCCCGGTCGTTGGCCACCACCAGGATCGGCAGATAGGTCAACGGGAGCACCACCGCGCTCAGCACCAGCATGTACTCGGTCAACCGCACCGGGTCCACGGTCGTCATCAGCATCACCACCCCGAGCAGCAGCCCGACCAGCAGGACGCTGTGGAACCGGGCCGCCTCCCGAGGGCTGACCCGCTTGCCCCACTGCCACCCGAAGTACTGCGCCGCCGCGTACGCCGCGGACAGCCCGGTCTCCAACGCCGCGCCGAACGTCACCGCGAAGAACGCCAGCACGGCCGCGGCCAGCCCGGCCCCGCCCAGCGCGGTCGCCACCGGCCGGGCCACCTCGTCCAGCGTGCCCAGCGACGTCCCGGACGGGTGGTAGGCCACCGTCGCCACGGCGATCAGCGACAGCGCGAGGAACCCACCCACCGGGAAGCCGATCAGCACGTTGGAGCGGGCGTCCGCCAGGTCCGCCGCGCTCCACCGCTCCTCGACCCCGCCGGAGGAGAAGAAGAACACCTCGTACGGGCTGACGGTCGAGGCGAACAGCGCCACCGCCACGAACCAGTACAGCGGCCAGCCGTGCCCGGCCGCGCCGACCTGCCACGCCCCGCGTCCCAGCTCCGCCCAGTCGGTCGGCAGCGCGACCAGCGCGACCGCGAACACCAGCAGCGCCAGCCCGGCCAGGCCGAAGATCCGTTCCATCAGCTCGAACCGCATCCGCCACAGCACCAACCAGACCGCCAGCGCGGCCAGCGGCACCCAGAGCAGGTGGCTCAGCCCGGTCGCCAGTTGCAGCGCGAGCGCCACCCCACCCAGCTCCGCCGCCAGGGTGACCACCGTGACCAGCCACGACGCGACCAGGTTGAGCAGCGCCACCCGCGGGCCGAGCCGCTCCCGGACCAGGTCGAACACCGCCCGGCCGCTCACCGCCGCGATCCGGCCGGCCATCTCCGCGTACGCGCAGATGCCCACCACCCCGACCAGCAGCACCCAGGCGTGGGCCATGCCGAACAGCGCGCCGGCCTGGCTGGCGGCCACCAGGTCGCCGATGTCGACGAAGCCGCCGACCGCCGACAGCACGCCCAGGGTGACGGCGAGGAGCTTCCTCACGTCGGGTCGGCAGCGCGCAGTCTCATCGACGCGACGATATCGGCGTCAGCGCCCGGTTTCGGGCGAATGCGTCAGCCGGCGGTGAGGTTCTGCAACCGCACCTGGCCGCGCGCGACCAGACGGGCGTCCCCGTCGGTGATCTCCACCAGCCAGAGCTGCTGGCTGCGCCCCCGGTGCACCGGGGTGCCGACCGCGGTGAGCTCCCCGTCGCGGACCGCGCGCAGGAAGTCGGTCTGGTTCGACACCCCGACCACGTTGCCCCGCTCGCCCAGCCAGAGTGCGCCGCCGACGCTGGCCGCGGTCTCCACCACCGAGCAGTAGACGCCGCCGTGCTGGAT